>JBEVKG010000085.1:0-24129 GCA_040509765.1 Xanthomonas sp.
CCGCCGCGCCCGGACCGAGGGTCCGGACGCTGCGCAGGCGATTACTTGCCGTCCTTCTTGGCCGGCTCGGCGGCAGCCGCCGCGTCGGTGGCTTCCGGCTCTTCCTCGACACGGCCGTGCTTGGCGATGACCACCGCCACGTCGTGCTCCTTGCCCAGCTTCAGTTCCGGCAGCTCGACGCCGGCCGGCAGCTTCAGGTCGGACAAGTGGATCACGTCGCCGACCGACAGCGCCGACAGGTCGACTTCGACGAACTCCGGCAGGTCCTTCGGCAGGCACACGACCTGGATTTCGTTCAGCTCGTGGGTGACGACCACTTCGGCCGACTTGCCGGCCGGGGACACGTCCTCGTTGAGGAAGTGCAGCGGCACCGAGGCGTGCAGCGCCTCGTTGTCGTTCACGCGCTGGAAGTCGATGTGCATGATCAGCTGCTTGAACGGGTGACGCTGCATATCGCGCAGCAGCACCTTCTGCACGTCGCCGTTCAGGCTCAGGCTGAGGATGGACGAATAGAACCAGTCGTTCTGGCTGGCCAGCCAGACTTCGTTGTGGTCAAGCTGGATGTTGACCGGCTTCAGCTCGCCACCGTAGACGATGGCCGGGATCAGGCCGTCGCGACGGAGGCGGCGGCTCGCACCCTTGCCCTCGACTTCGCGGCGCTGAACCTTGATTTCATGCGTGGTTGCCATTTGCGTTTACTACCTTGGTTGAATGAACCGCCTCGCGGCGGTTTTGATGACTCTTCCGCGACCAGAAGAGCCTGAGAAGCCGGGAGTGGGGAATCGGGAATGGAAAAATCAACCGCCAGATGTGCGCTTGCGTTTCCCTATTCCCGATTCCCCATTCCCGGCCTTAATCGACGTACAACGAACTCACCGACTCGCCGAAGGCGATGCGGCGAATGGTTTCGGCCAGCAGCTCGGCGACGCTGAGCTGGCGGATCTTGCCGCAGGCGCGGGCGGCCTCCGACAGCGGAATCGTGTCGGTGACCACCAGTTCATCCAGCTGCGAATTGGTGATGTTGCTCACCGCCGGGCCGGACAGCACCGGGTGCGTGCAGTACGCGGCGACCTTCAGCGCGCCGCGCTCCTTCAGCGCGGCGGCCGCGGCGCACAGGGTGCCGGCGGTGTCGACGATGTCGTCGACCAGCACGCAGGTCTTGCCCTCGACGTCGCCGATGATGTTCATCACCGTGGACACGTTGGCGCGCGGGCGGCGCTTGTCGATGATCGCCAGGTCCGCATCGTCCAGCCGCTTGGCCACTGCGCGGGCGCGCACCACGCCGCCCACGTCCGGCGACACCACGATCAGGTTGTCGGTGCCGTAGGCGCGCCAGATGTCGGCCAGCAGCAGCGGCGAGGCGTAGACATTGTCGACCGGGATGTCGAAGAAGCCCTGGATCTGGTCGGCGTGCAGGTCCACGGTCAGCACGCGGTCGGCGTTGACCGCGCTGAACATCTTCGCCGCGACCTTGGCGGTGATCGGCACGCGCGAGGAGCGCATGCGCCGATCCTGACGCGAGTAGCCGAAGTACGGCACCACCGCGGTGACGCTGGCGGCACTGGCGCGCTTGAGCGCGTCGATGATCACCAGCAGCTCCATCAGGTTCTCCGCGCTGGGCGCGCAGGTCGGCTGGATCACGAACACTTCCTGCCGGCGCACGTTCTCCTCGATCTCCACCTGCACTTCGCCGTCGGAGAAGCTGGACACCATCGCCTTGCCGGGGCGCACGCCCAACTCGCGGCAGATGCTTTTGGCCAGGGGCTTGTTGGCGTTGCCGGAGAACACCAGCAGGTTGCGTTGGTCTTGCATGAGGAGTCTCTCGGGTGGCTGCAAAGAGCGTGTGGCGACGGAAACAGGGCGAATCGGAAAGCGGAGGAGAAGCGATGCTTTTCCCGTTGAATCCCCGCACATGGACTGTGCGGGCTTTTGCAGAAGGATCTGCATCTCCAAATGGCAGGGGCGGTAGGATTCGAACCTACGAATGCCAGGATCAAAACCTGGTGCCTTGGGCCTCTTGGCGACGCCCCTGCGTAAACCGTGTGTCAAGCCTCCAGCGCGTCGAGCAGCGGCGAACGCGGGACGCCGGCTGCCACCCAGGCGCGCATCCCGTCCGGCAAGCGCGCCAGCGCGCGCACGGCGGCAGCGCGATCGGCGAACTCGACGAAACAACCGCTCCCCGACCCGGTCAGGCGTGGCGTGCCGATCCGCGCAAGCGCCTGGAACGTGGCCTGGACGGCCGGTTCGCGGCGAAGCAGGACCGGCTCGAACGCGTTGCCGAGCAGGAAACCTGAAACGAAGTCCGCTATTTTCGCGGGCGCAGCATCCCGCGTCAAATCCGGAGACTGGAACAGCGCCGCGGTCGGCACGTGCACCCCCGGATCGGCCAGCACATACCAGGCCGGCGGCAGCGCCAGCGCGGTCAATTGTTCGCCCACCCCTTCGGCCCAGGCGTCGCGCCCGCGCACGAATACCGGCACGTCCGCACCCAGCGACAGGCCGAGGCCGGCCAGCGCGTCCTCGTCCAGCCCGGCGCCCCACAGCGCGTTCAGCGCCACCAGCGCGGTCGCCGCATCGGACGAGCCGCCGCCGAAGCCACCACCGGCCGGGATGCGCTTTTCGACGCGGATATCCACACCTTGCGCGATATTCGCCGATTTTTGCAGCAGCCGCGCGGCGCGCACCAGCAGGTCGTCGGCCTCGGCGACACCGACCACGGAGGCGCCGATCCGCGCCACCACCCCGTCCGCGCGCGGCCGCAGGTGCACCGTATCGCCCCAGTCCAGCAGGCGGAACACGGTCTGCAACTGGTGGTAACCATCGGCGCGGCGGCCGGTGATCTGCAGGAACAGGTTCAGCTTCGCCGGGGCCGGCCAGGACGACCAGCCCCCGTCCGCGCCCCCGCTCATGAGGCGGGCACGGTCCAGGCGTCGACCAGCAGGCGCACCTTGGCGTCGCCGTTGCGCGCCTCGATGCGCCGCGGCAGCGCCGGACGGCCATCGCCGGGCGGGTACCAGTCCTGGAATTCGATCTCCCAGCCCATCTGCCGCAGCGTGTGCGGCCGGCCCTGCGCGTCGTAGTCGACCCGCTCCGGCGCCTGCGCATCGGTCGCCACCAGCCCGCGCACCCAGTCCGGCAGCAGGTTGACCGGAATGTCCCAGCCGGTCGCCTCCAGCAGCAGCTGCTCAGCGTTCTCGCCCTCGCGCGGACCGCCTTCCAGGCCTTCCAGGCGCCCGGCCCCGGAGTGGCTGTCGCCGATCAGGCGCCAGCTCTGCCGGGTCACCGGCGCACTGAGCTGCACCTGGTACTGCCGCTGCTGCTGCGTCCAGTCGATGCGGCCGCTGCCGCCGTTGCGGCCCTTGCTGATCGCCACCCGGCCCTGGAACGACCAGTCCGGATGCGCCTGCAGCCACTGCGCGCGCGCCGCCTCCGCCTGCTGCGCGGCGGCATCGGGCGCGGCGGCGGCGACCGGCGCCGGGGGGCGTGTCGGCAGCGCGCTGCAACCGGCCAGCAGCAGCCCGGCGGCCAGCGCCCAGGCGGTGCGCAGACCACGCCTCACGGCGCCACCTGGTCCAGGGCGCGGCGCAGCGCGCGGTTGTCCGGGTCGAGCTTGCGCGCCTCGTCGAAGTACTTGTTGGCCTCCTCGCGCTTGCCCTGCTCCCACAGCACCTGGCCGATGTGCGCGGCGATCTCCGGATCCTTCACCAGGCTCCAGGCGCGGCGCAGTTGCACCAGCGCCTCCTGGGTCTTGCCGAGCCGATACAGCACCCAGCCGTAGCTGTCGATGATCGCGGCATTGTCCGGATCGGCGGTGCGTGCGCGGTCGATCAGCTGCAGCGCCTCGCGATAGCGCTTGGTGCGATCGGCCAGGGTGTAGCCGAGCGCGTTCAGCGCCGCCACGTTCTCCGGCTCGGTGACCAGGATCTTGCGCAGGTCGGCCTCGGCGCGGTCGATGCGGTCGCGGCGCTCCCAGGACAGCCCGCGCGCGTACAGCAGCGCGTTGTCGTCCGGATACGCGGCCAGGCCGCGCTCGAACACCTGCAGCTCGCCGGCGTCGTCGCCGCTGCGCTGGCGCAGCTCCGCCTCCAGCACGTAGGCGTCGCGGCGCGCGGCATCGTCGGCCTCGGCATCGTCCTGCAGCGCGCGCGCCTCGGCGAAGGCCGCGTCCTTCTGGCCCAGCGCGTACAGCGCGCCGGCGGCGCGCAGCCGCGCCTCGCTGCGCAGCGGGCCGCCCGGCACGCCGCGGTACCAGTCCACCGCCTCCTGGTTGCGCTTGAGGAACTCGGCGATCTTGCCGAGCAGCAGGCGCCGCTCCGGATCGGGCCGGTCCGCGCCCTTGCGCAGCTCGTCGTACAGCGCGGTCAAGGCGGCGTTGTCCTGCAGCTTGGCCAGCATCGAGGCGCGCAGGCCGTAGTTCTGGGTGGTCTGCGGCCCCAGCGCCAGCACCCGCGCCGCGGCGGCGGTGTCGCCGGTGGCGTCGTAAGCGTAGGCCAGCGCGGTGCGCAGTTCCGGGTCGCCCGCCACCTTCGGCTCCACGCCCTGCAGCAGCGCGCGCGCCTGCTCGGTCTTGCCCGCCTGCTGCAACTGCGTGGCATGCAGCAGCGCCACACGCGGCTCCTGCGGGAAGCGCTTGACCAACTGATCGACGATGCGCTCGGCCAGCTTGGGCTGGTCCAGGCGCAGCGCCAGGCGCCCGAACTCCTGCCAGGCCTCGAGCTGGTCGGGGATGGCGTTGGCGTCGAGCAACTGGTCCAGGGCCTTGGCCGCCACTTCCGGATCGCGGTTGCCGCTGACCAGGGCGATCAGGGCGAAGCGCCAGCCGCGCGGATCCTTGTCGCGCAGCAAGGCCACCAGCAAGCCGCGCGCCTGGCGCAGGTTGCCGTTGCGCAGGGCCAGCGACGCCTCGGCGCTGCGCATGGCCAGCGACTCGGGCGCGCGCTGCCGCCACAGCGCCAGCGCCTGGGCGGCCGCGGCACTGTCGTTGGCGAGCATGGCGATGCGGGTGGCGCGCTCGGCCAGGCCGGCGTCGCCGGGGCTGTCGGTGGCGGCCTGCAGGTACCAGCGCGAGGCGTCGGCCAGTTGCCCGGCCTGCAGGGCGAACTCGCCGGCCAGGACCGGGGTCATCACGTCCTGGGCGGAGCTCGGCGCCTTGGCCGCGGCCGGCGCGGCCACGGCGGCGATTGCGGACAGCAGCAGAAAGGTACGGATGCGAATCAATGCGGGCATCGGAAGCGGCCGGGCCGTAAAATGGGGCCCTGAATGGCCAGCAGCTTATCGCAAGCAACTGAACAGATGACGTTGTGGGTGCTCGGATTGAACCACCAGACCGCGCCGGTCGACCTGCGCGAACGGGTGGCATTCGCCGGCGACGCATTGCCGCGCGCGCTGCAATCGCTGCGCGCGCTGCCCGACGTCGCCGAGGCGGCGCTGCTGTCCACCTGCAACCGCACCGAGCTGTACGCCATCGCCGGCGATGCGCAGCACCTGGCCGACTGGCTGGATTCGCACGCCGCCGGCCTGCACGGCTACCTGTACCAGCACCAGGACGCGGACGCGGTGCGGCACCTGTTCCGGGTCGCCACCGGGCTGGACTCGATGGTGCTGGGCGAGCCGCAGATCCTCGGCCAGGTGAAGGACGCCTGGTCGCTGGCACGCGAGCAAGGGGCGATGGGCAGCCGCCTGGACCGGCTGTTCCAGCAGACCTTCTCGGTGGCCAAGCGCGCGCGCACCGACACCCGGGTCGGCGCCAATCCGGTCTCGGTCGCCTCCACCGCGGTGCGCCTGGCGCAAAGCTCCTTCGCCCGGCTCAGCGAATCGACGGTGCTGCTGGTCGGCGCCGGCGAGACTATCGAACTGGCCGCCAAGCATCTCAGCGAGGGCCGCGTGCGGCGCCTGCTGATCGCCAACCGCACCCTCGCCCATGCGCAGGAACTGGCCAGCCGCCACGGCGGCGTGGCGTTGCCGCTGAGCGAGCTGGAGCGCCACCTGCACGAGGCCGACGTGGTGTTCTCGGCCACCGCCGCGCGCGAACCGGTGGTGACGCGGGCGCAGGTCGAGCAGGCGCTGCGCGCGCGCAAACATAAGCCGATGCTGCTGTTCGACCTGGCGGTGCCGCGCGACATCGAGGCCGGCGTGGCCGAACTGGCCGACGCCTACCTGTACACCGTCGACGACCTGGAGCGCGCGGTCGAGGACAACCGCCGCGGCCGCCGCGAGGCCGCCGAAGCGGCCGAGGCGATCATTGACCTGCAGGTGGTGCGCTACATGGAGGCGCTGCAGGCCAGCACCCGCCAGGCGCCGCTCAAGCGCCTGCGCGCGCACGGCGACAGCACCCGCGACGACGTGCTGGCCAAGGCTCGGCAACAACTGGCGCACGGCAAGCCCGCCGACGAGGTACTGGAGTTCCTCGCCAACACCCTGACCAACCGCCTGCTGCATCCGCCCACCGCCGCGCTGCGCGAGGCGGCGCTGCGCGGCGACGCCGACCTGGCCCGTGCCGCCGAGCGCCTGTTCCCGGAGAAGCCGGGCTATTTCCATCCCATCCTGAAGACCGATGACACCGACCCTGCGCCGTAAGCTGGAGGCGCTGGCCGAGCGTCGCGAAGAACTCGAACGCCTGCTGTCCGACCCCGAGGTGGTGAGCGACAACGCGCGCTTCCGCGACTACTCGCGCGAGTTCGCGCAACTGGAGCCGGTCGCCGCCGCGCTGGCGGCCGAAGCCGCGGCCAAGGCCGACCTGGCCTCGGCCGAGGCGATGCGCGCCGATCCGGAATTGCGCGAACTGGCAGAGGAGGAAATCGGCGCCGCGCAGGCGCGCCTGGCCGAGCTGGACGCCGAACTGGCGCTGCTGCTGGTCCCGCGCGATCCGCGCGACGACGGCAACCTGTTCCTGGAAGTGCGCGCCGGCACTGGCGGCGACGAGGCGGCGATCTTCGCCGGCGACCTGTTCCGCATGTACGCGCGCTACGCCGAACGCCAGGGCTGGAAGGTGGAAGTGGAATCGGACAGCCCGGGCGAGCACGGCGGCTACAAGGAGATCGTGGCGCGCATCGTCGGCCGCGGCGCCTACTCCCGGCTGAAGTTCGAATCCGGCACGCACCGCGTGCAGCGCGTGCCGGCGACCGAATCGCAGGGCCGCATCCACACCTCCGCGGCGACCGTGGCGATCATTCCCGAGGCCGACGACGTGGAGGAGATCGCGATCAACCCGGCGGACCTGAAGATCGACACCTTCCGCTCCTCCGGCGCCGGCGGCCAGCACGTCAACAAGACCGAGTCGGCGATCCGCATCACCCACGTGCCGAGCGGCGTGGTGGTGGAATGCCAGACCGAGCGCAGCCAGCACGCCAACCGCGACAAGGCGATGAAGCGGCTCAAGGCGCAGCTGCTGGAGGCCGAACGCAGCAAGCAGGCCGCGGCCGAGGCGCAGGACCGCAAGCTGCAGGTCGGCAGCGGCGACCGCAGCCAGCGCATCCGTACCTACAACTTCCCGCAGGGCCGCATCACCGACCATCGCGTCGAGGGCCTGACCCTGTACGACCTGCCGAACGTGATCGAGGGCGACCTCGATGCGCTGATCGGACGGCTGAGCCATGAGCACCAGGTCGACGAACTGGCGCGCCTGAGCGACAGCCCATGAGCGTGCGCGTGCGCCAGGCCGATGCGCACGACCTGCCGGCGCTGGTGGCGCTGTTCGATGCCTACCGGCAGTTCTACGGGCAGGCGCCGGATGCGGCGACCGCGCACGCCTTCCTGGCCGCGCGGCTGGCCAACGCCGAGTCGGTCGTGCTGCTGGCCGAGCGCGATGCGCAGGCCGTCGGCTTCGTGCAGTTGTACCCGTCCTTCTCCTCGGTGCGGGCGGCACGGCTGTGGATCCTCAACGATCTGTACGTGGCGCCTGCGCACCGCCGCCACGGCGTGGCGCAGGCGCTGCTGCACGCCGCCGAGCGCCACGCCGCGAACGACGGCGCAGTGCGCATCGTGCTGGAGACGGCGCAGGACAATCGCGCCGCGCAGGCCCTGTACCGCGCCTGCGGCTGGCAGCAGGACCTGAGCGCACAGCACTATGCCAAGGCGCTGGCGCCATGAGCGCGCGCCGCCTGCGATCGATCGCGGCCACCACGCCCGCATGAACGGCGGCGGCGCCGACGAACGTCTGCAACTGCACGCCGCGGTGCGGCGCGATCCGCAGGATTTCCTGGCCTGGGTGATGCTCGCCGACGCCGAACTCGGCGCCGGCGCGGTGGCGGCCGGCGAACAGGCGGCACTGCGCGCGCTGCAGGTGCGCCCGGGTCATCCGGAGGCGCTGGCGCGGCTGGGTCGGGTGCGCTGGACCCAGGGCCGCCATGCCGAAGCCGCGCAGGCCTTGCGCGAGGCACTGCAGCGCGCGCCGCAGCACCCGGGCATCGCGGTCTGGCTGGGCCACGCACTGGAAGACAACGGCGAAGCGGAAGCCGCGGCGCAGGCCTATGCGCATGCGCACGCCCTGCTGCCGCAGGAGCCGTCGATCGCCGCCTACCTGCTGAACTGGCGGCGCAAGCTGTGCGACTGGCGCGGGCTGGACGCGCTGTCGCAGCAGGTGCGCGGCGCCGTGCGACAGGGACATCCGGCGATCGAACCGTTCGCCTTCCTCAACGAGGACGCGGGCGCGGACGAGCAACTGCGCTGCGCGCGCAACCGTGCCCAGGCGCTGGCGCGCAGCCTCGCGCCGCTGCCCGCTGCACAGGTGCGCCGCGATGGCGCGCCGCGCATCGGCTTCCTGTCCAACGGCTTCGGCGCGCATCCCACCGGCCTGCTGACCGTCGCCCTGTTCGAGCGCCTGCGCGCGCGCGGCGATCTGCAGGTGCACCTGTTCGCGCTCAATGGCGATGACCGCAGCGCGCTCCGCGCACGCCTGCAGGCGGCCGCGCATGCCTGGCACGCGGTGGCCGGGCAGCCGCATCGGCAGATCGCCGAGCGCATCCGCGACGCCGGCATCGACCTGCTGTTCGATCTGCGCGGCTGGGGCGGCGGCGGCACGCCGGAAGTCCTGGCGCTGCGCCCGGCGCCGGTGCAGCTGAACTGGCGGGCCTACCCCGGCACCTCCGGCGCGCCGGGGAGCGACTACGTGATCGGCGAGGCCTAGGCGTTGCCGCGGGCGCTGGCCGCGCACTACAGCGAGCGGGTCCTGCGGCTGCCGCGCGCCTTCCAGCCCTCCGACGACACCCGCGCCGTCGGCACCCCGCCCTCACGCCGCGACTGCGGCCTGCCCGAGCGCGGCACCGTGTTCTGCTGCTTCAACAACAGCTACAAGCTCGGTCCACGCAGCATGGCGCGGATGCTGGAGGTGCTGCGGCAGGTGCCCGACAGCGTGCTGTGGCTGCTGTCCGGCCCGGGCCAGGCCGACGACCGGCTGCGTGCGGCCGCCGCGGCCGCCGGCGTGGAACCGACACGCCTGCGCTTCATGCCCAAGCTGGCGCACCCCGACTATCTGGCGCGCTACCGGCACGCCGACCTGTTCCTCGACACGCATCCGTACAACGCCCACACCACCGCGTCCGATGCCTTGTGGGCCGGCTGCCCGGTGCTGACCTGTCCCGGCAGCACCTTCGCCGCGCGCGTGGCCGGCAGCCTCAACCATCATCTCGGCTTGGACGAGATGAACGCCGCCGACGATGCGGCGTTCGTCGCCACCGCAGTGCGCCTGGGTCGCGATCCCGCGGCGCTGCAGGCGGTGCGCGAGCGGCTGCGAGTGCGGCGTACGGACAGCGGCCTGTTCGACATGCAGGGCTTCGCCGACGACTTCGCCGCGCTGCTGCGCGACACCGCGGCAGGCCACGGCTGGCAGGGCACAGCGTCGGCCTGATCGCTTCCGCATGCACTGCACCGTCGCGGCGTACATGGCGCATAGGCGAGACACGGCGGCGCATCGCCTGTGGCCGCCGCTGACAGCACGCTGCACCGCATCCGTCGGCCGCCCAGCGCGTGCAACCACGACACACCCCGCGATGGGGACGATCCCTCCCTGCAGATCACACCGAAGCACCCACCGGTCTGCCGCGCGAGGCGCAGCGTCTGCATACCCACCTGCGTCATCCAGACCGGCCGGAAGGCTTGACCTCAAGCAGACTTGAGGTCCGACACTGCACACACGCTCCCTGTGCAGATCCCGCGATGTCGCTGTCGCCCCCCACGCCCACGCCCACGCCCACGCACAGCATGCTGCTCGCCGAGGCTCCTCTGCCCGAACGTACCGCGCTGCTCGACTGCGTGCGCGGCCTGTGCGACCACCGCCTGCATGCCCTGACCTGGATGGAATCCCTGGGCGAGGCCCCCGACCTGCTGTACGCACGCTGCTGCTGCGACGCGGCGCCCGAACTGCATGGACTGCTGCGCGCACGCCTGCCGGCGCTGCGGCGGACGCTGCGGCGCTACCGGCGCATTCGCAGCGGCGTGTCCGACCCGCATCGGGAAGCGTCCTGTGTGGTGGTCACCCGCATCCCGACACGCGATGCGGCACAGGCGCAGCGCCGCGCCGACAGCGCCTTCGCGGCCCTGCAGGATGGCGCGCATGCGCTACGCGGCCTGATCGCCTCGCATCTGTATCTGTCCGACGATGGCCGCACCCTGCTCGAATGCACCGAGTGGCACAGCGCCGAGGCACAACGACGCGCATTGCAGCGCGAGCCCGAGCGCCTGCCGCTGGCCGCCGATCGTGCCGCCAGCGTGCGCCGCTTCCGGCCAAGGACGCTGGCCCTGGCATGAGCGGCGGCCCAACGCACACATCGGCCTGAATCGACCGACCGCATCTTGCACGACCCGCTGCCTACAGTCCCGGATGAACGTCCGCCGCGCCGCCACGCCGCGATCAGGCGTGTGCCCCTCGGCAATCAGTCCTGCACCGAGCGCCACCTCCTCCCGCGCCAACGAGAGTGGCCCGGTCGCGCGGCACTGCGCGGCGACCGACGTGCCGTGCGGGGCCCGCCCACATCCGTGTCCGATCGATGAGGAGACTCGCCCATGGCCTTCGAAGTCCCGATCGGCGTCGCGCGCAACGCCGACACCGCCACGATCACCACGACGCCGCCGTCCGCATGACCGGCGCGGCGAATGGCAACGGCACCGTGTTCCTGCGCGTGGACCCCGATGGTTTCGCCGAAAAGAACACCACGTTCCTCCACGTCCGCAGCAAGGACGCGTGGATGCACGTGGAGGGCGCCACCCTCCCGCGATTCACCGCAGGCAATCGCCTGATCAATCCCCCGATCCTCAGCATGAAGCGGCTCGATCGCGACTAGGCACGGGCATCGGCCTCACCCCGCACCGACGCGCCATACGGTCTGCATCGGGTGGATGCGTCCCGGCGTCCATCCAGCACGCGGCGGCCCCGGCGCCACCGTAGCTGAAGCGCCGGTGCGCCCAGGCTGTACGCCGGCCGGGCGAGCGGCTAGGCTGCCGGCATGAGCGCCAACGCCGACTTCATCGCCTTGAACCTGTGCGTGCTGACCGTCTCGGACACGCGCCGCCTCGACCAGGACAGCTCCGGCGACTACCTGGTCGCCGCCCTCGGCGGCGCCGGCCATCGCCTGCACGCGCGGGAGCTGCTGCCGGACGACCGCTACCGAATGCGCGCCACGGTTTCGGCCTGGATCGCCGATCCCGAGGTGGACGGCATCCTGGTCACCGGCGGCACCGGCTTCACCGGCCGCGATTCCACGCCCGAGGCGCTGCTGCCGCTGCTGGACAAGCAGATGCCGGGGTTCGGCGAACTGTTCCGCGCGATCAGCGTCGAGGACATCGGCACCTCCTCGCTGCAGTCGCGCACCTTCGCCGGCCTGGCCAACGCCACCTTCCTGTTCTGCCTGCCCGGCTCCACCTCGGCCTGCCGCACGGCCTGGGAGCGAATCATCGCCGCGCAACTGGATGCCCGTACCCGCCCCTGCAACCTGGCCACGCTGCGCCCGCGGCTGAAGGAATGACCTGGACTCCCGCATGCCTCTGGACACCACGTTGCGCCTGCTGGCCAAGGCCAGCGGCATGAGCGCCGCGGACATCGCCGCGGCCATCCCGCGCGCCGGCGCGGCCACGGTCAAGGCCTGGATGGCCGGCGAGAAGCTGCCCGGACGCGCCCAGCTCACCGCCCTGGCGCGCACCTTCGGCGTCCCCGCCGGTGCCCTGCTCGGCGAACTGGCCAGCCAGTTGGACCCGGCGCGCACCCGCGGCGAACACGATCTGCTGCAGGCCTACCGCGCCCTCGACGCCCGCCAGCAGGGCGCGCTGCTGGAAGTGGCGCGCAGCATGGCCGGCACCGGTACCCGCAAGCGGAGCAGCAAATGAGTCATCTCAAGCGCAAGCAGTACAAGGCCCTGATGCAGCCGCTGCAGTTGGAACTGATGGCGATGGCGCAGGCGGTGCAGCACAGCGGCGAGCGCGTGCTGGTGCTGTTCGAAGGCCGCGACACCGCCGGCAAGGGCGGCGCGATCCAGGCCATCGCCGAACATCTGAACCCGCGCCAGTGCCGGGTGGTGGCGCTGCCCAAGCCGACCGACCGCGAAGCCACGCAATGGTATTTCCAGCGCCACATCGCGCACCTGCCGGCCGCCGGCGAGATCGTGCTGATGGACCGCAGTTGGTACAACCGCGCCGGCGTGGAGCGGGTCATGGGCTACTGCAGCGATGCCGAGTACCACACCTTCCTGCGCCAGACCCCGCTGTTCGAGCGGCTGCTGGTGGACGATGGCATCCGCCTGTTCAAGTACTGGCTGTGCGTGGACCAGGCGCAGCAGGAAAAGCGCTTCGCCGAGCGCCTGCACGACCCGCTCAAAGGCTGGAAGCTGTCGCCGGTGGACCTGAAGTCGCGCAGCCAGTACGCCGATTACACCCGCGCCCGCGAAGCGATGCTGGAAGCCACCCACCGCGACGATGCGCCGTGGACCCTGGTCGACTTCAACGACCAGAAGCGCGGCCGCCTGACCCTGATCCGGCACCTGCTCGACCAACTGCCGGAAACCCGCCTGCACGAACCGGACCTGGAGCTGCCGCCGCTCAAGCACAAGCTGCACAAGGAAAAGTTCGGGCTGCTGGAACCGATCGCCTCGTTTCCCGTGTAAGGCAAGAGTCGCGCGCCGGGATGGGGTCTGCAGTGCGGCGTACGGACCCGATGCGAGGCCGCGAGGGAATCCACTGGTGACGCTTGCTGGAAACAGCTGTCTGCGTCCGCTCGCCGCTCGCTGGTTCTGGCCGTGCCGTTCAACCAGAGGCCGTGACGAACCTGCCGACCGCATCGGCCAACGCGGATAGAAAGGCGTCGCGGTCGGGCTGCGGGTCGCTGACCTGGGGCGGCAACGCATCCATGTAAGTGAAATGCCCGGCATTCTCGTCCAGGGCAAGTGCGACCGGTGCCTTTTGCGCGAGCCTTTCCTGCAGAAATTCCGCATGGGCGGGAGGCGTCATCGTGTCCTTTGCGCCGACGCGGAGCAAGGTCTGCACATCCACGTCATCGAGCGCGCCGGGATGCCTGAAGAAATCGGCCGGTGGCGCCAACAGGGCGAGCCGGGCGAACCTCCATGTGGAGCCGACGACCACGCGCTCTCCCGCGAGGGTCCGTGCCTGGCCTCCGGCGAGCACCAGCAAGGTCACGGCGCCTATCGAATGGCCGATGCCGACGATCGGCTGGTCCGCGCGCGTACAGCCATCCGCCGCTATTTCAAACCGCCGGATGCGGGTATCCAGCTCTTCCTTCGTCGGAATGGCGGACGCCAGCAGGGTGAAATGCGGGGCGATGACCGTGCATCCGCGATTGGCGAGGGACTGCAGTAGCGGGAGATGACGCAAAGGACTCCCGCCGCGACCGACAGCGAAAAATCCGATGCAACTGGATCGTTCGGCCTCGACGCGGGTGACGCTGAAAGCGTCTGCGCCATCGCGCAGCTGCATCGTCATCACCGACGCAGTCGTCGTCATGGCCGACACCTACGCACGCCTGCCCGCCGCCGGCACGCACCGGCGCCTGCACTGGCTCGGCCAGCGCGCGCGACCAGGACCCTTCCGCGGCTTCCGCCATCGTGACCGCAGGCCGTTGACCCCTGTCGGGAACGTGGTTGGGCGCCTGTGCGCATGCGCAATCCCTCGCCCCCCTTGCCGAACAGCACCGCGTCAATCCGCAGCGCCGCTCACGCCTTGCCCGGCGCCGGGCCACCGGCAGCGGCGATCGCGGTTTCGATGTCGTGGGCGGTGACCGGCCCCAGGAACTGCTTGGCGACCTTGCCGTCGGGCGCGATCAGGTAGGTCATCGGCAGGCCGCGCGGGGTGGCGAAGTCGGCCGGCGGCGCGTAGGTGTCGACGATGACGATCGGATAGGCGACCGGATGCTGCTTCAAGAACGCCTGCATCTCCGCCGGCTCGATGTCCTCGTAGGCCAGGCCGACCACCTCGATGTTGTCGCGCATGACGTGCAGGGCCGACAGCTCCGGCATCTCCTTCAGGCATGGCGCGCACCAGGTGGCCCAGAAATTGACCACCACCCACTTCCCACGATGCGCGGCCAGGTCGTACTCGCGCCCATCCACCGCCTTCATCTTCAGGGTCGGCTCGGGCCGGGTCTCCTGCACCACGGACGGTCCGGCCGCCGGTGCGGCGGGCGCCTCCGGCGCTGGCGGGGCGGGCGGTGCCTTGGGCGCGGAGGACGGCGCGGTGGTCGCGGTGCCGTCGGCCGGCTTGGGGGTGGGCTGGCGGTCGCACCCGGCCAGCAGGGCGGCGGCGGCGAACAGCGGCAACAACAGGCGCATGGCGGTCATGCAAGGTCTCCGATCTCGGTGTAGAGGTCGCCGACGCGACGCTTGAGCACGTCGCGCAACGGCAGGCGCAGTTCGTCCAGCGCGCGGCACGCCGCCTGTCCCAGGGCGTCGTCGCGGCACGGCAGATAGGTCTCGACGACGGGGATGCGCAGCTGGCAATTTTCGTACAGCTCGGCCACCGGCACGTCGCCCAGGTCGCGGGCCAGCATCCAGTCGCCCTGCTCGGTGCGGCTGAGCAGGCGGATGCGTTCCAGCTCGCACAGCAGTTCCTGCACCAGCGAGTCGGTCAGCATCGGCTCCAGCTCCAGGATCCGGTCCTCCTGCAGCCCCTTGCCCTGCCGGCGCGCCTGCGCGAAGCGCCCGAGCAGGCGCAGCAGGCCGTAGATCTCGTAGCCGGCCGGCAGGCGCATGGAGGCCGGCTGATAGCGGAAGGCGGCGATCGAGGAGGACACCGAGGCGCCGAGCAGGATCGCGATCCAGCTCAGGTAGATCCACAGCAGGAAGATCGGCACGAACGCGACCGTGCCGTAGATGCGCTGGTACGACTGGAAGCTGCCCAGGTACAGGCTCAACCCCCACTTCACCAATTCCAGCAGCAGCACCGCCAGCAGCGCGCCCGGCACCGCGTGGCGCAGCTTGACCGTGTGGTGCGGCACCACCCGGTACACCAGGGTGATGCAGACGAACTCGATCAGCACCGGCGCCACGCTCAGCACCACCTGCGCCAGCATCCGGCCTTCGCTGGTCTTGAACAGCGGCAGCGCGAAGAACCGCGCCGACACCGCCAGCGACGCCGCGGCCAGCAGCGCGCCCAGGGTCAGCACGGTCCAGTACACCAGGAACCGGGTCAGCTGCGGCCGCGCCGACACCACCCGCCAGATCTGGTTGAAGGTCTGCTCGACGCTGTTGAGGGTGATCAGCAGCGACACCACCAGCGCGATCACGCCGGCGGTGGTCAGTTGCCCGGCGCTGGCCGAGAACTGCCGCAGGTAGGACTCCACCGAGCGCGCCGCGGCCGGCACGAAGTTGGAGAAGATGTAGTCGCTGAGCTGGTCGCTCCACTTGTCGAACACCGGGAACGCCGACAGCACCCCGAACACCACCACCGCCAGCGGCACCAGCGCGAAGATGGTGGTGTAGGCCAGCGAGGCCGCGGCCTGGAACAGGCGGTCGTCGAGGAAGCGCCGCCACAGGAAGCCGGCGAAGCTGCGCATGCGCGCGCGGTCGCGCAGGCGGTCGGCCCAGAGATTGACGGTGTCCAGCGGCTGCATCGGGCAAGGGTACCCGATGCGCATGGACGCCGGCATCGTCGATACTGGCGGCCGTTCCGATCCACGAGAGGGCCGCATGGCCGAGATTCTGGTCCTGTACTACAGCCGCGGCGGCTCGGTGGCGCGCCTGGCGCGGCAGATCGCGCGCGGCGTCGGCGAGGTGCCGGGCATGGCTGCGCGCCTGCGCACCGTGCCGCCGGTGGCGGCGGTCACCCAGACCAGCGCACCGCCGGTGCCCGACAGCGGCGCGCCGTACGTGGATGCCAGCGACCTGCGCGAGTGCGTGGGCCTGGCGCTGGGCAGCCCGACCCGCTTCGGCAACATGGCCGCGCCGGTCAAGCACTTCATCGACGGGCTCGGCGCCGACTGGGCCAGCGCCACCCTCGCCGGCAAGCCGGCGGCGGTGTTCACCTCGACCGCGTCGCTGCACGGCGGCCAGGAAGCCACCCTGCTGTCGATGCACCTGCCGCTGCTGCACCATGGCTGCCTGATCGTCGGCATTCCCTACACCGAACCGTTGCTCAGCAGCACCCGCAGCGGCGGCACGCCGTACGGCGCCAGCCACGTCGCCGGTGCCGACGACGATCCGCAGCCCAGCGAGGAAGAAGCGCAGCTGGCGCGCGCGCTCGGCCGGCGCCTGGCCGACATCGCGCAACGCTTGGCGGCGCCATGAGCGGCGCGCGCCTGCGGGTGGCGCTGGGGGTGACGCTGCTGGTGCTGGCGGCGCTGTTCGCGGCCTGGTTCCACGACGATCGCCACCGTCTCGCCGCCCTGCTGGTATTCGCGCTGCCGCCGTTGCTGTTGGCCATTGGCGTGCTGCGCGGCTCGGCGCTGGCGCGGTTCTGGAGCGGCGTCGGCGCGCTGCTGTGGTTCAGCCACGGGGTGATGACCGCCTGGAGCCACCCGCCGCAGCGTGGCTACGGCTGGGCCGAATTGCTGCTGGCGCTGCTGGTGGTGGGCCTGTCCAGCGCGCCGGGCATCCGCGCGCGCTTCGCCCGCCGCCGCGGCGCGGCCGGGCGCGACTGAGCGGCCGCCCCGCCGCGCCCGGTATCATGAAGGGACTGCGCGGCCACGGCCGCGTCCCGACATGCTTCTAGGAACGGCAATGGAAGAACTCCTGATCGTCACCACCGGCGGCACGATCGACAAGATCTACTTCGACGACAAGTCCGACTACCAGATCGGCGACCCGCAGATCGGCCAGATCCTCAAGGAACTGGGCGTGACCTTCCGCTTCACCGTGATCCCGATCATCCGCAAGGATTCGCTGCACATTACCGACGAAGACCGCGAACTGATCCGCGCCACCATCGCCGCGCAGTCCGCGCGCCACGTGCTGATCACCCACGGTACCGACTCGATGGTGCAGACCGGCAAGGTGCTGCAGGCGATCGAAGGCAAGACCATCGTGATGACCGGTGCGCTGAACCCGGCGCGCTTCCGCGGCTCCGACGCCGAGTTCAACATCGGCTGCGCGGTCGGTGCGGTGCAGTCGTTGCCGGCCGGCGTCTACATCGCCATGAACGGGCGGATCTGGGACCCGCAGAAGGTGCGCAAGAACGTGGCCGCGAACCGTTTCGAAGCCGCCTGAGCGATCGCGATGTCCAAGGCCACGCGCGCAACCAAGGCATTGGACGCGGCCGGCATCGGCTATCGGCTGCATCCCTACGACTACGCCGCCGAGGCCGCTGCCAAGGGCCTGCAGGCCGCGCAGGCGCTGGGCCTGCCGCCGGAGCGGGTGCTGAAGAGCCTGATGGCCTGGGTCGACACGCGCGCGGTCTGCGTGGTGGTCCCATCCGATCGCCGCGTGCAGTTGAAGAAGCTGGCCGCGGCCGCGGGCGGCAAGGCGGCGCGGATGATGGAGGCCGCCGAGGCCGAGCGCCGCACCGGCTACAAGGTCGGCGGCATCAGCCCGCTGGGCCAGCAGCGGCCGGCACCGGTGCTGGTGGAACAATCGGCGTTGGGCGCGGGCAGCGTGTGGTTCAATGCCGGGCAGCGTGGCCTGCTGCTGGAGATGGAGGCCGCGCAGGTCCTCGACGCGCTGCAGGCGCGCGCCTGCGACCTGTGCGAGTAGCGGCCTGCGCCGCCGCGTCGGTGGGCACGCAGCGCCGCACGGTGGTGCCCTCGGCCAGCTCCGCGACAGAGACTGCGATGGCCGGCATGGCCTGGCGCAATCGCGCGCCAGGCGACAGCGCGCGCGCCCTTTGCCCATAAAAAAAGCCCCGCGCCGAAGCACGGGGCGACCGAGAGTGGCAGCGGCGGCGTCCTGGCCGACCACTGCGCTCCGGCACCGGGAGGTGCGCGGCGGCCATGGCGCAGCCGCCGCGACGGAGTGCCTCAGTAGTCGGCCTTCAGGCTGACCCCGGAGAACGTGCTGTACGCCTTGACCCGCACGTAGTAGGTGCCGGCCTGCGGCGAGTTGAAGGTGCAGGACTCGGTGTTGCCGCTGCGGTACGGACGGCAGTCGTAGGCCGAATCGGTCGGCGCGCTGCCGAAGCGCACGTACAGGTCGGCATCGCCACTGCCGCCGGAGATGTTGACCACCAGGCTGCTGGCACCGGACGGCACCTTGACCGTGTAGTTCAGCGAGGAGCCGGTATTGGCGCTGAGATTGGTGACCGCCACCCCGTCCTGCAGTTCGTTGCTGCTGCCGCCGCCACCGCCACCACCACCACCGGTGCTGCCGCTCTGCGCCGCGGTAACCGCCGCGTTGGCGTCGAGCAGGCCGGCACCGCAACCCTGCGAGCAGGAGAAGCTGGCCGCGGTGTTCTTGATGGTGCTTTCCACCTGCGCCGGGGTCAGCGCGGTCGGCGCCACCGACTGCATCAGTGCGACCACGCCGGCCACGTGCGGAGTCGCCATCGAGGTGCCGTTGTACGAGGCATAGCTCGGGTTGCCCGGGGTAGTGGTGCCGTCGTTGAGCGTGGACAGGATGTTCGAGCCCGGTGCGGAGATGTCGATGCCCGCGCCGTAGTTCGAGTAGCTGGCCTTGGCCCGCGACGAGGTGGTGGCCGCCACCGCGATCACGTTGTTGCAGTTGGCCGGCACCGAGCTGGACACGTTGGTCGAGCTGTTGCCCGCCGCCACCACCACCGTGGTACCGCGGCTGACCGCGCCGTTGATCGCGTTCTGGTAGGTGCTCGAGCAGGTGCCGCTGCCGCCCAGCGACATGTTGATCACTTCGGCCGGGTTCTGGTTGGCCGGCACGCCGCTGACGGTACCGCCGGAGGCCCAGGTGATCGCATCGGCGATGTCGGAGGTGTAGCCGCCGCACTTGCCGAGCACGCGCACCGGCAGGATCTTGGCCTTGAACGCGGTGCCGGCCACGCCGGTGCCGTTGTTGGTGACCGCGGCGATGGTGCCGGCCACGTGGGTGCCGTGCCAGCTCGAGTTCGACGCGGGCGAACCGGAGTAGCACTCGCCGGCGGCGGCCCAGTCGCCTTCGTCGGCCGGGTTGCTGTCACGGCCGTTGCCGTCGCGCGCCGAGTCCGCATCGCTGATGAAGTCGTAGCCCTGCAGGACGTTGGCGTTGAGATCGGGGTGGCTGGTGATGCCGGTGTCGATCACCGCCACGACCACGCCGTCGCCGGTGGCCTTGTCCCAGGCCGAACGCACGTTGATGCCGGCGTTGGTGGTGCCGAAGGCCCACTGGTCGCCCAGGCGCGGGTCGTTCGGGGTCAGCGCGATGGTCATGCGCTGGTCGACCTCGACGTACTCGACGTTCGGGTCGGCGGCGATCTGCCGCATCAGCGTCTCGGCTTCGGCGCGGTCCAGCGGACGGCTGGCCTTGACCACTTCCGGGCCCACCGCCAGGCGACGCAGGCTGGTCAGGCCGAGCGCGCGGCCGTTCTTGGCCGGCAGGACGGCGGCGGCCGATTGCAGGGTCGCACGCAACGCCGCTGAGGGCGCCGCAGCGGCCGCGGAGGCGCTGGAGATGCTGACCGGCGCGGCGTCGCGGGTCTTGACGATGAAGCGCTGCACGGTCGGTTCGGAAGACAGGCCGGAGAGGTTCACGTCACCGGCGAAGGCTGGGGTGGCCAGCAGCAGCGAGGTGAGAGCAGAGGCGCCCAGCACGACCAGCCACGGACGCTGGCGCGAACCACGATGCGACATTTCGGACATTCGGACTTCCTTTCGGTTGAGTAGCCGCCTGATGGCGGTGTTCCGCGCCGCACCGGTCCGGCCTTGCCTGAACCTGGCGTGCATTGCGAGCCCGGTCGACCCACGCGTTGCCGACCATTCATCGAACCTAGCTCAGTACAAGTGCGTATGGAGCAGGCTGTGACGGAAATCCGTTGTACAAAACGATGAAATGCAATGGGTGTCTATCTTAAAAAGAGAATCAGACCTCATTATTGCTGCAGTGCAACATTTTCAGACGCCAAACTTGGCAAATTCAGGGCAACTTTTTGGCTCCCGCGCGACACATCGGCAAGAGAACGAGACAGCGGATACAGACAGGCGCGCGACCTGCAGGACACCCGGCCGCACCGGGATGGACACGGAACGCCCGGGGAGCGGACGCGCTCACAGGGGGCGGCAGGACATCGGCGCGGAGACTCGGCGCCGAGGCATCAGACGCCACGGTGCACCGGCGCGGAGCTCGTCCGCGCGGGTCCGACGACCTCGTCGGACCCTGCGCCACGCGGCGCGAGACCCACGCCAGAGCGGCCGACGGCCGCCCCGGCGTCGGGTGTACGGGCTCAGCCCAGCCGCACCAGCCAGCCGTGGCGGTCGGCGACGCGGCCGTACTGGATGTCGGTCAGTTCCTGGCGCAGCGACAGCGTCACCGGGCCGGCCGGGGCCGTCAGGTCGCCGACCGCGAAGTCCTTGCCCTTGAGCTGCCCGATCGGGGTCACCACCGCGGCGGTGCCACAGGCGAACACCTCGGCGATTTCGCCCGAAGCCACGCCGTCGCGCCACTCGTCGATGCTCACCTGCCGCTCCACCACCTGCATGCCGCGGTCGCGGGCCAGTTGCAGGATGCTGTCGCGGGTGATGCCTTCCAGGATGCTACCCGACAGCGCCGGGGTGACCAGGCTGCCGTCGCGCATCACCAGGAACACGTTCATGCCGCCCAGTTCCTCGATGTACTTGCCCTCGACCGGGTCGAGGAACAGCACCTGCGAGCAGCCCTGCGCCTGCGCCTGCTGCTGCGGCAGCAGCGAGGCGGCATAGTTGCCGCCGCACTTGGCCGCGCCGGTGCCGCCCTTGGCGGCGCGCGCGTAGTCGGTGGACAGCCAGATCGCCACCGGCGCCACACCCTTGGCGAAGTAGGCGCCGGCCGGGCTGGCGATGACGTAGTAGCCGGCCTTCTGCGCGGCGCGCACGCCCAGGAACGCCTCGTTGGCGATCATGAACGGACGGAAATACAGGCTGGTCTCCGGCGCCGACGGCACCCATGCCGCATCGACCGCGATCAGTTGCCGCAGCGATTCCACGAACAGCTCCACCGGCAGCTCCGGCAGCGCCAGGCGCTGCGCCGAGCGCTGCAGGCGCTTGCCGTTGGCGTCCGGGCGGAAGGTCCAGATCGAGTCGTCGGCATGGCGATAGGCCTTGATGCCTTCGAAGATCTCCTGGCCGTAGTGCAGCACCGAGGCGGCCGGGTCCAGCGCCAGCGGGCCGTAGGCGCGCACTTCGGCGTCGTGCCAGCCCTGCTCGCGGCTCCATTCGATGGCGACCATGTGGTCGGTGAAATAGTTGCCGAAGCCCGGCGCGGCGAGGATCTGCGCGCGCGCCTCGGCGCTGCGCGCGGCGGTGGACGGGATCAGGCGGAACTGCGTGGACGGCTCGGTAGCGGACACCGGGAATTCCTGTGGTAGTCGAGGGATGGCCGGGGCCGCCGGGCATGGCGGCCGCAGCGGCGGCGCCGGATCCGGGCTCCGGCACGACGCGCGAGGCGTCGCGCGGGTTCAGAGCATGCCGGTTTCCAGGCGCGCGGCCTCGGACATCATATGCCGGCCCCATGGCGGATCGAACACCAGTTCGACGTCGGCCTCGGCCACGGTCGGGATCATTTCCAGCTTGCTGCGCACGTCGTCGACCAGGATCTCGCCCATGCCGCAGCCCGGCGCGGTCAGCGTCATCTTGACCTCGACGGTGCGCTGGCCATCCTCGCGCGCATGCATGGTCACGTCGTAGATCAGCCCCAGATCGACGATGTTGAACGGGATCTCCGGGTCGAAACAGGTGCGCAACTGCTGCCAGATCAAGGCTTCGACCTGCTCGTCGCCGGCGTCCTCCGGCAGTTCCAGCCCAGGCGGCGACTCCTTGCCAATGGCATCGCCGTCCTTGCCGGCGATGCGGAACAGGTTGCCCTCCACGAACACCGTGTAGCTGCCGCCCAGGGCCTGGGTGATGTAGCCGTAGCTGCCGGCCGGCAGGGTCACCACGTCGCCCTGCGGCACCATCACCGCGGCGCAATCGCGTTCGAATTGGACAGGTTCGCTGCTGCGTGAGTACATGGGAGCGATATGGGGACAGGCCCCGTCGGTGCAAGTCGTGCAGTTTATCCGAGTGCGCGGCACGCGCGCCGGAAGTATCCTGTACGCCTTCTCCGGGAACATCGAATGCCGCCTTCCTCCACGCCGGCCAGGCCCTCGCACTGGCTGTGGCCCCTGTTGCTCGCCATGGGCTGTTTCACCGCACTGATCGCCTGGTTGCTGGTGGCGCTGTCGCTGGGTCGCCAGGCCGGCTGGATGGCCGTGGTGGTGGCGCTGGAGATCGCCTGGATGCTGCGCCTGGGCAACCTGCCGCGCGGCCGACTGCGCATCGCGGTGGCGATGCTGACCACGGTGCTGGTGATCGTCGCCGCCAACTGGGGCATCGCCGCCGCGCAGATGGGCGCGGGGCTGGGCCTGAACGTATGGGATTCGTCGCTGAAGATGGGCGCCCACTACGCCTGGACCCTGACCGTGCTGGCCAACAGCCCCGGCGATCTGCTGTGGCTGTGCATCGGCGTGGCGACTGCGTATTTCAGCGCGCGCTGAGCACGGCCGGAGCACGGCGGACGCCGCTGGGGTGGCGATGGTCGTGGCGCCCCGATAGCACCCCGATCATCCGCCTTCGCCACGAGCGCATCGCTTTTTGTAGGAGCGGCTTCAGCCGCGCTGGGCGTTCTGGGCAATGCCCGATCGCGGCTGAAGCCGCTCCTACGACTCCAGCTTTCGCGACGCCCCCCCCCCTACCCCGCCCGCAACGGCTCAGTGCCCGCCGCCGTCCAGCGCCTTCAGCTCGCTGACCAGCGCGCCGGCCGCCTCGGCGCCATCGCCGTAGAGCATGCGGGTGTTGTCGGCATAGAACAGCGCGTTCTCGATGCCGGCAAAGCCGGTGCCCTTGCCGCGCTTGATGACGATGACGTTCCTGGAATTGACCACGTCCAGGATCGGCATGCCGTAGATCGGGCTGGCCGGATCGGTCTTGGCGACCGGGTTGACCACGTCGTTGGCGCCGATCACCAGCGACACGTCGGTGCTGGCGAACTCGGGGTTGATGTCGTCCATGTCCGCGATCAGGTCGTAGGGCACGCCGGCTTCGGCGAGCAGCACGTTCATGTGCCCGGGCATACGCCCGGCCACCGGGTGGATCGCGAACTTGACCTTGACCCCGCGTTCGATCAGCCGCTGCGCCAGTTCCCAGATCTTGTGCTGCGCCTGCGCCACCGCCATGCCGTAGCCGGGCACGATCACCACGCGCTCGGCGTAGGCCATCATCGCGGCCACGTCGCCGGCCTCGATCGGCTTCTGGCTGCCGGCGATCGCCTGCGCCTGGCCACCGCCGCCGAAGTTGGAGAACAGCACGCCGGTGACCGGCCGGTTCATCGCCTTGGCCATCAGGCGGGTCAGCAGGATGCCGGCGGCGCCGACCATCATGCCGGCGATGATCAGCGCCTCGTTGCCCAGCACGTAGCCTTCGAACGCCACGGCCAGGCCGGTGAAGGCGTTGTACAGCGAGATCACCACCGGCATGTCCGCGCCGCCGATCGGCAGGGTCATCAGCACGCCCAGGGCGAGGGCGGTGACGAAAAACGCCACGATCGCCAGCGGGCTCAGGCTCACTGCCGCCCAGATCCCCAACACCACCAC
>JBEVKG010000086.1:0-3719 GCA_040509765.1 Xanthomonas sp.
AGGCCCACCCCCGGAGGCCGTCATGAAGATCGCGCAGATGTCCCTGCTGGCGCTGGCGTTGTTCGCCGCACTGCCGCTGGCGGCCCAGGAGCAGAAGACCAAGCCCTCGCAACTCAGTCCCGAGCAGCAGGCGATGATGCAGGCGTGGGAAAAAGCCGCGCAGCCGGGCGAGCAGCACAAGCAGCTGGCCGCCATGGTCGGCAAGTGGACCACCAAGCAGACGATGTGGATGGATCCGAACGCACCGCCGATGACCGAGACCGGTTCGGCGACCAACACATTGGTGCTCGGCGGCCGCCACATCCGCCAGGACTTCCGCGGCAAGTGGATGGGCCAGCCGTTCGAAGGCGTCGGCTACATCGGCTACGACAACGTCATCGGCAAGTACTACAGCACCTGGATGGACAGCGGCTCGACCGGCATCTTCGTCTCGCACGGCGATTACGACCCGGCGACGAAGACCTACACCTACCTGGGCGAGATGGCCGACCCGGCGTCGAACGGCGCGAAGATCCCGGTGCGCCAGGTCGTACGCGTCGTCGACAACGACCACGAGGTGTTCGAGATGTACGAGACCCGTGACGGCAAGGAAGCCAAGACGATGCAGATCGACTACACACGGCAGAAGTGACGGCGGCAACGGGAGCAGCGGCCATGTACGCGCATCCAGACTTTTCACATCCGCACTTTTCACATCCATGCCTTTCGCAGCGCGCGGCAACGGCGCATGCTGCGCGCATGTCGCCGCTCCAGCTGATGCTGCTCGCCTCGTTGCCCCTGCTGATGGCGGCGGCGACCGCTCGCGCCGGCGACATCACCATCTACCGGTGCACCGGCGGCGACGGCAAGCTGACGCTGCGCGATACCCCGTGCCACAAGGGCGAGACCCAGCAGGCGAAGGAAATGCAACGCCCGAAGGATCCGCCGAAGAGCGCCAAGGCCAAGGCAACGACCGCGCGCGCTGCGTCAAAAACCGCTGCAACGGCCGCCGCCGCGGCGCCGGTGTCGACGACGCGCTACATCGTCATGACCCCACCCAAGCCGATGTACGAATGCACCACGCCCGACGGCGCCAACTACATGAGCGAAACCGGCGAGGGCAATCCGCGCTGGATGCCGCTGTGGGCACTGGGCTACCCCGTCGTGGATTCGCGCACCTCGCTCGGCGACAACATCGGCGGGCGACCGGGACGGCCTTCGGGCACGCAGCCGGGGCCGCCGATCGGCGGGCAGTTCGTGTATGACCCCTACGGCCCGGGCAGCTGGGTTCGCGATACCTGCACGCAGTTGCCGCAGCAGGAAGTCTGCGCGCGCCTGCGCGATCGCCGCTGGGACCTCGGGCGCTCCTACAACAGCGCCCTGCAGAGCGAACGCCAGCAGATCGACGTGGAGCAGCGCGGCATCGATGCGCGCCTGGCCAACGATTGCGGTGGCGCCTGATGCGATTGACCGGGGGGAGCGTCGCGCGTCAACGCCTGATGGTTCTGCTGCTGTTGCTGGCCGTTGCGCCGCTCGCGCAGGCGCAGGTGGCGATCTATCGCTGCACGGATGCCAGCGGCGCGGTGACGCTGCAGAACGGCACGCCGTGTCCGAAGGGCAGCAAGGAGGTCAAGCGCGTGGTGGAGCCGGCGCCAGCGCAGTCGCGCCAGCAGTTCCTGTCCGGCAGCACCACTCCCGTCGCGCCGCCGGCACCCTCGCCCGCAGCGCCGGCTGCCGCACCGGCGCCGGCAACGGCCGCACCCGCGCCAACCGCGCCCGCACCCGCGACGCCAGCCCCTGACCGCAGCGCGCGCACACCACCGCCGCCGCTGTTCGAGTGCCGCACCTGGGAAGGCCACCGCTACCTCGGCGACGAGGCGCAGCCGCCGCCGCGCTGCATCCCGCTGGCGGTGACCGGCCTGGACGGAACCAATGCGACCGCCGGCGCGGGCTCGGCCTGCCAGATGGTCGACGACCAGTGCCAGGCCGTTCCCGACAACCTCCTGTGCCAGGGCTGGGCGCAGCGGCTCAACGATGTCGAGTCGCAGTCGGTGGGCGGCGGCGACAACCGCGTGTACGCCCAGGCCGAAGCCCAGCGCCTGCGCGCGATCATCGCCGGGAGCACTTGCGCGGCCCCCTGAGTGGCCGGCAGGCTGGCCGTCAGGCACGGTTCCATGCGTTTACCGAAGCGTCGCGCGCTGACTGGCGACAGTCCCGACTGAACGTGTCCGGCTGATGCGCGCGCCGCAAGGAACGCCGACTTGGAGATGGATTTGTCCGCGGTGCGACCCGCTTCCTTCTGGTGGCTGCTGATCATCACGAGCCTGATGGTCGCCTCGGTGGCCGCCGGCCTGGTCTACACCCTGCGCGGTTACATCCCGGCGCACTGGCAGGTTCCGGCGCGGGCGTTGCTGTTCAACGTGCGCATCGACGACCGCGTCTGGATCACCATGCCCGACGGCGTCCGCCTCGCCGGAACGCTGTACCGGCCGCGCGGCGCCAGCGGCCCGCTGGCCACCGTCTTCATCCGCCTGCCCTACAACCGCAAGCGCTACGGCGAAGCGCTGGGCGATGCGATGTTCTTCGCGCGCAACGGGTATGCGGTGCTGGTGCAGGACGTGCGCGGCAAGTTCGAATCCGAGGGCGAAGGCTTCGTGCCCTGGCGCCATGCCACCGGCGACGGCGTGGCGACGCTGGAGTGGATCACGCAGCAGCCGTGGTCGAACGGCAAGGTCGGCACGATCGGTTGCTCCGCGCTCGGTGAACTGCAGTACTCGCTGGCGCGGGCGAACCATCCCGCGCACGCGGCGATGATCCCGGGCGCCGCCGGTGGCGCGGCCGGGCTGCTCGCCGGTAATGCCGAGTACTTCGGCGCGTTCGAAGGCGGCGTGCTGCAGCTGGCCGGCACCGCGGGCTGGTTCTCGCGGCACGGCGGCAAGATGCCGCACTCGGGGTCGCCGGACGTTCCCGGCATGGTCGGCGTGCTGTCGCAGCTGCCGGTGCAGGAACTGGTGCGGCGCGCACGGCCTGGCGCGAACGCCTACGACGACTTCATCGGGATGCCGCTCGGTGACGCCGGCTGGAACGACCTGGACTACGTCACCGATGCCGACCGCATCACCACGCCGGCGCTGGTGATCAACACCTGGGGCGACCCGACCATCGAAAGCACGCTGGCAATCAGCGAGGCGATGCGCCGCGCATCGCCACAGGCCGCGGCGCACCAGCATGTCGTCATCGCCCCGGGAAACCATGGCGAATACGAAACCATCGCCGGCATGGGCCACTTCGGCGAGCTGTCCGTGCGCAATGCCGACCAGCCCTACCGGCAGTGGTACCTGCAGTGGTTCGACTACTGGCTGCGCGGCAAGGGCGATGGCCTGGCGAGCCTGCCGCCGTACCTCTATTACGTCGTCGGCGAGCAGCGCTGGCTCACCGCAAGCACCTGGCCGCCGGTGCAGGCGCGGCACCAGCGCTGGTACCTGCGCAGCGGCGGCAAGGCCAACACGCGCGACGGCGACGGCACGCTGGGCCCGCAACCCGATGCCAGCGAGCATTCCGACGGTTACCTCTACGACCCGCTCGATCCGGTGCCCTCGCGTGGCGGACCGCTGTGCTGCAGCGCCGATCCGCATGCGCTGTCCGGACCGGTCGACCAGCGCGATGTCGAAACCCGCGACGACGTGCTGGTCTACACCTCCGCGCCGCTGGAGGCGCCGCTGCGCATCGTCGGGCCGCTG
>JBEVKG010000087.1:0-12160 GCA_040509765.1 Xanthomonas sp.
GCCGCCGGCGACTGAGCTGCGGCGACGCTGTCACGCCGGCGCGCGCGGCCGCGTCCTTGGCAGTGAAGGCGGCCATGGTGGCCGTCATGCGCGACCCGCCATGCACTTCCATCGCATCGACTACACCCGCCACGAACCCGAGGCGTACCGCGCCCTGCTCGGCGCCAGCCAGCAGGTCCACGGCGGCACGCTCGGCAGCGCCCTGACCGAACTGGTGTTCCTGCGCGTCTCCCAACTCAACGGCTGCGCCTACTGCATCGACATGCATGCCACCGCCCTGCGCAGCGCCGGCACCGAGCCGCGCAAGCTCGACACCCTCGCGGCCTGGCGCGACAGCCGCTTCTTCGATGCACGCGAGCGCGCCGCGCTGGACTGGGCCGAAGCGCTGACCACGCTGCCCGCCGGCGCACCACCGCAGGCTGCCTACGACGCGCTGGCGGCACAGTTCGATCCTGCCGGGATCAGCGCCCTGACCATGGCCGTGGCGCTGATCAATGCCTGGAATCGGCTAGGCGTGGGCCTGCAGCCGGCGCTGCCTTAGCGGCCTGGCGCAGCGCGCCGGGATTCGGGATTCGGGATTCGGGGGCAGGATCACGCAGTCGGCAAGGGATGCGTGGCGCTTCCCGAATCCCGAGTGCTCGCCGTTGGACGCGCTACCACGCAGGCCAACGCCAAGCACGCCCGCAGCACGCGCGGTTCTGCTTTCCGAATCCCACCACCGATGACTGACCCATGTCCGCCGACATGTCTCCGCAACACGGCGCCGCTAGCGTGGCGCGCATCTCAACGCGGAGCGCGCGCATGATCGAGAACGTCCTTGCTGTCGGCCAGGCCGACGCCACCGACCTGACCCTCGCCGCCCCTGAGGCGCAGTCCCGCACCGGCGCCAGCCACGGCCACCGCCTGCTGATGTGCGCACCGCAGCACTTCGCGGTGGACTACGTGATCAACCCCTGGATGGAAGGCAACGTCCACGCCGCCAGCCGCGAGCGGGCGCAGGCGCAGTGGAACGCGCTGGTGGACGCGGCGCAGGCCGCCGGTGCCCAGGTCGACTGCATCGCCGCCGCCCCGGGCCTGCCGGACATGGTGTTCAGCGCCAACGCCGGCCTGGTGCTGGGCGAGCGCTTCGTGCCCAGCCGCTTCCGCCACGCCGAACGCCGTGGCGAGGAAGCGTTGTTCACCGCCTGGTGCCGCCAGGCCGGCCTGCGCATCCAGGAACTGCCCGAGCAGGTGTATTTCGAAGGCGCCGGCGACGCGCTGCTGGACCGCGGCGCACGCCGGCTGTGGATGGGCCACGGCCACCGCAGCGACCTGGCCGCCGCGCACGAACTGACCGACCTGCTGGACATCGAGGTGGCGCCGCTGCGCCTGGTCGACGCGCGTTTCTATCACCTGGACACCTGCTTCTGCCCGCTGCGCGACGGCTACCTGCTGTACTACCCGGCTGCGTTCGACGCCGACGCGCAGCAGGCGATTGCCCAGCACATCCCGGCGTCGCGGCGCATCGCCGTCGGCGAGGCCGACGCCCTCGCCTTCGCCTGCAACGCGGTGGACCTGGACGACAGCCTGCTGCTCAACCGCGCCTCGCCCGCGCTGTGCGCCGCCCTGGCCACGATCGGCTACCGCGTGGTGCAGACCCCGCTGGACGAATTCCTCAAGGCCGGCGGCGCCGCCAAGTGCCTGACGCTGCGGCTGGACGAGTAAGCCGAAAGAGCTTCCCGCAAGACGCCGCAATCAGCCCCTCTCCCGCCGGGAGCGGGGTTGGGGTGAGGGTGCGGGACGCCGCATGACCCGGCCGTCACGCCGGACAGGCCTGCCGCAACCAACCGCCATCAGCACAGACCGAGCACCGCATTGAGCACCTCGCGCCACAGCTGTTCGAGGTCGATGCCGCCGCGACCACCGAACACGCGAAACAGGCTGTAGCCGATCGCGAAGACCACATACGACAACGTCAGCACCAGCATGACGGCGTTGCCCCACCGCAGCAGCGCGGTGGCGACCAGGACGAGGACCGCGCAACCGAGCAGTTCGCGCCACGACGGCATGTGCGCACGCAGGCGGGCGACGACGGGCGCGATTGGCTCGGACATGGCAACGGCGTGGGCTGGATCTCGACGATGCTATCCCATGCCTCGCCTTCGGCAATCGCGCGCCAGCCAGCGGCGTCAGCACCGGTGCAGCATCCGTCCCTGCGCAGCCCACACTCCCCGCGCACACCCGCCCCCGGCACAATGCGCCGATGGCCTCCTCTTCCCCCTCCCATGGCGGCGCCCGCGCCGCGTCCCGCACCGGCCCGAGCCTGCGCGAGCGCTTCGACGCGATGCGCAACCTGCCGCCGTTCCTGCGCCAGATCTGGCAGACCAGCCGCTGGCTGACCCTCAGCAGCATCGGCCTGCGCGTGATCCGGGCGCTGCTGCCGGTGGCCTCGCTGTACATCGGCAAGCTGATCATCGACGAGGCGATCCACCTGGTCGGGCAATCGCCCGGCTTCGACTCGCTGGGCCAGGCCCTGGCCAGCGGACGCTTGAACCGGCTGCTGGAACTGCTGGGCCTGGAACTGGCGCTGGCGATCGCCTCGGACCTGCTCGGGCGGCTGGTCAGCTATGCCGACACCCTGCTGTCGGAGCTGTTCAACAACACCACCAGCGTGCAGTTGATGGAGCACGCCGCACAGTTGGACCTGGAGGATTTCGAGGACCCGGAACAGCAGGACCGGCTGGACCGCGCGCGGCGTCAGTCCATGGGCCGCATGAACCTGATGAGCCAGCTGTTCGGCCAGGTGCAGGACGCGATCACCGTGATCAGCTTCGCGGTCGGCCTGCTGGTCTACGCGCCCTGGCTCATCGCCCTGCTGGCGGTGGCGCTGGTGCCGGCCTTCATCGGCGAGGCGCACTTCAACGCGCTCGGCTATTCGCTCAACTTCCAGTGGACGGCCGAACGCCGCCAGCTCGACTACCTGCGCCAGCTCGGCGCCAGCGTCGAGACCGCCAAGGAAGTGAAGATCTTCAACCTGCACACCTTCCTGATCGCGCGCTACCGCGCCCTGGCCGACCGCTACTTCCAGGCCAACCGCGCGCTGGCGCGCAAGCGCATGCTGTGGGGCACCGTGCTGGCGGCGCTGGGCACGCTGGGCTACTACGGCGCCTACGGCTACATCGCCTGGCGCACCGTGCGCGGCGACTTCAGCATCGGCGACCTGACCTTCCTGGCCGGCAGCTTCCTGCGCCTGCGGCAGTTGCTGGAAGGCCTGCTGATCGGCTTCTCGCAGGTGGCCGGGCAGGCGCTGTACCTGGACGATCTGTACTCGTTCTTCCGCATCGTCCCGGAGATCCGTACCCGCCCGGGCGCGGTGCCGGTGCCGCGGCCGATCAGGCAGGGCTTCGTGTTCGAGAACGTCGGCTTCCGCTACCCGGACGCCGAGCAGTGGGCGGTGCGGCACCTGGACTTCGCGCTGCGCGCCGGCGAGGTGCTGGCCCTGGTCGGCGAGAACGGTGCCGGCAAGACCACCCTGGTCAAGCTGCTGGCGCGGCTGTACGACCCCGACGAGGGCCGCATCCTGCTCGACGGCCGCGACCTGCGCGACTACGACCTGGACGACCTGCGCGCCAACCTGGGGGTGATCTTCCAGGATTTCGTGCGCTACCACTTCAGCGCCGGCGAGAACATCGGCGTCGGCCAGGTCGATGCGCTGGACGACGCGCCGCGGATCCGCGCCGCCGCGCAGCGGGCGATGGCCGCCGAGCTGATCGACGGCCTGCCGCAGGGCTACGCGCAGGTGATCGGGCGCCGCTTCAAGACCGGCGTGGACCTGTCCGGCGGGCAGTGGCAGAAGATCGCCATCGCCCGCGCCTACATGCGCGACGCGCAGGTGATGATCCTCGACGAGCCGACCGCCGCACTGGACGCGCGCAGCGAGTTCGAGGTGTTCCAGCGCTTCAAGGAGCTGTCCGACAACCGCACCGCGGTGCTGATCTCGCACCGCTTCTCCAGCGTGCGCATGGCCGACCGCATCCTGGTCCTGGCCGACGGCCGGATCGAGGCCAGCGGCACCCACGACGAACTCATGGCGCAGGGCGGCCGTTACGCCGAGCTGTTCGAACTGCAGGCCGCTGGGTATCGTTGAGCCTGGTCCACCCCTTCCGACACCGCCATGCGCCGCACCCTGTCCTGTCTGTTCGCCGCCGCCCTCGCCGTCCCGGCCGCCGCCGCTCCCGCCGCGGACGCGCCGGCGCCCTCCGACTACACCGCGGCCAAGGCCCTGGCCGACCGCGACGAGGCCAGCCTGCCGGCGGCAATGCAGGAACGCCTGCAGAGCCTGCAGCGCGCGGCGCTGGACGAGGGCGTGGCCAGTTGCGCCACCCCGCGTCCGGACACCTCGCCGTTCACCGTGGTGGTGCAGGTACAGGCCGACGGCAGCGTCGGCGCCAGCTGGCGCAACGGCACCACCCCGCTGGCCCTGTGCCTGGAGCGCTTCCTGCGCCAGCGCCCGCTGCTGGCGCCGCCGCAGGCGCCGCTGTACCTGTCCTACGAAGTCTCGTTCGAGAAGTGAGCCGCATCGCCGTGATCCGCACAGTCCCAAATGAGATTTGATCTCATTTGAACCGGCATGGGGTAGAATGGCCGCCGTTCCTTCCCCATCACGATCAACGGCATGTCTTCTGCTTTTGGCCCCGAAACGGTGCTCGATGTCCGCCACTGGACCGAGGACTACTTCAGCTTCACCACCACCCGCAACGACGGCTTCCGCTTCGACAACGGCCAGTTCGTGATGATCGGGCTGGAGACGGAGACGCGGCCGCTGCTGCGCGCCTACTCCATCGCCAGCGCCAATTGGGAAGAGCAACTGGAGTTCTTCAGCATCAAGGTGCCGGACGGCCCGCTGACTTCGCGCCTGCAGCACATCAAGCCCGGCGATTCGGTGCTGGTCGGCAAGAAGCCCACCGGCACCCTGCTGATCAGCGACCTGCATCCGGGCCGCCATCTGTACCTGCTGGGCACCGGCACCGGCCTGGCGCCGTGGCTGTCGGTGATCAAGGATCCGGAAACCTACGAGCGCTTCGACAAGGTGATCCTCACCCACGGCGTGCGCTTCGAGAAGGATCTGGCCTACCGCGACTATTTCGAGAAGGAACTGCCGCAGCACGAGTTCCTCGGCGAGACCATCCGCGAGAAGCTGCTGTACTACCCGGCGGTGACCCGCGAGGACTTCCGCAACCGCGGCCGCCTCACCGAGTTGCTCGAGAGCGGCGCGATGCAGCGCACCCTCGGCCTGCCGCCGCTGAACCCGGAACACGATCGCGCGATGATCTGCGGCAGCCCGCAGATGCTGGCCGATCTGCGCCATACCCTGGACGCCCGCGGCTTCGTCGCCTCGCCGCGGATCGGCTCGCCGGGGCATTACGTGTTCGAGCGCGCGTTCGTCGAGAAGTAAAGCCGCTGCGCCTCTCCCGTCGTAGGAGCGGCTTCGGCCGCGACGGGCGTTACCGGTCACGCATCGCGGCTGAAGCCGCTCTACCGGCGTAAGCGACACGGCGGCAGGTCAAAGCGAATAGTGGCGAATCATTGTGGGAGGGACTTCAGTCCCGACGTCTTTCAGCTAAACGCGTCGGGACTGAAGTCCCTCCCACAAGAGCAGTATCCGAGCAGCCTGGACCAACCCGGTTGCGTACTCAGCCCAGCGCCCGCTCGATCTCATCGGCCAGCGCTTCCGGTTTGTCGGTGGGCGCATAGCGCGCCAGCACCTGGCCGTCGCGGCCGACCAGGAACTTGCTGAAATTCCACTTGATCGCGGCGATGCCGAGCAGCCCGGATTTCTGCTGCTTGAGCCAGCGCCACAGCGGATGCGCGCCGTCGCCGTTGACCTGCACCTTGGCGAACATCGGGAAATCGACGTCGTAGCTGAGCGAGCAGAACTGGCGGATCTCCGCGGCATCGCCCGGTTCCTGATGGCCGAACTGGTCGCAGGGAAAGCCCAGCACCACCAGCCCGCGATCGCGATAGCGCTGCCACAGCGCCTGCAGCCCGGCGTACTGCGGAGTGAAGCCGCACTTGGAGGCGACATTGACGATCAGCAGCACCTTGCCGGCGTACTCGGCGAGCGGCTGCACCTGCCCGTCCAGCGTGGTCGCGGTGAAGGCGTAGGCGGTGGTCGGCGTGTCCATGGGTCCTCGTGGCGCGGCGCGCCGCGGCGGCGCTGGTTCGACGCGATGCTACGCGGTGGCCGCACGCGTCGCCAGCAGGCCGGGCCCCACGCCCGCGTGGGCAAGGCAGCTCACCGCCGGCGCAACACCCATCCCACCCCGCCTGCGCCGGTGCCGTGCATGCGGGCGCACGGCGTCAACGTTCACGCCAAATGGCGCAAAGTCCCGAGAAACACGCGCAGATGCTGCAGTGCGCCCATGGCTTTCGTCACGGGTCACCCCTGCCGGCCTGGGGTAGCCTGCCCGATCACCATGATTGCGGATACCGCTTGATGACCTCTCGCCTCGCCCTTGCCCTCGCCGCCACGCTCGGACTCGCCATGCCCGCCTACGCCGCTCCGGCCACCACGCCCACCGCCGCCACCGCGGCCACGCAGGCCAACCCGTTCTTCGCCGAAAGCCCGCTGCCGCTGCACTACCCGCAGTTCGACAAGATCAAGGACAGCGATTTCGCCCCGGCGTTCGACGCCGGCATGGCGCAACAGCTGAAGGAAGTGCAGGCCATCGCCGACCAGAAGGCCAAGCCGACCTTCGACAACACCATCGTGGCGATGGAGAAGAGCGGACAGATCCTGGACCGCGCCACCACCGTGTTCTTCAACCTGGTCGGCGCCGACACCAACGACACCCGCAAGCAGCTGCAGGCCGACTATTCGGCCAAGCTGGCCGCGCACCGCGACGCGATCGCGCTCAACCCCAAGCTGTTCGCGCGTATCCAGACCCTGTACGACACCCGCACCCAGCTCGGCCTGGACGCGGAAGGCGTGCGCCTGATCGAGAAGTACCACAGCGACTTCGTCCGCGACGGCGCCAAGCTCGGCGACGCCGACAAGGCCAAGCTCAAGGCGATGAACGCCGAACTGGCCGAACTGGGCACCAAGTTCAGCCAGAACGTGCTCGCCGAAGTGAACGCCGCGGCGGTGGTGGTGGACGACGTCAAGCAACTCGATGGCCTGTCCGACGCGCAGATCGCTGCGGCCGCCGAAGCGGCCAAGGCGCGCAAGCTCGACGGCAAGTACGTGATCGCGCTGCTCAACACCACCGGCCAGCCGCCGCTGGCCCAGCTCAAGGATCGCGCCCTGCGGCAGAAGATCTACGAAGCCTCGGTATCGCGCGGCAGCCACGGCGGTCCGTACGACAACACCGCGCTGGTGTCGCGGATCATGACCTTGCGCGCCGAACGCGCCAAGCTGCTCGGCTACCCGAACCACGCCACCTACTCGCTGGAAACCCAGACGGCGAAGACCCCCGAGGCGGTCAACGCCATGCTCGGCAAGCTGGCCCCGGCCGCGGTGGCCAACGCCAAGCGCGAGGCCGCCGATCTCCAGGCGATGATCGACCAGGAGCAGAAGGCCGCCGGCAAGCCCAGCTTCAAGCTGGAAGCCTGGGACTGGGCCTACTACACCGAGAAGGTGCGCCAGGCCAAGTACGACTTCGACGAGGCCCAGCTCAAGCCCTACTTCGAGCTGAAGAACGTCCTGGAGAATGGCGTGTTCTACGCCGCCAACCAGGAGTACGGGCTGACCTTCAAGCAGCGCACCGACCTGCCCACCTACCGCGACGACGTGCTGGTCTACGACGTGTTCGACGCCGACGGCAGCCAGCTGGCGATCTTCGTCGCCGACATGTACGCGCGCGAGTCCAAGCGTGGCGGCGCCTGGATGAGTTCCTACGTGTCGCAGTCGGCGCTGACCGGCGACAAGCCGGTGGTCGCCAACCACCTCAACATCCCCAAGCCGCCGGCCGGCCAGCCGACCCTGCTGACCTGGGACGAGGTCACCACCGCCTTCCACGAATTCGGCCATGCGCTGCACGGCATGTTCTCGAACGTGAAGTACCCGTACTTCTCCGGCACCAGCGTGCCGCGCGACTTCGTCGAGTTCCCCTCGCAGGTCAACGAGATGTGGGCCGACGATCCGGCCATCCTCAAGCACTACGCCAAGCACTACCAGAGCGGCGCGCCGATGCCGCAGGTGCTGCTGGACAAGGTGGTGGCCACCGCCAAGTTCAACCAGGGCTTCGCCACCACCGAGTACCTGGGCGCGGCCATGCTCGACCAGCGCTGGCACCAGCTCGGCGCCGGCCAGGTGCCCCCGGCATCGGGCGTGATGGATTTCGAGGCCAAGGCGCTGGCCGCCGACGGCATCGCCTATGCGCCGGTGCCGCCGCGTTACCGCACGCCGTACTTCAGCCACATCATGGGCGGCTACGCGGCCGGCTACTACGCCTACATCTGGTCCGAGGTGCTGGACGCCAACACCCAGCAATGGTTCAAGCAGCACGGCGGGCTGAGCCGGGCCAACGGCGACCGCTTCCGCAAGACCCTGCTCTCGCGCGGCGGCAGCGTCGATGCGATGCAACTGTTCCAGGACTTCGCCGGGCACGCGCCGCAGATCGAGCCCTTGCTGGAGAAGCGCGGCCTCAACGCCACGCCGGCGGCGACGCCGAGCGCCCGCTGAGGCGCGCGGCGGCGGCGCGGCCCATGCGGCCGCGCCGCCCCGTCGCGGCGACAACGCAGCGACGGACACCGCGACCACCGCATGACGCAACACGCACGACGCCCGGCTCAGCCGGGCGTCGTGTTTTTTCAGCCTGCAGTCTCGATGGCCACGCGCGCTGCGTCGCGCCTGGCCGCCAACGGCTTACTGGCCGTCGCTGGAGGCGTTGATGCTGGCACCCAGCGAGGCATTGCCGCCGGCCTGCCCCTGCGCCTGACCGCTTCCGGCCTGCGCACTGCCCTGGCCGCCCGCACCCGCCTGACCCGACACCGACCCGCCACGCGTGCCCGCGCTATGCGAGGCGCTGCCGCTGGCCGCACCGTTGGCATTCCCGCTCCGGGCGGACAGCGCCGGCACCGTCGGCACCGTCGGCAGGCCACCAGCACTAGCGGCACCATTGCTGCCGCCGTTGCCGGCCGCACTCGCCGCACTCGTGCCATTTCCGATCGTGCCGTTGACCGCACCAGCAGCATTGCCGGCCGTCGACAGCGCCGCCGTGGGATTGGCCGCGCTGGTCGCCGCGCCGAGCGCGCCGTCGGCCTGGCCCATCGCGCTACCGGCCGCGCCGCGTGCCGCCGCACTGCCACTGGCAGCGGCGTTGCCGGCCAGCGCCCTCCCCTCGTTTACCGCAGCGCCGGCGGTCTGCGCGGCGCTGTCCGCGGTGGCCGCGCCACGCGCTTGCGCCCGCTGCGCCGCCATCCGCGCACGCTGCGACGACTGCTCGATGCCGCTGCGCGCGCGATCCAGCGGAACCCCGGCATCCAGGCGGCCTGCGCCCATCCCGTTGCCGCCGAGGCTGCCGCCCCCCAGGCCGCCCAGGGTGCCGTTGACCGCCCCGCCCACGCTGCCCGCACCGCCCAGCACCTGCGCGCCGGCCATGCCCGGGGTCAGCGCCACCGTCGCCACCAGCACCGCGCTCGCCAACAGAGTCTTGCCGTTCATCGCATTCTCCTCGTGTCGCCGCAGGCCATCTGCGGCTCTCACTTGGTCCTACGTGTCGAACGGCGCAGAACATCCCAGCCAGGATGGGCGCAGACAGAATGCGTTCAGCCGCCCGGCGCGCGCTGCAGCGCCAGGTCCGCGCCGAGCAGCCCGGCGCCGTACACCGGATCGGGGCCGGGCGCACCGAGATCGCGCGCCTGCGCCTGCAACTGCGTGCGCACCTGCGCGGCCGCCTGCGGATCCGGGTGCGGCAGCGCCTGCGCCGCCAGCCGTGCGACCAGCGGTGCGGCGAAGGAGGTGCCGCGCTGCGTCTGCCAACGGCCCTGTGGCGTCGCGGCGATCAATTCGCCGACCGCGGCGAACGCCACCTGCGGCCCACGCCCGGCCTCCGGCAACACCCGCGCACGCGCATCCACCGCGGTGACGCCAATCACCCCGGGATAGGCCGCCGGATACAGCGGCGGTGCCGCCGGACCGTCGTTGCCCACCGCCGCGACCAGCATGTGCCCGCGCGCGAGCATGCGCTGCACGGCGAGCTGCAGGGCGCGGTTGGGGCCGCCGATCAGGCTGATGTTGATCACCGGCACCTGGCGCTGTGCCATCCAGGCCAACGCGCCGACCAACGCCACCACGGTGCCGCCGTCGGCCTGCCCGCAATAGATGTCGGCCGCGTACAGCGTGCGCGCGACTGGCCCGTGCGCCACTGCGCGTCCGGCCAGCAACGACGCGACCGCCGTGCCGTGCGGCTGCGCGCGCACCTGTCCATCGCAGCCCCAGGTTTGCACCTGCACGCCGCCCAGCGCCGGATGCGCCGCGTCCACGCCGCTGTCGATCAGGCCGACCACGAATCCACCCGTCGCGGCCCCGGTGGCTGCCGGTGCGGCGGACGCACTGGCCGGTGCCGGTGGCGTCGCCGCCGATCCGCTGTAGACGTGGTTGTAGTCGTAGTCGCCCTGCGGATCGCGCGCGCGCAGTTGCTGCAGGGCACGGCGCGTAGACAGGCCCGACGGCACCTGCAGCACCACCAGGCGCAGGCCGAGTTCGCCGAAGCTGCGCTGCTCCAGCACCGCGAAGCCGGCCGCCTGCGCCGCCTGCAGCGCCGCCGGGTCCGGCTCCAGCACCACCACCTGCCCGCGCATGACCACGGCGCCGCCCTCGTCGCGCTCCAGCCCGCGCGGGTCGCTGCGCAGCAGCGCCTGCAGGCGTTTCAGGCGCAGCCGTTCGAGGTCGCCGCGCGCGTCCTGCATCGACTGTCCCAGTCGGTCCATGCCGCTGTGCACCCCCTGGGTGACGTCCTGCACCAGCCCGCCCGCCGACGGCAGCGCCAACTGCGCCAGCGCCGGTGTCGCCACCGCCAGCAAGGCCGCTGCCATCCAGCGCATTCGCCTGCCCGTCGCCATGCCCCGCTCCATCGCCCGCCCCTGTTGGCGTGCCACACTAATCCAGCCATCCCGACACGCGGTGAACGCCGCGCCGCGCCCATGGAAGAAAACGCCTCCGCCGAACGTATCACCGACATGCACGCCGATCCCACGGCCGCCGTCGGCGACGGCATCTGTACCCTGCTGCCGCAGTTGCGGCGCTTCGCGCGTGCCGTCGCCGGCCATCGCGAGGACGCCGACGACCTGCTGCAGATCGCGATCGAACGCGCGCTGCGCCGTGCCGCGCAATGGCGGCCGGAGACGCCGCTGCAGTACTGGCTGTACGGCATCATCCGCCACGCCTGGATCGACGAGGTGCGGGCGCAGCGGCGCCGGCGGAACGTGTTCGTCGACGCCGCCGAAGGCGAACACGTCGGCGACACGCCGCTGGAGCGGCAGCAGGACTGGATGGCGGTGCAGGCCGCGATGGCCGGCCTGCCCGAGGAACAACGCCTGGCGATCGCGCTGGTGCTGATCGAAGGCCTGTCCTACAAGGATGCCGCGGCGGTGCTGGAGATTCCGCTCGGCACACTCACCAGCCGGCTCGCGCGCGGGCGCGAAGCGCTGCAGGCGTCACTGGAGGCGACCGCATGAACACCACGATCGACGCACTCACCCTGCAGGCCTACGCAGACGGCGAACTGGACGCGGCGCAAGCCGCCCAGGTCGAAGCGGCGCTGCGCAGCGACCCGCACCTGGCGCAGGCCCTGGAGCGGCTGCGCGGCCTGCAGGCGCGGCTGCGCGCCGGCTTCGCCCCGGTGCTGGACGAAGCCGTGCCCGCGCGCCTGCTCGCCGCCGCGCGCGCACGGCCGACCGCTACGCCCGGCCAGCACGCCGATGTCGCGGCGCTGCCTGCCTCGCCGGTCCAGGCGACGGCGCAGGCGCACCGGCCGACGCCGCTGCGGCCGCGTGCGCGCCGCCGCTGGGCGCTGCCCGCGGCCTTGGCGGCGGCGCTGCTGCTGGGGCTGTGGATCGCCCAGCGGCAATTGCCGCAGGGCGCCGCGCCCCCCGCCGCCGGGGCGCGCACCCCCCGCGGCGGCGGCGGGGGGGCCCGCGGGGCCGCGCGGGGGCCGCCCCCGGGCGGCCCCGCCCCGGG
>JBEVKG010000088.1:0-4646 GCA_040509765.1 Xanthomonas sp.
GGCAAGGTGCAGCGCGACGGCATCGCCGCGGCCGAGAAACAGGCGGTGGAAATCCTCGACGGCCGGCGCATCTGGCCGATGCTCAAGCCCTACCTGCCCAGCGAACTGGAAGACGGCGTGATCGGCGCCAGCCGGCGCCGCGCGCAGCGCCACATCGCCATCGCCGCCCTGGCGTCCCTCGCCCTGGGCGTGGTGGTCGGCGTCGGCGCGCTGGCCTTGCAGCAACCCGCAGAGCCGGCCGTCTCCGTGGCCGCACCGGCGCAAGCGCCCGCACCCGCCGCTGCTGCGGCGCCTGCGCCGGCCGCAACCACGCCGACGCCCACCGCGGTCGCCCCGCCGCAGCCGGCGCTCGACGACGCCGGCAACCTGGCCGAGCCCGATCCCGCCACCGAACAGCGCAACCGCCAGGCGCTCTCCAAGACCCTGGCCGGCACCCCGGGCGTGATCCGTGGCATCTGGCAGACGCAGATGACCCTGGTGGTCGACCGCAGCGGCGACGACGCCCAGGTGTGGCCGCGCATCTGCCGCGAAGTGGAGCGCTACCCGTCCCTGCGCACCGTCCGCATCCAGCTCAACCCGCGCCCCGGCCACGCCGAACCGGTGCGCTGGCGGCAATGCAGGACGTTCTGAGCCGGGATTGGGGAATCGGGAATGGGGAATCGGTAGAGCGGGCTATCGGCACGCAGTGAACATGCACGCAGGCGGTCCGTGTCTGATGAGACAGGAGCGGCACTGCGTGCAGACAGCGCTTTTGCGATTCCCGATTCTCTATTCCCGATTCCCAGCGCTTACCAATGCACCCCCCGCATCAGCGCGGCGAAGGCGATCTGCTCCTGGCTCGGCTTGGTCTCGCGTAGCGCCTTGCGGTCGCCCTTGGCCGCGGCCGAGTCCGGGAACAGTTCGAAGGCGGTATTCATCACCACCTCGTAGGCCTTCGGCGCCACCGCGTTGACCAAGGCGGCGAAGATGCCCAGGCGCGTGGCCACGCGGCTGGGGCGTTCGATGATCGCCTTGACCATCAGGTCGGCGGCCTCGTCCACGCTCAGCGTCGGCACGCTGTCGTACATCTTGGTCGGGGCGATCATCGGGGTCTTCACCAGCGGCATGTTGACCGTGGTGAAGCTGATGCCCTTGCCCGACAGCTCGCCCTGCGCGCAGCGGCTCCAGGCGTCCAGCGCCGCCTTGGAGGCGACGTAGGCGGAGAAGCGCGGCGAGTTGGCCAGCACGCCGATCGAGCTGACGTTGATGATGTGGCCCTTGCGCCGCGCGGTCATGCCCGGCAGCACGCCCATGATCAGGCGCAGGCTGCCGAAGTAGTTCAACTGCATGGTCCGCTCGAAATCGTGGAAACGGTCGTAGCTCAGTTCGATCGAGCGGCGGATCGAGCGGCCGGCGTTGTTGATCAGCACGTCGACATGGCCGTGCGCCTCCAGCACGGTCTTGAGCAGGCGGTCGCAGTCGGCCAGGTCCGACAGGTCGGCGGTATAGGCGAAGACCTTGCCGCCCTTGGCGTTCATCGCATCGCGTGCGGCATGCAGTTCCTGCTCGCCGCGGGCCACGATGACGGTAATGGCGCCGGCCTCGGCGACGCGCTGCGCGGTGGCCAGGCCAATGCCCGAGGAGCCGCCGGTGATCAGTACCACCTTGCCGCGGACCTTGCCCTTGAGCGAACGGTCGACGAACAGGTCCGGGTCCAGGTGCCGTTCCCAGTGGTCCCACAGGCGCCAGGCGTAGTCTTCCAGCCGCGGCACGGCGATGCCGCTGCCCTTGAGCGCGCGCTCGGTCTCGCGGCTGTCGAAGCGTGTGGGATAGGTGATGAACTTCAGCACCTCGCGCGGGATGCGGAAGTCGCGCAGCAGCATGCCGGTGAAGCGGCGGATCGGCGGCAGGCTGCCGACCGCGGCGCGGATGCTGGACGGAACGAACGCGAACATGCGCGCGTCCACCCGCAAGGTCATTTCCGGGGCGTGGCCGGCGCGGCAGAACACGTTGAGCACCTCGCCCACGCGCAGCGGCTCGGGGTCGGTGAGGTGGAAGGTGTGGCCGTCGAGCTTGGGCTTGTGCGCGATGTGGTCCATCGCGTCGGCGACGAAGTCCACCGGCACCAGGTTGATCCGCCCACCCTCGATGCCGAGCATCGGCGCCCAGGGCGGCAGCAGCTGGCGCAGCTTCTTGATCAGCGGGAAGAAGTAGTACGGGCCGTCGATCTTGTCGATGGCGCCGGTGCGCGAATCGCCGACCACCATCGCCGGACGGTAGATGCGCCACTTGATCCGGGTCTCGGCGCGCACCAGCGCCTCGGCATCGTGCTTGGTGCGCAGGTAGGGATCGTCCAGCCCCTCGGCTTCCTCGAACATGTCCTCGCGGAAGATGCCCGGGTACAGCCCGGCCACCGCGATCGAACTGGTGTGGTGGAAGATGCCGGCGCCGAGTTGCGCGGCCAGTTCCAGCGCGTTGCGGGTGCCGTCGAGGTTGGCGACGCGCTGTTCCTCGGCCTTGGCGGTGAGGTCGTACAGCGCGGCCAGGTGGAAGAAGTGCTTGACCTTGCCGTGCAGCGCCTGACGCTGCGCCGCCTCGAGCCCGCAGCAATCGGCGCCGACGTCGCCGTGCAGCACCACCAGGCGCTTGGGATCCCAGCCCTGCTCGCGCACCAGCGCATCGAACTTGCGCTGCGACTCCTTGCGCAGCAGCACATGCACGGTGCCCTTGCGCTGCATCAGCCTGGCCATCAGATAGCGGCCGATGAAACCGGTGGCGCCTGTCACGAAATACGTCATGCCGAACCATCCCTCGTTCCGCGGCCACGGCCCCTCGCCCGGCCCCGGCGCTAACTTGCCAGAGTGCGGCGGGCAGGACAAACGCACGCCGGAGTATGGTGAGCGCGCGCGACGTGCTGCATCACAACATCGCGCGGCCCCGCCACGGCCGCGCGCATGCGCAGCGCGCCGGACTCAGCGCGCGCCGGGCGAGAACCGCGCGACCAGGTCGTAGGTGTCGCCGAGGAACACCTGGCGCACGAAGGTCACCGCCTGCTCGCCGCGCCAGGTGCGGCGGTCGATCAGCAGGCAGGCGGTGCCGGCCGGCACCTGCAGGCGCGCCGCCTGCGCGGCGCTGGCGCCGACCGCGCTGATGCGGTGTTCGGCACGGGTCCACGGCACGTGCTGCAGCAGCCAGCTGCCGGGTACGGTGACCGCGAAGTCCATCTGCAAGGCCTCCGGCACCGCCACCGGATTGATCACCCGCTCCTCCAGCGCGAACGGGCGGCCGTCGGCGTAGTGCAGGCACTGCAGCGCCAGCAGGCTGCCGCCCGCGGCGACTTCGGCCTCCTGCGGCAGGGCCGTGCGCGGTGCGCGTTGTTGCCGCTCCAGCAGTTCGAAGCGGTAGGCGTGGCCGCGCGCGGCGACCTCGACCGGGATGTCCGGGATCTCCAGCGCGACCTGCTCCATGTGCGGATGCGGGCGCGCCACGAACGAACCGGCGCGGCGCCGCCGCTCGATCATGCCGGCGTCGGCGAGCAGCGCCAACACCTTGTTGACGGTCATCCGCGAGCAGCCGTACTGCGCCATCAGTTCGTGCTCGAACGGAATGCGATGGCCGGGCGGCCACTCGCCGCTGCGGATGCACGCCTCGATGTCGCGGCGGATGCGCTGGTTGAGCGGCAGCGTCGGCGCGGCGGGACTCACTGGCGCTCCGCACTGCGGCGGCGGGTGCACGACGCCGCGCGATGCGCGCGTCTCATGCGTCCAGCAGCCGGGTCAGCGCACGCGCGTAGCGGGTCGCGACCGCCTCGCGCTGCAGGTGGCGGCCCTCGCGTACCAGTTCGCGGCCATGGCGCCAGACCGCACGCACCGCACCGCCGCGCGCGGCGAACAGCCAGCTGTCCAGCCAGGCGTCGCCGTGGCGCGCCTGCAAGGCCGGATGCGCGGCGTCCAGTTCGACCAGATCGGCCGGCGCGCCGACGCGCAGGCCCTGGGCGACGCCGAGCGCCTGCGCCGCGCCCTGCGCGGCGGACTGGAACAGGAAGCGGCCGCTGGACAGCGCGGTGTCGCCGGTCAGCACGTTGCGCCCGCGCAGGCTCAGGCGCTGGCCGTACTCGAGCAGGCGCAGTTCCTCGGCCGCATCGATCAGCACGTTGGAGTCCGAACCCACGCCGAAACGGCCGCCGGCGCGCACGAACGCCGGCATCGGGAACAGGCCGTCGCCGAGGTTGGCCTCGGTGATCGGGCACAGCCCGACCACCGCGCCGCTGGCAGCGATGCCCTGCACTTCGGCGGCGTCGACATGGGTGGCGTGCACCAGGCACCAGCGCGCATCCCCCGGCGCATGCGCCAGCAGCCATTGCACCGGACGCTGTCCGCTCCAGGCCAGGCAGGCGTCGACCTCGCGGGTCTGTTCGGCGATGTGGATGTGCACCGGGCCGTCGCACAGCGGCAGCAGCGCCGCCAGTTCGTCCGGAGTGACGGCACGCAGGCTGTGCGGGGCCAGGCCCAGCACCGCGTCGTCCAGCCCGTGCAAGGCGCGGCGGCTGCCCTCCAGCAGCGCGGCGAAGCCGTCCACGTCGTGCAGCAGGCGCTGCTGCGCCGGGTTCGGCGCGGCGCCGCCGAAGTCGGCGTGCGCGTAGAACACCGGCAGCAGGGTCAGGCCGA
>JBEVKG010000089.1:0-12065 GCA_040509765.1 Xanthomonas sp.
CGAGGTGCGAGCTGTTGCCAACTTCCGTTGCCGCATGCTTTGGGTCTTGGTGTGCTGCGTGGGGCGCGATGCAGCGCAGCGCATGCTCGAACGCAAAGGTGTCGTCCCGGCGATGGCAAAGAAGCAGCCGCAGCGCGCTCGAGCCCCTCTCCCCTCGGGAGAGGAGTTGGGGTGAGGGTACGGAGTACGGCGCGCGTGCCAACGACCAGCGCAATGATCCAGGTGCGAGAAGGGATGCATCCAAAGGGCTCGGGCGAAACTGCGAATGCCTTGCGCGCAGGTTTGACGCAGTGCATCAAGACGGTGCCGTGTGTGGATGCATCCTGTGCGGATACGAGGCTGCCCCAGTCGCCATCATGTCGCTCATGCGATGCGCCATCACGGCATGCCGCGACATCCATTGGCTCGATCCGTGTCTTGCCTCTGCATGCGTTGACCGGGAATTGGCTGCAGGGTGGCCGGAGGCAGGGCGTGCGTGCGCCATCGCGCGAGTCGTGCTGGCAGGGCACGGCGCTCAGCGTCATCATGCGCCGCTGCGTGATGCGTGCCGTGCGCACTACACTCGGCGTCACCGCGTGCGGACCCCGCACGCCGGCCTTTCTTCTGGAGCGACGATGGAACTGGGTGTACGCACGATGTGGCGGGTAGGGCAATGAGTCTGTACATCGGCCTGGACGTGGGCACGCAGAGCGTCAAGCTGCTCGCCTACGATGCCGACAGCCGCCAGGTGGTGGCCACCCACGGACACGCGCTGGAGCTGATCAGCCGCGACGACGGCACCCGCGAGCAACAGGCGCAGTGGTGGATCGACGGCATCGTCGCCTGCTTCGCCGCGCTGAGCGCCGCGCAGCGGGCGCAGGTACGGGCCATCGCGGTGTCCGGGCAGCAGCACGGCTTCGTGCCGCTGGATGCGCAGGGCCAGGTCACCGCGCCGGTCAAGCTGTGGTGCGACACCAGTACCCAGCGCGAGTGCGAGCAGATCATGGACGCGGTCGGCGGCGCGCAGCGTTGCGTGGAGCTGGCCGGCAACCCGATCCTGGCCGGCTACACCGCTTCCAAGCTGCCGTGGACGCGCACGCATCGCCCCGATGCCTACGCGGCGATGACCTCGGTGCTGCTGCCGCACGACTACGTCAATTTCTGGCTGACCGGCGAGCGCTACGCCGAGGTCGGCGACGCCTCCGGCAGCGGCTGGCTGGACGTGCGCACCCGGCAGTGGTCGGCGCCGCTGCTGCAGGCGATCGATCCGCAGCGCGACTTGGCCGCGGCGCTGCCGCCGCTGGTGCCGACCGAGAGCAGCTTCGCCCTGTCCGCCGCCGCCGCGCAGACGCTGGGCCTGCCGCGCGCGGTGCGCGTGGCCACCGGCGGCGGCGACAACATGATGGCGGCGATCGGCACCGGCAACGTGGTGCCCGGGCGGCTGAGCATGAGCCTGGGCACGTCCGGCACGTTGTTCGCCTATGCCGACCGCCCGGTGGTGGATGCGCAGGCGCGCTGGGCCGCGTTCTGCTCCTCCAGCGGCGGCTGGCTGCCGCTGATCTGCACCATGAACTGCACCGTCGCCACCGAGACCATCGCGCGCCTGTTCGGCATCAAGGCCGGGCAAGGCGAGGCATTGCTCGCCGCCACCGAGCCCGGCGCGGACGGGCTGGTGCTGCTGCCGTTCTTCAACGGCGAACGCACCCCGAACCTGCCGGCGGCGCGCGGCTGCCTGACCGGGATGGACCTGCACAACACCACGCCGGCGCATTTCTATCGTGCGGCGATGGAGGGCGCCAGCTACAGCCTGCGCAACGGCTTCGACGCCTTCGTCGATGCCGGCCTGCAGTTCGATGCCATCTCCCTTACCGGCGGCGGCAGCAACAGCGCCGGCTGGCGCCAGCTCATCGCCGACCTGTTCGGGCTGCCGGTGCATGTGCCGGCGCAGCCGGAGGGCGCGGCGTTCGGCGCCGCGCTGCAGGCGCTGTGGGCCGACGGCTGGGCGCAGGGCGACCGCGCCGGCCTGGCCGAGGTGGTGCTGCGGCATCAGCAGGACGACGCGACGCGGTCCGCGCAGCCGGATGCGCAGCGCGGCGCGCAGTACCAGGCGCACTACCAGAACTTCCGTCGGCATCTGCAGGCCATCGGCCCGCTGTACGCCGCGTGATTTCCCTTTCCCCCGCACGCACCAGGACTTCGTGATGAGCACTTCCGTCTACACCGGCGCCAAGGAATACTTCCCGGGCATCGGCCGCATCCCGTTCGAAGGCAAGGCCTCGGACAATCCGCTGGCGTTCAAGGTCTACGATGCCGGCAAGCGCATCGGCGACAAGACCATGGCCGAGCACCTGCGCTTCGCCGTGGCCTACTGGCACAGCTTCTGCGGCAATGGCGCCGATCCGTTCGGCCCGGGCACGCGCGCCTATCCCTGGGACGCCGGCAGCGACGCGCTGGGCCGCGCCGAGGCCAAGGCCGATGCCGCGTTCGAGTTCTTCACCAAGCTCGGCGTGCCGTACTACTGCTTCCACGACGTGGACCTGGCGCCGGACGCCGAGGACGTCGGCCAGTACCAGCAGAACCTGCAGCACATGGTCGGCATCGCCAAGCAGCGCCAGGCCGACACCGGAGTGAAGCTGCTGTGGGGGACCGCCAATCTGTTCTCGCACCCGCGCTACATGAACGGCGCGGCGACCAACCCGGACTTCGACGTGGTCGCGCGCGCGGCGGTGCAGGTCAAGGCCGCGCTGGAGGCGACCGTGGAACTGGGCGGCGAGAACTACGTGTTCTGGGGCGGCCGCGAAGGCTACGCCTGCCTGCACAACACGCAGATGCAGCGCGAGCAGGCGCACCTGGCGCGGTTCCTGACCCTGGCCCGCGACTACGGGCGCAGCATCGGCTTCAAGGGCAACTTCCTGATCGAGCCCAAGCCGATGGAGCCGATGAAGCACCAGTACGACTTCGACAGCGCCACCGTGGTCGGCTTCCTGCGCCAGCACGGCCTGGATAAGGACTTCAAGCTCAACATCGAAGCCAACCACGCCACGCTGTCCGGGCACAGCTTCGAGCACGACCTGCAGGTGGCCAGCGATGCCGGCCTGCTCGGCAGCATCGACGCCAACCGCGGCAATCCGCAGAACGGCTGGGACACCGACCAGTTCCCGGTCGACCTGTACGACACGGTCGGCGCGATGCTGGTGGTGCTGCGGCAGGGCGGGTTGGCCCCGGGCGGGCTCAACTTCGACGCCAAGGTGCGCCGCGAGTCGTCCGATCCGCAGGACCTGTTCATCGCCCACATCGGCGGCATGGATGCGTTCGCGCGCGGCCTGGAAGTCGCCCATGCGCTGCTCACCGCCTCGCCGCTGGAGCAGTGGCGAAGCGAGCGCTACGCCAGCTTCGACAGCGGCGCCGGTGCGGCCTTCGCGGCCGGCAAGAGCACGCTGGCCGACCTGGCCGCGCACGCCGCGCAGGCCGGCGAGCCGACCCAGCGCAGCGGCCGCCAGGAAGCCTACGAAAACCTGATCAACCAGTACCTGCTGCGCTGAACCGGTGCGCGGCGGCGGCCCGGTGCCGTCGCTGCGCACGCTCCTTGCCGCGCGCCGGCCGTCCTCCTCTTGCACGCCACCAGGTGAATCCATGTCCAGTGTTCCGATCGATCGCCACGCCGATGCCGGCGAGAACACCCGCCTCATCATCCTGATCAGCTGCGTCGCCACCATCGGCGGCTTCCTGTTCGGCTTCGACAGCGGCGTCATCAACGGCACCGTCGACGGCCTCAGGCAGACCTTCCAGTCCAGTTCCGCCGGCACCGGCTTCGAGGTCGCCTCGATGCTGCTCGGTTGCGCGGTCGGTGCGTTCCTGGCCGGTTCGCTGGCCGATCGCTGGGGCCGGCGCACGGTCCTGATCGTGTCGGCGGCGCTGTTCCTGGTGTCGGCGCTGGGCGCCGGCGCGGCGCACACCTCGGCGGTCTTCGTGCTGGCGCGGATGATGGGCGGTTTCGCGGTGGGCGCGGCCAGCGTGATGTCGCCGGCCTACATCGCCGAGGTCGCCTCGGCGCGCTACCGCGGGCGCCTGGCCACGGTGCAGCAGATCGCCATCATCGGCGGGCTGTTCTGCGCCTTCCTCAGCAACTATCTGCTGGCCAAGGCGGCCGGCGCGTCGACCGAGGCGCTGTGGCTGGGCCAGCCGGCCTGGCGCTGGATGTTCTGGATGCAGGCGTTGCCGTCCACTGCGTTCCTGCTGCTGTTGCTGGCGATTCCGGAAAGCCCGCGCTTCCTGGTGGTGAAGGGCCGCCGCGAGCAGGCGCTGGCGGTGCTGACCCGGCTGTACGGCGCCGGCACGGCGCAGACCAAGCTGACCGAAATCTCCGCCTCGCTCTCGGCCGACCAGCACAAGCCGCGGCTGTCGGACCTGGTCAGCCAGGTCACCGGCAAGATCCGCCCGATCGTGTGGATCGGCATCGGCCTGGCCACCTTCCAGCAACTGGTCGGCATCAACGTGGTGTTCTACTACGGCGCGGTGCTGTGGCAGGCGGTGGGCTTTTCCGAGAGCGACGCGCTGTTGATCAATGTGTTGTCCGGTGCGTTGAGCATCGGCGCCTGCCTGATCACCGTGGTGCTGATCGACCGGATCGGGCGCAAGCCGCTGCTGTGGATCGGCTCGGCCGGCATGGCGGTGTCGCTGGCGCTGGTCACCATCGCCTTCGCCAGCGCCTCGCTGGATGCGGCGGGCAAGCTGGCGCTGTCGCCGGGCATGGGCCGGGTGGCGCTGATCGCCGCCAACGTCTACGTGGTCTTCTTCAACATGTCCTGGGGCCCGGTGATGTGGGTGATGCTGGGCGAGATGTTCCCCAACCAGATCCGCGGCTCCGGCCTGGCAGTGGCCGGTGCGGCGCAGTGGATGTCCAATTTCGCCATCACCGTGACCTTCCCGATCCTGCTCGGCAGCATCGGCCTGGCCGGCGCCTACGGCATCTACACCGTCGCCGCGTTCCTGTCGGTGTTCTTCGTGCTGCGCTACGTGTACGAGACCAAGGGCAAGGAACTGGAGCAGATGCAGGGCTGATGCGCAGGCCGGCGCGCACGCGGCGCGCCGGCATCGTCATACGCGTCGTGTCGCGTCGCGCGCGCCAGCTCCGGCTCAGTGCGACTGCAGGTAACGGCTGAAGGCGAGCATGTCCACGCTGCCCCAGCCGGACGCGGCGTCCCAGCCTGGGCCGGCGCGGTAGCCGTCGCGGTACAGGCCGTTGTCGCCGAGCAGCACGTCGTACTTGCTGCCCGCGGTCCTGGCATAGGCATACAGGGCCGGGCCGACGAAGCCCACCCGGTTGCCGTTGGCCTGCAGCACGCGGGCGAGCAGGCCGGCGAAGGTCGGCGCCGCCGCGCTGGTGCCGTAGACGTAGCCACTGACCTCGGTCCCGATGGTCGCACCGGTCTGCAGGATGTAGGCGCTGCTGTCGCCGGAGCCGTTGAAGCTGACGTCGGGCACCGCGCGGTAGCCGTTGCCGAGCATGCGCGGGATCGCGCTTTTCTGCCAGCTCGGCGCGGCGTACAGCTTGCTGAGCCCGCCCTGGGTGATGCCGTGGCCGCGGTGCGCGTTCCAGACGACCTCCTCGCCGTAGGTGGTCGGCGCGCCGGCCGGCGTGCGCAATTCGGTGGCGCCGACCGCGATCACGGACGGGCTCGACGCGGGGAAGGCGACTTCGCGCTGCTCCGGATGGGCGCTCAGGTCCGGATAGGAGGGCGCGCTGGCACTGGCGCTCAGCGGCAGGTAGACGCCGTCGTCGCCGCTGCAGAACACGACGTTCTGGCCGTTGCTCACCGCCTGGTTCAGCGCCGCATTGGCCGCCTGCAGGGTATCCCGGCCCACCTGCGCTTCCGACCCGTAGATCGAGACGCTGACCACCCGGGCCAGGTTGTCGTCGGCCGCGCGCTGCATGCCGTCGATGATGCTCTTCCAGGAAAAGTCGGGAATGTCGTAGATGATCAGCGTCTTCAGGCCACCGGACGTGCCCAGCAGCAACTGCGTGTCCATGTCCCACTCGATGTCGGCCGACGGATCGTTGCTCGGCTGGTAGCCGGGCGAGGCCGGGTCGGCGGTCTGCACCACGCGCACGGTCGTGCGCAGGGCGTGTTGCGCCTGGAAACTGGCCAGGTGCCGCAGGGTTTCGCCCATGTTGCCGACAGCGATGATCGCCGCGGTGGTGTCGGCGGCGGCCGGCAGGCTGGCGGCGTCGTACAGCACCGGCAGGTCTTCCACCTGGTGCATCACCGCGACCAGGTCCGGCGTGGCCTGCGTCGTCGCCTGGGGCGAGGCGGCGGCCTGCGCGGCCTGGCGGGTGACGATGCGCGGCGGCGCGGCGTTGCGCACGGTGTCCAGGCCGAGCACGCCGGCCACGCTGCCGGCCAGCGCCGCCGGCACCTTGGCCGCGCCGTCGTTGACGTAGTCGCGGCGGCCGTTCTCGCTGTAGCTGCGGATGGTGGTGTCGAACGCGGCCTGGATCGCGGCGACGCTGGCCCTGGCCTGCAGCAGGGTGCCGTTGCCGGCCACGTGCACGTCGCCGATGCCCTTGCCGAGCAGGTAGTCCTGGACCTGGCGCAGGGCGGCGGCGTTCGGTTGCGCCAGGGCCTTGGCCCGCGCCTGCAGTGCGGGGTCGGCGGTGGTCTGGGCGGTCAGCGCCGCGGTGGCCTGGTGCAGCGCAGCCGGATCGGCAGGGCGCAGCACGATGCTGATATCCAGCAGGGTGTCCAGCGGTGCCGCACTCAGCGGCTGATCGGGGTGGGCGAGGGCGCGACCGGCGGCGACCTGGCTGGCGGTGTCGGTGGCCACCCAGCCTGCCGCGGGCGCGGCGTGGGCGGTGGCGAGCGCGGCGCACAGCGCGCCGGTGAGCAGGGCGGTGCGGAACCTGGGGTGGGACATGGCGTCACTCGCTGCGGGGGAGGGGGTTGGCGTCAGGTGGACACGGACAGAAGCCGAATGGTTCAGCCCGCGCGGCGCTTGTCTACGGCGCGGCGGGGGCGCGGACGTGCGCCGTGCGTGACGCACGACGAGGCGATGGTGTGATGTGTTACTTTATAACAATAGTGAATTCTTCCCGTTTCTCCCCTCGTTCCCTTGCCGCCCGCCGATCCGATGAACCTGCCGCTCCCCCCGCCGTTGCCCGATGTCGCCGCCGACGAACCTGCACAGATCGCCGCTCCCCTGAACTGGGTCGGCATGGACGGCATTGCGCTGCCGCTGTGCCTGGAGGCGGGCCAGGGCGCGCCCCCGGCGCCGGTACCGGCGCGGGCCGCGCTGGCCGTCGACCTGCCGTCGGTGCAGGTCAAGGGCATTCATATGTCGCGGCTGTACCGGCTCCTCGACACGTGCGCGCAGCAGCCGCTGTCGCCGTCGCGGCTGTCGCAGTTGCTGCGGGCGATGGTGCACAGCCACGCCGACTGCGCCTCGACCGCGGCGCGGGTGTCGCTGCGCCTGGAGCTGCTGCGTCGCAGCCCGGCGCTACGCAGTCCGGGGCTGGCCGGATGGAGGGCGTATCCGTTGCGGATCGATGCCGAACTGCGTGGCGGCGTGGTCCGGCTCGGGCTCGGCGTGGACCTGCTGTATTCCTCGACCTGCCCGTGTTCGGCGGCGCTGGCGCGGCAACTGCTCAGCGAGGCGTTCGTGCAGCAGCACCTGGAACAGGCCTCGGTCCCGCGCGAAGCGGTCGCGGACTGGCTGCGCCAGCATGGCAGTCACGCCACCCCGCATAGCCAGCGCAGCGTGGCCTCGGTCCGGGTCGGGGTGTCGGCACGCGCGGTGCGCTTCGACGCGGAGTCCTTGATCGCGCTGGCCGAGCAGGCCCTGGCCACGCCGGTGCAGGCGGCGGTGCGCCGCGCCGACGAGCAGGCGTTCGCGCGCCGCAACGGCGAGAATCTGATGTACGTGGAAGATGCCGCACGGCGCCTGCAGCAGGCGTTGGGCGCGCGCTATGCCGAGGTGCAGGTGCAGGTACGGCATCTGGAGAGCCTGCACGCGCACGATGCGGTGGCGGAGACGGCGTCGGCTGCGTTGGGCGAGGCCGCCTGCTGAGATCCGACTCGGGCGTCTGCCTGCCGTGCACCGAGCGGCTCGGCCCGCGGCGACGGCCTGGCTGGCCGCGACCCTCCGGGGAGCGTACGGCTGTGGACGTTTGCCGGAGGAGGAGCCGCGCCCGCGGTGCCACGGCTCCGGGATGGCCGGCGCCGACGCCCCTGTGCCGCCCCGGCGCTCGCCCTGCGGTTCCCCGAAACGCAAAAAACCCCGCCAAGGCGGGGTTTTTGCTGTGTCGCGCTGCAGGCGAGGCGAGATGGCGCTCCCTAGGGGACTCGAACCCCTGTTTTAGCCTTGAGAGGGCCACGTCCTAACCACTAGACGAAGGGAGCGTTTGGTCGCGTCGATTGCAGCGCGCTAGTATATGGGTCTCGCCGCCCTTCGGCAATCCCGCAACCCGATACGGAAGCGCCATCATCAATCCGCCAGTTCCATCGCCATTCACCCTGCGCGCGATCCCGCGCGATCAGCATCCCATCTCGCGCAAGGACATCAGCCCCAACGCCCTGCGCGTGCTGTACCGGCTGCGCGAGGCCGGCTTCGGCGCGTACCTGGTCGGCGGCGCGGTCCGCGACCTGCTGGTCCAGGTGCAGCCCAAGGACTTCGACGTCGCCACCGACGCCACGCCCGAGCAGGTCAAGCAGTTGTTCCGCAACTGTCGCCTGATCGGCCGCCGCTTCCGCCTGGCGCACGTGGTCTACGGCCGCGAGATCATCGAGGTCGCCACCTTCCGTGCCAACGTCGACGACGGCAGCGGCGACCGCGAGGTGGACAACGGCCGCCTGGTCCGCGACAACGTCTACGGCAGCATCGAGGACGACGCGGTGCGCCGCGACTTCACCTGCAACGCCTTGTACTACGCCATCGAGGACTTCTCGGTGCGCGACTACACCGGCGGCGTCGAGGACGTGCAGGCGCGGGTGATGAAGCTGATCGGCGACCCCGAGCAGCGCTATCGCGAGGACCCGGTGCGCATGCTGCGTGCGGTGCGTCTGGCGGCCAAGCTCGACTTCGAGATCGAGGCCGGCACCGCCGAGCCGATCCCGCGCCTGGCCGGGCTGCTGGCCGAGGCCGCGCCGGCGCGGCTGTTCGAGGAAGTGCTCAAACTGTTCCTGTCCGGCCACGGCGTGGCCAGCTTCGAAGGCCTGGAGCGGCACGGCCTGCTCGCCGCGTTGTTCCCGGAGAGCGCGGCGGCGCTGCGCTCCAACCGCAGCGGTGCGCTGCGGCGGATGCTGATCGAGGGCCTGCGCAACACCGATGCGCGCGTCGCCAACGACGAGCCGGTGTCGCCGGCGTTCCTGTTCGCGCTGTTGCTGTGGCCGGCCTACTGCCGTGCGCTGATGACCCTGCAGAAGCAGGGCATGCAGATGGAGGAGGCGCAACGCCGCGCCGCCGACCGGGTGACCCTGCACCAGCTGAGCACCGTGGCGCTGCCGCGGCGCTTCTCGCTGCCGATGCAGGAGATCTGGCTGCTGCAGTCGCGCTTCACCTCGCGCCAGCGCAAGCGGGTGATGCGCACCCTGTCGCATCCGCGCTTCCGTGCCGCCTTCGACTTCCTGATCGTGCGCCAGTCGGCCTCCGACGAGCATGCGGCCGACATCGCCTACTGGCGCGAGCTGCAGCAGCAGCCCGGCTACGCGCCGCCGCCGCGCGGCTTCGATCCGGACGTGGACTACGCCGGCGACGAGCTGGCGTTCGCGCCGCCGGCCGACAGCGAAGAGACCCCCAAGCGCCGCCGGCGCCGGCGCCGCCGCCCGGACGCTGCCACCCCCGTCGAGTGAGCACTGCTCTGGAGACGCCGGTCCAGGCCTGCATCGGCCTGGGCGGCAACCTCGGCGACGCCGCGGCGACCCTGCGCGCGGCCCTGGCCGCGCTCGATACCTTGCCGCAGACCCGCCTGCTGCGCGCCTCGCAGCTGTACCGCAGCCCGGCCTGGGGCCGCGAGGACCAGCCGGACTTCATCAACGCCGCGGCGCTGGTGACCACCACGCTGCCGGCGCCGGACCTGCTGCAGGCACTGCTGGCGCTGGAGGCCCGCCACGGCCGCCAGCGCCTGCCCGGCGAACGCTGGGGCCCGCGCACTCTGGACCTGGACCTGCTGCTGTACGCGCAGGCGGTGATCGATCTGCCCGGGCTGCAGGTGCCGCACCCGTTCCTGCACGAGCGCGCCTTCGTCCTGCTGCCGCTGGCCGAAATCGCCGCGGAGGCGGCAATTCCGGGGCATGGAACGGTGCGTGACGTACGCGAGCGCATCGAAACCGCCGGGATCGAGCCAATCGGTAGATAATGCTCGGCTCATTACCGCAGCACATGAGCTTATGAGCAGCCACGCCGACAGCAAGCCCTGGACCGTTCCCGCCCTGGCCGAGGCCAAGCGCCGCCAGCAGAAGCTGGTGATGCTGACCGCCTACGACGCCGGCTTCGCGCGGACCTTCGACGCCAACGGCGTGGACCTGATCCTGATCGGCGATTCGCTGGGCATGGTGGTGCAGGGTCACGACTCGACCCTGCCGGTGACCGTGGACGACATCGCCTACCACACCGCCGCGGTGGCGCGGGTGCTGCAGCGCGCGCTGCTGGTGGCCGACCTGCCGTTCCAGTCCGATGCCACCCCCGAGCGTGCCCTGGCGGCGTCGACCCGGCTGCTGCAGGCCGGTGCGGAGATGGTCAAGCTGGAGGGCGCCGGCCACAAGCTGGAGGTGATCCGCTTCCTCAGCGAGCGCGACATCCCGGTGTGCTCGCACCTGGGCCTGACCCCGCAGTCGGTGCTGACCTTCGGCGGCTACAAGATCCAGGGTCGCGAAGAAGCCGCCGCGGCCAAGTTGCTTGCCGACGCCAAGGCGGTCGCCGCGGCCGGCGCCACGCTGCTGGTGCTGGAATGCGTGCCGTCGCCGCTGGCCGCGCGGATCACCGCCGAACTCGACATCCCCACCATCGGCATCGGCGCCGGTCCCGGCTGCGACGGCCAGGTGCTGGTGCTGCACGACTTCCTGGGCCTGGACAGCGGCCACCGCCGCCCGCGCTTCGTCAAGGACTTCCTGGCCGAAGGCGGTTCCATCGCCGGCGCGGTGCGCGCCTATGCCGACGCGGTCCGCGCCGGCGCCTTCCCCGACGCCGAACACGCCTACGCCAAATGATCGAGACCGTCACCGACCTGGCGCGACTGCGCGCCATCGTTTCCGGCTGGAAGCGGCAGGGCCTGCGCGTGGCCTTCGTGCCGACCATGGGCAACCTGCATGCCGGGCATTTCTCGCTGGTGATGCTGGCGCGGCAATACGCCGACCGGGTCGTGTCCAGCGTCTTCGTCAATCCGACCCAGTTCGGCCCGAACGAGGATTTCACCCGCTATCCGCGCACCCCCGAGGCCGACACCAGCGGCCTGGAAGGCGCCGGCTGCGACGTGCTGTGGCTGCCGACGGTGGAGAGCATGTACCCGCTGGGCGTGGAACTGGCGCTGCGCATGCATACCCCGGGCGTCAGCGAAGTGCTGGAAGGCGCCTGCCGGCCCGGCCATTTCGATGGCGTGTGCACCGTAGTCGCGCGCCTGTTCAACCAGGTGCAGCCGGACCTGGCCGCGTTCGGCAAGAAGGACTACCAGCAGCTGGCGGTGATCCGGCAGATGGTGGCCGACCTGGCGTTCCCGATCGAGATCCTCGGCGGCAGCATCGTGCGCGAGGCCGACGGCCTGGCGATGAGTTCGCGCAACCAGTACCTGTCGGCCGAGGAGCGGCCGCGTGCCGTGCACATCCACCGCACCTTGCTGGCGATGCGAGACGGCCACCGCGCCGGGCGCCCGCGCGCGGAGCTGGAGGCGGCGGCGACCGCGCAGCTGCAGGCGGCCGGCTTCGAGGTCGACTACAGCGTGCTGCGCGCGCCGGATCTGAGCGAGCCGCAGGACGGCAGCGGCCCGCGCGTGGCGCTGATCGCCGCGCGCCTGGGCCGCACCCGGCTGATCGACAACCTGGAGTTCTGAGCAAGGCAGGCCCAGGGCCGTGGCCGTGTAGGAGCGGCTTCAGCCGCGA
>JBEVKG010000090.1:0-6238 GCA_040509765.1 Xanthomonas sp.
ACCCTGGGCCTGCCGACCTCGCCGTACCGCTTCGTCGACACGCCCGAGCAATACCACGAGGCGATCGCCGCGGTCGGGCTGCCGTGCGTGGTCAAGCCGGTGATGTCGTCCTCCGGCAAGGGTCAGAGCACCCTGCGCAGCGCCGCCGATAGCGATGCGGCCTGGGAATATGCGCAGACCGGCGGCCGCGCCGGCGCCGGCCGCTGCATCGTCGAGGGCTTCATCGACTTCGACTACGAAATCACCCTGCTGACCGTGCGCCATGCCGGCGGCACCGCGTTCTGCGATCCGATCGGGCACTGGCAGAAGGACGGCGACTACCGCGAGAGCTGGCAGCCGCAGCCGATGTCGGCCCTGGCCCTGCAGCGTGCGCAGGACATCGCCCGCGCGGTCACCGACGATCTCGGCGGCTGGGGTCTGTTCGGCGTGGAGCTGTTCGTCAAGGGCGACGAGGTGTGGTTCAGCGAGGTGTCGCCGCGGCCGCACGACACCGGCCTGGTCACCCTGGTGTCGCAGGAACTGAGCGAGTTCGCCCTGCATGCGCGCGCCATCCTCGGCCTGCCGATCCCGGCGATCCGCCAGAACGGCCCGTCGGCCTCGTGCGCGCTGCTGGCGCACGGCGAAGGCGTGCCGCGCTTCGGCAACGTCGGCGCCGCGCTGCAGGCCCCCGACACCGCCCTGCGCCTGTTCGGCAAGCCCAGCGTGCACGGTCACCGCCGCGTCGGCGTGACCCTGGCCCGCGGCGCGAGCATCGACGCAGCGCGGCAAACCGCCCGCGACGCCGCCGCCGCCCTCACCATCGACCTAGACGCATAAAACTGCGAGCGCTCGGAAAGCGGGGCCAAAGGGGACCCGCTTTCCCATTCCCCATTCCCGATTCCCCATTCCCAGCCCCTCAAGCCGGCGGCGCAAACCGCGCCGCCGCCAGGCGGATGCTCCACACCAGTTCCACCATCGCCAGGTTGTTGAGCAGCGCCTCGCCGCCCAGCACCAGCCAGTAGCCGGCGCCGTCGACCCAGAACGGCACGAACGACCAGTCCGGCAACAGCAGCTGCGGCTCGCTGTAGAACGCCACGTAGCGGTGTGCGCCGTGCCAGCCGCGCGCGCGCTGGCGCTGGGCGAAGCCGGCGAAGTCGGCCGCGGCCACGCTCAGCGTCTCGGCCTGTTCCTGGTCCAGGCCGGCATGGCCCAGGCAGAAGCCGCTGTCGGAGGCCAGCACCGCGCGGCGTTCGGCCGACAGCGGGGCGATCACGTGCTGGGCAAAATCGTCCAGGCGGATTTCCGGGCCCGGCACCGCGCGCCGCAGCAGTTGGATCCATTGCTGTTCGCGCGCGTCCTGCAGCAGGCGCTGCGTGTCGCCGCCCACGCGCTGGCGCCATTCCTGCAGCGACAGCGCGCCGTGCGCGCCGAGCAGCAATTGCAGCGCGCGCTGCATGCGGTCGGGCGTGGCGCTGGCGAAGCCGTGCAGCACGCCGTGCGGGGTCGGCATCAGCCAGGTCGGTTCGAGGCTGGTCGGTTCGGGGCTGGTCATCGCGGCGCACTCGCGCTGGAAAAGGACAGGGCGTCGACGCTGCGGCCGCCCAGCGGCTCGCGCTGTTGCAGCCAGCGCGCGGTGCTGTCCCAGCGATCGCCCAGGGCCAGCGCATGGCGGCGCAGTTCGCGGGTGGCGAGCATGAAGGCGAGCTTGTCCTGGCAACTGATGCAGTAGTCCAGGAACTCGCGTTCGCAGCGCGCTGCGGCGATCGGTGCGCCCTCGCACAGCGCGTCCACCACCTCGCGCACCATCCGCCGCGAGTGGTCCGGACTGGCCCGGCGTACCCGCGCCGGCACGTCGGCGGAGGGCCGCGCCAGCACGCTCCAGCGTGTGGCCAGGGCGTTGATCGGCAACAGCGCGTGGCCCTGGCTGTGGCGCTGGAACGCCTCGGCCACGTGCGGCGCCAGATGCGCCGCGGCCATCTGCAGCGCCAACTGGCGCAGCGCCACGTCGTGCCGCGGCAAGGCCACGAACAGGTCGGCGAGCACGCCCTGGGTCGGTTCGTTGTCGTGCAACTGCAGCGCCGCGTGCAGCCGCGCCAGGTGCGCGGCGGCGTCGCGCGGGTCGCGCAGCAGGGCGCGGGCATGGGTGCGCATCACCAGGCGGGCGGGATCGCGAGCGGAAGGAGTGGGCATGGGCGCCTCAGTCGAGCAAGGTGTCGATCAGGTCGATCATGAATTCCGCATCCTCCATGGCCATCGCCTCGAAGCCGCGTTCCAGGCCCAGTGCGTCCAGCACCGCCTGGTCGTCGCGGTGCGCGGCATCGCCCAGCGCCAGCAGGGCGTCGCGCAGCACCGGCAGTTGCGGGGCCAGGCGCGGGTGCGCCAGCAGCACGTGGCCGATGTCGCACAGCGCGCTTTCCACCAGCGGGCGCAGGCGCGCGCGGGTCAGTCGCGACAGGCCGTGGTAGGCGGTGGCCAGGAACAGGCCGGCGTCGGCCTCGCCTTCCAGCAACAGCCGCGCCACCGCGGCGTAGCTGCTGGCCGCGCGCCAGGCGATGCGCTCCGGTTCCAGGTCGGCCGGTTCCAGCAGGCGCAGGCCGATCAGGCGCACGTCGTGGTTGTCGGTCGCGGCGATGCGACAGCCGTAGGGCAGGTCTTCCACGCAGCGCGCCGGCGCCTCGGCCGCGGTCGCGATCACCACCTCGTCGGCGTGCCCGCGCGGCCGCACCAGCGGCAGGTAGCCGCGTTCGCGGATCAAGGCGCTGGCGTCGAAGGGACTGGCGTACACCAGGTCGACGACGCTGCCGTCCAGCAACTGCCGCTGTTCGGCGGCATCGGCCGGCATCAGCAGGCGCAGGCCGATGCCGGCGCGGCGCTGCAGCACCGTGCTGAGCAGGTACCAGCCGCCGAAGTAGTCGGGCGCGAAGTCCGGCGCGACCAGGAACGTGCAGCTCATGCCGGCGCCTGCGCGCGTTCGTCCTGCAGCCATTGCGCGTACAGCGGCTGCAACGCGTCGATGCGCCGCCGCGAGGGCTTGCGCCGCACCGAGGTGAAGCCGACCACGCGGCCGTCGCGCACGTTCGGCAACGCGGTTGCGTAGACCCAGTAGCAGGCGCCGTCGCGGCGCAGGTTCTTGACGTAGCCGTGCCACTTCTCGCCGGCCAGTACGGTGTCCCACAGTTCGCGGAACGCGCGCCGCGGCATCTCCGGATGGCGCAGGATGCAGTGCGGTGCGCCGATCAGCAGCGCGCGCGGCCAGCCGCTGAGTTCGACGAAGGCGTCGTTGGCGTGGGTGATGACGCCGTCCAGGTCGGTGCGCGAGACGATCAGGCGGCCGTCCGGATAGGCCACCTCGCGCTCGCACCAGTACACCGTGCGGCGGCTGCCGTCGTGGTAGCGCAGCTCGGTGCTGCGGTGCGGCTCGTGCGGTGCTTGCATCGGCGGCAGCGGCATGGCGGCCCCCTACAGGATCTGCTGCAGCGCATGCGCGGCGCGCTTGATGTCCAGGAACACCAGGCCGAGCCTGGCGCTGGGCTTGGCCAGCACGGTGAGCACCGCCTCGCGGCCGGCCGCACTCATGATCACGTAGCCGAGTTCGCCCTGGATCAGCACCCGCTCCAGCGCGCCGCGCGCCAGTTCGCGCGCGCTGCGTTCGCCCAGCGCGAGCAGCGCCGCGGACATCGCGCCGACCCGGTCCTCGTCCATGCCCTGCGGCATCGCCGAGGCGATCATCAGCCCGTCCAGGGAGATCAGTGCCGAGGCCTCGATATCGGCGGTGGCGCCGTTGAGCCCCTCCAGCGCCTGTTGCAACTGTTGCGTTCGCATGCTCGCCTTCCGCTTGCGCATCCCGACCGGGTGCGGGAGGCATTGGACCGCGTCGGCGCGGGTTTGCCCTTGATCTGGATCAAGGCCGATGGCGGTGCTCGGCACAGGGGGCCTGTGCAGGTGAGTCGATCCGACGGACGGCACCGCTGCTGCGGTGGGGCCAGGCGCTCCTCACGCCCGTGGCGCCTTGCGGCCGGCGCTCGAGGCGGTCGCGCTGGTGGCAGGCCGGTCGCTGGAGGCATGGCACGCCGGCCAGGCAAAGAAAAGGCGGCCGGTAGGCCGCCTGTGGCGTGCTACAAGGACGGCGCCGCGCTGCGCGCCGCCCCGGTTCGCCGGCGCCTACGGTCCCGCGGCGACGTCGACCCACACCAGATGGTGATCGCTGCCGTCGGCGATGGCGGCGGAGGGGTCGCGGGACGCCGGCCAGAACACGCCGCTGTCCAGGTAACGGAAGTTGCGCGACGGCAGCACGTAGTCCAGGCGCATGGTGCCGGCCTTGGGGCCGAAATCGCCGGTGACCTGCTGCGGCGGGCCCTGATGGGCGATGCCGGTGGCCGCGTAGGCGCGCGTGGTCTCTTCGCCGCCTTCGCTGCGCGGGGTGGGGGACTGCAGCACGCGCGGATGCGTCACCAGGGCGCGGATCGCGTCGTGGTGGCCGTCGCCGTCGATCACGTCGTTGTTGAGGTCGCCGAGCATCACGAACGGCGCATCGGCGGCCAGCCCGCCGCAGCGGCCGGCGTCGTCGCACAGCCAACGCGTCGTGTCGCTGCCGGCGTCGTCCAGATACTCGCGCCACAGCCGCAGTTCGTCGTGGTTGCGCGCCGCGTTGCGCTTCTCCGCGCCGTCGAACACCGGCGGCGTCGGGTGCGAGACCAGCGCATGCAGCACGCCCAGCGGGGTGCGTACCGGCACGTCCCAGTGCGACTTCGACGACAGCCGCAACTGCGCCCACACCGCGTCGCTGTGGAAGAAGCGGCCGGTGGCCGGATCGACCGGGCGCAGCGCGTCGGGCATCGCGCTCCACTTCAGCAGGCGGAAGCTGCGTATCGCCGCGGTGTCGATCGGGTACCTGGACAGCAACAGCATGCCGTACTGGCCCGGATGCAGGCCGTAGCCCCAGGCATCGTTGCCCAGCGCGCGGCCTTCGCCGCCGACATGGCCATCCTGGTCCAGGTCCAGGCCGCTGGGGACGCCGGTGTTGACCGGCGCCAGGTAGCGGTAGGGATAACGCAGCGCCGCGCCGCCGTGCGGTTGCGGCACGGCCAGGTAGCGCTGCTCGAACAGGTCGGCGGCGCGGTGCGCGTCGTCGTAGTCGAACTCGTTGAGCAGCACGATGTCCGGGCGCACCTGCTGCAGTACCGCGGCGATCTTGCGTGCCTGCGCGCTGTCGCCCTGCAGCGCGGCGATCAGCCCGCCGGGTTCGTCAGAATTGAGCGAGGTGTTGTAGGTGGCCAGCCGCAACGTCCTGGCGGCGGGCGCGGTGGCGTCGGTCATCGGCGGGGAGGTGGGAGCGGTGTGCGCGCAGGCGCCGCACACCAGGATCAGGGCGAGCAGGAGGAGGCGTGAGGTCATGCGCCAAGTTTCGCATGCGCTGCATGTCCGCACGATGGCGCGACGACGGGCGGTGGCATGGGCGCGGCGGCAGTGCCGGGCGCCTGCGGTCAACCGCCGAGCTGGCGCAGGTAGTCGTCGAAGTCGCGCCAGTGGCGACCGTCGTAGGCCTGCAGCGGGCGGAAGCGGCGCTTGTAGTCCATCTTCTGGTGGCCGCGGATCCAGTAGCCCAGGTACAGATGGCGCAGGCCTTCGCGTCGCGCCCAGGCGATCTGCTGCAGGATCGCCAGCGTGCCCAGCCCGCGCGCGTCGACGTCCGGGTCGTAGAAGGTATAGACCGCCGACAGCGCCTGCGCGGCGATGTCGGTGACCGCCACCGCCAGCAGCGGTCCGCGGCGTCCGTCCGGCATGCGTTGGCGCAGTTCCAGGAAGCGCCCGTGCGACCAGCGGCCGATCAGGAACTGGTCGAACTCGTGCGCGCCGTGATCGTCCATGCCGCCGCCAGGATGGCGATGGCGCAGGTAGCGCTGATACAGCGCCAGCTGTTCCTCGCTGCGCTCGGCGGCGACGATGCGCACGTCGACATCGGCATTGCGCGCCAGGCAGCGTCGCTGGCTGCGATCGGGCACGAACTCCTCGATCGGGATGCGCACCGCCACGCAGGCGCGGCAGTGGTCGCAGTGCGGGCGATAGACCAGATCGCCGGAGCGGCGGAAGCCCCAGCTCAGCGCCAGCGGATACAGCGCGCCCAGGCGCGGATCGTGCGGATCCAGCACCAGGTCGCGGGCCTGCCGCTCGGGCCAGTAGCCGCACGCGTGCTGGCCGGTCTGGAACAGCCGCAGGTCGTCGCTGGCGTCGGAATGGATGGCCATGCGCCGAGCATAGC
>JBEVKG010000091.1:0-8959 GCA_040509765.1 Xanthomonas sp.
GTCCTGACGCGGCGCGGCGCAGCGTGCACGCGTCGGCCACCGCAGTGCGGCGGCCGTGCCGGTCGGCTCAACGCACGTCGCGCAGTTCCCAGCCGCTGCCGGCGAGCAGGCGCATGCGCTGCTTGAGGATGTCGCCAGGCACGCTGGTGGTGGCGGACAGGTCGATGCGCAGATCGTCCTGGCGGCCGCTGACGCGTGCCGCCGGATCGGTCACGCCCAGGGCCGGATCCACCTCGTCCGGCTCCGGCTGCATCGCCCGCCAGCGCTCGAACCAGGCCGGGTCGCTCAGGGCGGCCTGCAGTTGTTCGGCGAAGGCGTCGGCGCCGTGCGCCGTGAAGCTCAGCGACGGATGGCTGCCGCGGGCACGGGCGGGATCGGGCAGGCTGATCGAGTAGGTAACGGCCATGGGCATCTCTTGTGGGCGGTACGAAACGGCGCAGCCTAGCAGAGCCGGCGGCGACCCGCCGTCGACGCGGCCAGCGGCGAATCAGCCGAAGCGCAGCGCCGCGCCGGCGAAGCCCAGCACCAGCGCGCCCTTGCCGACGTTGACCATGCCGGTCAGGCTCATGACGCTTTCCAGTACGTCCACGCCGTGGCTGTCGCAGGCCTGGCGCAGGGCCGCGTAGCCGGGCAGGGCGCGCAGCTCCGCCAGCGCGCCGCCATAGCTCAGGCACAGCGTGGGCGTCATCAGCCCGGCGGCCACGCGTTCGGCGGCGAGGCCGAACAGGGTCTGCACGGCGTGGTCGAAGCCCTTGAGCTTGGCCACCGGCGCGGTCTCGCCGCGATGGCAGTGCAGCACCGGCTTGATGTCCAGGGCGGAGCCGAGCGCGGCGCTGAGTAGGCCGACGCTGCGATCGCCCTTGCTGCGCGCGCGGCTGCGCAGGTAATACAGGTCGCGCGCGATCATGTAGCCATGGGTGTGCTCGGCCAGCGTCTCCAGCCGTTCGCGGATGGCCTGCACGCCGGCGCCGTCGGCGCGCAACCGCACCGCTTCGGCCGCCACCACCGCCTGCGCGGCGAACAGGTTCTGGGTGTCGATCACCCGCAGCGCGAACGGCGAGGCGTGGCCGGCGGCCTGGCGGATCGGCTTGTAGTCGTTGAGGATGGCGAAGCCGGCCTGCTGCGCGTGATCGTGGGTCGGGCTGCGGGTCTTGGCGATGGTCAGGCAGAACACGTGGTCGTAGTCGATGACCAGCCGGCTCAGGAACAGCGCGCGGATCTGCTCCACGCTGTACGGCACGGTCTCGGCCCCGGCGCCGTGCGTGCCGATCTGCGTGCGCAGGAACTCCAGCGTCGCCTCCTCGTCGCGGCGATCGGCCAGCACCGTGTCGCCGATGCGCACGCTGATCGGCAGCACGACCAGAGCGTGTCGCGCGATGTGGTCCTGCGGCAGATCGCAGGCGGAATCTATGACGATGCCGATGCGCATCCGCTGAAGCTCCTGTGTCGGGGACGGTCGATGCACATGGCGGCCGCTCAGCTGTTGCGCTGCACCGCGGCCGGCAGGGTGCCCAGGCGCGCCATCTCGCCGCGCTGCAGCAGTTGCGGGTCGGCCAGCACCGCGCGCATCAGCGCGTGCGCGTCGTTGCCCCACAGCAGGGTGTCGTCGATCTGCAGGGTCGGCACGCCGAACACGCCGGCTGCCAGCGCCTGCTCGGTATTGGCGCGCAGTTGCGCCTTGACCTGCGCATCGGCGGTGGCGGCGGCCACGTCGGCGATGCCCAGCGCCTGGCCGACCGGTGCCAGCGCTGCGGCGTCGTCGCCGGCGTGGCCGTCGCGCCACAGCCAGTCGAAGAGCGCATCGATGGCCTGCGGCGTGGTCCCGGCGGCGATGCACAGGCGCAGCGCGGTCAGCGGATTGAACGGATGTGCCGGCGGGAAGCGCAGCGGCACGCCCTGCTGCTGTGCCTGCCATTGCACGAAGCGGTAGGTGAACTCGCGCTTGTGCGGCACCTCGGCCGGCCCGCGCGTCTGCAACTGCGCCAGCACCGCGCCGAACACGATCGGCACCGGCTGGATCCGGGCGAACTCCGGAAGCGCTTTCACCTGCTGCCAGTGCAGATAGGAAAACGGCGAGATGAAATCGAAGTACCAGCGCAAGGTCATCGTGCTTCTCCGCAGTGACCTATCAGCTTATCGCGAGGTCGCGCGCGCTGCGACTCGCTGCCGGCATGGTGCAGTGCGGGATGTTGGTGCATCGGGGCGCGGCGCCGACCGCGATGCGTAGACGATGCCCTGCCGGGAATCTCGCCGGCGCGCGATACCTGTGAAGCATCCCACGCCGGCGGCCTGGATCGCGGTAGCGCTATTGCGTTGGCGCATGGCGCGCGTGCGTCTTGTCATAGCTCGCGGCGCGCGTGCCTTGCTAGCGTCCGCCGCGGCAGCACCTTCGCTGCCCCTGCACGTTCAGGAGAGACCGCCATGCACGCTTCCGCTCCCGTTTCCGCCGCCGCTTCGCCGCGCCTTCCCGCCACGGTCGCCAGGTCCCCGCGCGGCCGGACGCGGCCCCTGCGCGCGCTGTTCGCCGCGGCCCTGTTCGCGGTCGCGCCGGCGGCGCTGGCCGGTCCCTACCAGGTGTACGGCAACCAGTACGCCTGGGTGAACAACTTCAACGATCCCAACAACGTCATCCAGGGCACGTTCCACAGCGGCAGCACGCCGAGCATGACCGTGACCTTCAATTTTCCCAACGCCAGCCTGTACGGCTATCCGGCGATCCTGCGCGGCTCGCACTACGGCTTCAATCCCACCTCCGATCGCACCTTCCCGCGGCAGGTCTCGGCCCTGCGGTCATTGCCGGCGACCTTCGCGTACTCGTCCGGCGGCAGCAACCTGGCCGGCGACTTCGCCTACGACCTGTTCTTCCGCTGGGACAGCACGGTCTCGTCCAGCGCGATCCCGCAGACCGAAGTGATGATCTGGGGCGGCCACAACTCGTATCCGATCGGCACGCTCACCGCCAGCAACGTGATCAGCGCCGGCGGTTACACCTTCGATCTGTGGGAAGGCATGAACAGCGCCGCCGGCTACTACGTCTACACCTTCATTCCGCACAACACCGCCGGCCAGCCGACGCTGCCAGCCAATGGCACTCTCAACATCGACATCAAGCCGTTCCTGAGCTGGCTGCACACCCATCGTGCGCAGGACGGACGCTTCAGCAATGCGATGTACCTGCACGTGGTCGAGGCCGGTTTCGAGGTGGTGCGCGGCAACGGCTGGGCCTGGATCCAGGCCAACATCGGCGCCAACTGACGGTGCCGTGCGGGCGCTGCCTGGCCTGCTTCGCTCAGGGCGGTGGCGCCTTGCACACTGCCGCGTTGTGCCAGGCGGCGCGGGCGATCGGCAGGAACGCGTCGGCGACGCTGGGCGGCAGGCTGTTGCGCACTTCCTCGGCATCGCTGCCGGCGCGTTCCAGCACCGGCGCCAGCGGGCGCAGGCGACCGGCTCCCTGCAGGCGCCTTACCGGATCGCTTGCGGTGCGAGCAATTGCACGCTGTCGAAGACCAGGCCGGGGCCGAGGAAGCCGTTGTCGGGCGTGCCGGACGCGACATCGATGTCCAGCGTGTTGAGGCCGGCCTGCACGGCGCTGGCGGGAATGTCGACCAGATACACCGTGTTGTTGCCGCGGTAGGTGCCGCGGGTGATGCCACGGCTGTCCGGCTGCTGCGGGCGTGGCGGCACCGGTCCGCTCCAGCGATCGTTCACCCGCAACTGCGGACGGCCGCCGGCCTGGGTCAGGGTGACGCACAGCCGCAGGCGATAGGCGTGGACCTGGTCGGGCCCGAGCACGAAGGCGATGCGGGTCGGTGTGTTGACGCCGCGCCATTGCGCCGCCGGGAACGCGTCGAGGCTGTCGCGGCCCACGCGATAGGTCAGCGGTCCCCACGGGGCCATGCGCCGGTCGGAGGGATGCGCGCTCGCCAGCAGCGCGGCGTTGCGGAAGCCGGCCGGCGTGCCATCGGGATCGCCGATCTGCCAGATCACCTGGCCCGGCAGCGGTACCGCGTGCAGGTCGGCCTGCGCGGTGGCCGCGGCCGCGATCTGCACGGTGTCGTGGGCCACTTCCAGCTCGTGCTGGTACAGCGCGACGCGGTACGCGCCGGGGCGGATGCAGGCGATGCGGAAGTGGCCGGCGGCGTCGGCCCTGGTCCAGTACTGCGCCTGCGCATTGCGCAGGGCGACCACCGCTGGTTGCCCGGTGGCGATACCGAAGATCTGGCCGGCCACCGCGCCGCGCTCCGCCTCGCCCAGGAAGCCCTGCAAGCCCAGCGACGCGTCGACGAAACGCAGGTCCGGCGGCACCTGCGCCGCTGCGCCGCCGCGGCTGAACTGCAGCACGTACACCCCGTGCAGGCCGCCGCGGTACGGCTCGGTCTGGGTGTGGTTGGAGAACATGTAGTTGTACAGCTCGTGGGTGCGCGCAGTCTGCTGCGTGGCGATGTCCTTGAAGAACGGGCCGCCGGCGCTGTGTTCGCGGTCGCCCATCCACATCCGCACGGCGAGGCCGGGCCCGCTGACGCCATGCACGGTGTCGTCGATCGCACGCTGCGCCGAGTAGAACTTGGAGCTGGTGCGGCCGTTGGGCAGCAGGAACACGTCCTTGCCTTCGATCGCGGTGCCGACGTTGGAATCCGGCTCGTGCTCGGCGTCGGGCAGCCTGGCCGCGTCGAGCCGGGCGATGAAGCGCAGTTCGCCGACCGGCGGCAGGGTCGGCGCATAGGTCGCCAGGTAGATCGCGTCGCGGCCCTTGCGCGCCATGTAGTACTGCACCAGGTCGCCGGCGGTGGCCGAGACCACGATGGTGTCGCCGACGGTGCGCGCCGCGACGCTGGCGCTGCCCAGGCCCGAGGCGACCTGCGTGTGCTTGGCTTCCGGGCTCTGCAGTTCGATGCCGCGGTAGCGCATGGAGACCACATCGCCGGTGCGCGCGTCCACGCTGAACACCAGATCGGCGCCGCTGTCGACGACGAAGCGCTCGCCGACCCTGGCGACGCCGAAGCGGCCGGCGTCGGCGCACGCGGGCGCTGCGCTGGTCAGCGCGAACAGGCACAGCAGCAGGCAAGGCAGACGGGGCATGGCGGTGCGTGCGAGGGCAACGAGGCGCACAGCCTACTGCGCGGCGGCGCGGTGCCGCAGGTGGCCGACGCGCGCCGGTCGGGCGCCGCTCAGCCGCGATCACTGAGCGAGACGGACGCGACGGCAGCGTCTGCCCGCTGCCGTCGCCGCTTCCCCGGCAAGGCTAGTGGGTGTAGGCCTTCGGCAGCGCGCCGCTCTGCTGCATGTAGCGGTCGCGCAGCTCGGTCTGCCGCGAGCGCATCGGGATGGCCCGCCCGCCCAGCCAGACCTGCTCGGCGTAATGCGCCACGTCCAGCGGATCGCCTTCCCACAGCACCAGGTCGGCCAGCTTGCCCGGGGCGATGCTGCCCAGGCGATCGCCCACGCCGAAGGCCTCGGCCGGGACCCGGGTCAGCCCGGCCAGCGCGGCGTCCCACGGCAGCCCGTGGGCGACCGCGTTGCCGGCCAGTTGCCGCTGCTTGCGCGCGTTGTGCGCACCGTCGCCGCCCTGGGTGAAGCTCACCGCCACGCCGGCGGCATGCAGGCGCGCGGCGTTCTCCAGGGTGGCGCCGATCTGGTCGAAGCTGGCCGGCAGGTCGTCCAGCGCGTTGACGAATACCGGCACCTGCGCCGCCGCCAGTTGCGGCGCCAGCTTCCAGGCCTCGTCGCCGCCGGCGATGGCGATGCGCACCTTCTCGCGCTGCGCCCAGCGCAGCAGCTGGCGGATGTCGGCCGCCCGGTTCACCGTCACCACGATGCGGCCCTGGCCGGCGAGGTAGCGTGCCAGTACCGCGCGGCCGGCCGGGGTCAGCAGCGCGTGCGGCGAATCGGCGGGCATGCGCCCGCGCGCTTCGGCCACCAACTGGTCGAGCAGCATCCACTGCGCCGCGCGCGATTTGCCGCTCAGCTCCAGCGCGTCGCTGCCCAGGCGCAGGTACAGCGCGCGCGGGCCGATCGGGTCGGCGCCGCCATCCAGGCGCATCACCGCGCCCTGGCCGGCGACGAAGGCGCCGCCGCTGTTGGCGCCGAGCGCGGTGAAACCGATGCCTTCCACCCGCGCGACCGGGATCAGCACCGACTCGGGGTTGTAGGCCAGGGTCACGTCGAACTCCGGACGCATCGGCTGGTCGTGCGGCAGGGTCAGGGTGCTGTCGACGGTGGAGGCCTCGCCGGAGACCTCCTCGATGCCGATCTCGGTGATGCCGCCGAACAGCGTCGGGGTCAGCGGCCGGCCCTTGGCCTCGACCACGGCGACGCCGGCCGGCGCGCTCAGGCCGGGGCCGACCGCGCGGATCACGCCGCCCTGGACCAGCACGTCGGCGTTGGCGAGCGTGCCGCGGGCGCTGGCGGTATGCACGGTGGCGCCACGGATCAGCACGTCCTGGGCGAACCCGGGCACGCTGCCGAGCAGCAGGCAGGCGGCCAGGGCCAGGCGCTGCGCCAGGCGGTGGGACGAGAGTAGGGCGCGGCTCATCGAGCAGCCTCCTGGCCGAGCATGAAGTCGGAGGTGGGTTGCAGGCGGCGGTCGGCGCGGTCGTAGACCTGCGCGCCGTCGATGTAGACCTTGTCGGCCAGGGCGTAGGAGCTGAAGGGGTTGCCGTTCCACAGCACCACGTCGGCCATCTTGCCCGGCTCCAGCGAGCCGGTCTGCCTGTCGATGCCCAGCGCCTTGGCCGGGTTGCTGGTCAGCCAGCGGATCGCGCGTTCGGGCGGGATGTCCATGCCGGCGCGGCGGCCGGCGGCCATCGCCTTGGCCGCTTCCTGGTTGAGCCGCTGGATGCCTTCCTCCGAGTCCGAGTGCACGATCGCGCAGCCGTTGGCGGGCCGATCGACCAGCGCGATGTTCTCCTGGATGCCGTCGAAGGCCTCCATCTTGAAGCCCCACCAGTCGGCCCACAGCGCGCCGCAGACGTTTTCCTGGGCCAGGCGGTCGGCGATCTTGTAGGCCTCCACGCCATGGTGGAACGCGGCGATCTTGAAGCCGAACTCCTTGGCCAGGTCGAGCATGGTGGTCATTTCGTCGGCGCGGTAGCAGTGGATGTGCACGCGGATGTCGCCGTTGATCGCGCCGGCCAGCGTGTCCAGCTTCAGGTCGCGCTTGCCGCCGCTGTCGCCGCTGCTGTCGTTGTCGCCGGCGCCGCGGCTCCACCAGTGGCGCTTGGGCGGGCTCTTCTGCTTCGGCGCGTTCTTGCGCAGGTATTCGCTGGCGTCGATGAAGGCGGCACGGTAGCCGGCGACGTTGCCCATGCGCGTGGACGGGCCACCCTTCTCGCCGTACACCCGCTTGGGGTTCTCGCCGCAGGCCATCTTCAGGCCCCACGGCGCGCCGGGGAACTTCATCGCCTGGTAGGTGGTGGCCGGCACGTTCTTCAGGGTGACGCCGCGGCCGCCGACCAGATTGGCCGAGCCGGGCAGCACCTGCAGCGCGGTGACGCCGCCGGCCAGCGCGGTGCCGAAGCCCGGATCCTGCGGCCAGATCGAATGCTCGGCCCACACGTTCGGGGTCACCGGCGCGGTCGCCTCGTTGCCGTCGCTGTGCGCGCTGACGCCCGGGCTGGGATACACGCCCAGGTGCGAGTGCACGTCGATGATGCCGGGCGTGACCCACTTGCCGTGGCCGTCGATGCGGGTGGCGTTGGCCGGCGCGGCCAGCGCGCGGCCGACGGCCTGCACGCGCCCGTCCTTCAGCAGCACGTCGGCATCGTCCAGGCGCTCGCCGGTACCGGTCAGCACGGTGGCGTGTTCGATCAGCACCGGCACCGACGGCAGCGCGCGGTAGGTGCTGGGGTAGGGATCGTCGACGAAACGCGAGGCAGCGGCGGCCGGGCCGCACAACGCCACGCCCAGGCAGGCGAGCAACAGATGACGCATCGAATTTTCCCCGGAAGATGGACGCGGCCCTTGCGGCCGTGCCCGCACGCTAGCCCGAGCCGGTGCGCTTGCCAAGTGCGGGTGCGGCATGGGCGCGCCCGGCTGCACCGGACCGCGACGCCGAACCTGCTATGCAAGCCGATTGCCGCTCATGGACACTGCGATGACCGACACCCCCGCCCGCACCGTCGTGGACTTCTGGCGCAGCGCCGGCCGCGAACGCTGGTTCGCCGCCAACGACTCCTTCGACGCCAACGTCCGCCAGCACCTGCTGGAGGTCCACCACGCCGCCGCGCGCGGCGAACGCGGCGACTGGCTGGCCGACGCCGAGGGCGCACTGGCGCTGCTGCTGTTGCTCGACCAGGTGCCACGCAACGTGTTCCGCGGTAGCGCGCATGCCTTCGCCACCGACGGCCTGGCCTGCCGCTACGCCGACCAGGCGCTGGCGGCCGGCTTCGACCAGCAGACCGACCTGGAGCTGCGGATGTTCTTCTATCTGCCCTACACGCATGCCGAGGACGCCGCGCGGCAGCGCCAGGCGGTGGAACTGTTCAGTGCGCTCGGCGACGCCGAGTCGCTGCAGTGGGCGGTGGTGCACGAAGACGTGATCCAGCGCTTCGGCCGCGTCCCGCACCGCAACGCGGCGCTGGGGCGCACGACCACGTCGCAGGAGCAGGCGTTCCTGGATGCGGGTGGGTTCGCTGGGTGAGGGAAGGGGGGCCTGCGCGTTCGCTGCGTCATGGCAGCGAAGCCAGTGGTGCATCGGATGTCACTGCAGCCGGGACTGAAGTCCCTCCCACAAGGAGGCACCAGGCAGTTGGCGCGGCCGCCAGCATTTGCTTGGTACTCACAGCGGAGACAAGGCGTGCGCTTCTTGTGGGAGTGACTTCAGCCGCGACGAGCGAAGCCATCGGGCGCGTCGGATCTCGTTGCAGTCGGGACTGAAGTCCCTCCCACAGGAGATTGCGCGACTTCATGCTGCCGCCAGCACTTGCGCAGGACGCAAAGCGGTTGTGCCCAGGGTAGGAGC
>JBEVKG010000092.1:0-5008 GCA_040509765.1 Xanthomonas sp.
GGTAAAGCCCGTCGCGGCTGAAGCCGCTCCTACGCCCCCCCAAGACCCCCGAGCAAACCTGCCGCCCATCCCAAATCCCATGGCGGCCCCGCCGCCGCTCTGCTAAAGTCCGCGCCCAGCGCTGCCGGGTCCGGCAGCCGGGCACAGCCGCCGCCATGCCTTCATCCGTGAGTCTTTCGGGGGGAGTGGTGCATGCGCGTCGCGCGATCGGTGTTGTCCTTGTCTGTCGTGTCCATCCTGCTGGGCTGGGCGCCCACAACGCGCGCCGCAGGCGGTGAAGCCGCGCCTCCCCCCGATCCCACCACCCTCGACCAGATCGTCGTCACCGGCGAGAAGAGCGGCCGCAGCGTGCAGGACACCACCAGCTCGGTCGCCGTCACCACCGAAGCGCGCATCGAGCAGGAGAACCTGCAGAACGCCTACGAGGTATTCAACCGCACCGCCAACATGGCGCAGACCTACGGCGATGCCGGCTTCAGCATCCGCGGCATCCGCAACATCGACGGCGGCAGCGACGCGCCGCTGGCCACCATCTACCTGGACGGCGCCGCCCTACCGTGGAAGGCGATCAGCTGGGCGCCGCTGAGCCTGTGGGACCTGCAGCAGGTGGAGGTCCTGCGCGGTCCGCAGTCCACCCTGCAGGGCGAGAACGCCCTGGCTGGCGCGATCGTCCTGCGCACCGCCGAGCCGACCATGGACTGGCAGGGCAAGCTGCGGGTGCTGGCCTCCGACCCGTCCGACCGCAGCCTGGCCGGCGCCATCGGCGGCCCGATCGTCGCCGACGAATTGGCGTTCCGGGCTTCGGTGGAGCAGCGCAGCTTCGACGGCTACACCTGGAACCTCACCCGCCAGGCCGCCGACGATGCGCAGGTCTCGGCGATCTACCGCGGCAAGCTGCTGTGGACGCCGTCGGCGATCGCCGGGCTGAAGGTGCAACTGGGCTATACCCGCTCACACCGCACCGGCCCGTACATGTACACGTACGTGCGCACCGACCTGCCCGACTACCTCGAGCACCGCTACGCTACCAACAACACCCCGGACCGCACCCGCAGCGACAGCGACATCGTCACCCTGCAGGCCGACTACGCGCTCTCCGACGCCTGGTCGCTGTCCTCGGTCAGCGCCTGGAACAAGGTCACCTCGTCCAGCCTGTGGGACATGGACCATGGCCCGGACAACGCCGGCTACGCGCGGCGCCAGCTCGACGACACCACCGCCTCGCAGGAGCTGCGCCTGCACTACGCCGGCGCCTCGGTGCAGGGCCTGATCGGCGCGTACTGGGCGCGGCACGTGGAAGACAACGACGCGCAACTGTTGAACAACGTCGCCACGCCGACCACGACCATCGCCGGCCTGCTGCGCAGCGCCGGCTTCCCGACCGCCACCGCCACCGCGATCGCCACCCGCTACGCGCAGGCCCTGCCGGTGATTCCGGTCGACTACGTCAGCGCCAGCCCGACGCGCTCCAGCAACCGCGCGCTGTTCGCCGACGGCCAATGGCAGGTCGGCCGCGGCTTCTCGCTGCTGGGCGGGCTGCGCTACGACCGCCAGCGCTATGCCATGGCCTCCGACACCACCGCCGCTTTCGCCGGCCGCTATCCCGACCCGGCCGCCTTCGCCGCCAGCGGCACCGCGCTGTATCGGGCCATCGTCGCGATCAACCAGGGCGTGGCCGGCATCGTGCGCTCGGCCAACGGCGAGGTGGCATGGAACACGCGCGACTTCGACGCGCTGCTGCCCAAGCTCGGCATGCGCTACGACTGGAACCCGGACCTGTCCACCAGCCTGGTGGTGCAGCGCGGCTACCGCTCCGGCGGCTCCAGCTTCAACTCGGCGCGCAGCCAGGCCTTCCCCTACGACCCGGAATACACCTGGAACTACGAGGCCTCGCTGCGCTCGCAGTGGCTGGACCGGCGCCTGACCCTCAACGCCAACGCCTACTACATCGACTGGAAGGACAAGCAGACCACCGCCTACTTCGGCCTCAACAGCTTCGACTACAACACCGTCAACGCCGGCCGCGCGCATCTGTACGGGGCCGAGCTGGAGGCCAGCCACCGCCCCAACGAGGCCTTCGACTGGTACGGCTCGCTGGGCTATGCGCGCACCCGCTACGACAGCTTCGCCACCATCGCCGGCGCCTCGGTCATCGACTACGCCGGCCGCGAGTTCGCCTACGCGCCGCACTGGACCGCGGCGCTCGGCGCCAACTGGCGCTTCGCCGACGGCTGGCTGGCCAACCTCAACGCCAGCTACCGTGACCGCGTGTACACCGACATCGGCGCCGGCGCCGTGCAACTGGCCTCGCGCACCGTGGTCAACGCCAAGTTCGGCTACGAAAACCTGGACTGGAGCGCGTGGATCTTCGCCAACAACCTGCTCGACCGGCACTACGTGCAGTACCGCTGGGCCACCGATCCGGTCGCGATCCTGGGCGCGCCGCGCGTGGTCGGCATCGGCTTCGAGGCGCGCTGGTGATGCCTGCCGTCGCCACCGCCGGCTATCTGCTGGGCGCGGCGCTGGCGGCGCTGGCGTTCTACCTGGCCACCGCGCACCAGCGGCTGTGCCCGGCCTGGCGCCGGCACGCGCGCGCGCTGCGCGTGGCCGGCACGTTGCTGTGCGTGGCGGCGCTAGGTGCGGCGATCGCCGCGCTGGGAGTGTGGGCCGGCGTCTTCGCCGCGCTGAGCGCGACGATGCTGGCGGCGGTGGCCTTGCCGTACCTGGATGCCTGGCGGCACCTGCACAGGGGCGATGCCGATGTGGGCTAGGTGGCTGGCGGCGATCGTGCTCGGCCTGCCGCTGGCGGTGGGCGTCATCGGGCTGTGCGTGCTGCTGTGGCCGGGCCAGCTGCAGGTGCACACACTGCCGTGGCTGTTGCTGGTGTTCCCGATGTGGGTCGGTGCCATGTCGCTGGCCTTCGTGTTCCGCAGCGGCGCGCGTGCGTGGCTGTGGCTGGGCGCGGCGACCGCGCTGTGCTACCTGGCGTTGTTCCTGCTCAAGGCCACGCATCTCGTGCAGGTGACTCCATGAAGGCCGCGACCCTGCGCCAGTTCCTGTCGGCGCACAGCTGGATGGGCCTGCTCGCCGGCATGGCCTTGTTCATCGCCTTCTACGCCGGGGCGATCAACGTGTTCACCCACGACCTGGAGCAGTGGCCGCGGCCGGCGGCGGTACACGCTCCTGCGTTGCCGCCGGAACAGGCCGCGCAGGCGCTGGCCGATGCGGTGCTGGCGCGGCATCCGGCGCTGGCCGAGTCCTACACCCTGATGCTGCCTGGCGAGGGCCGCACGCAGCCGCAGTTCTATGCGTTCGGGCCGGCCGCACAGCAGGCCTTCGGCGGCATGGTGCAGTTCCAGCCCGGTACCGACGGGCAGCTACGGCAGTTGCCGCAGCGCAGCGGCTTCGTCGCCTTCCTGTACGACCTGCACTTCACCGCCGGGTTGCCGCGCACCTTCGGCACCTATCTGTTCGGCGTGGTCTGCCTGCTGTACGGGCTGGCCCTGGTCAGCGGTGTGGTGCTGTACGCGCCGGTGCTGTTCAAGGACCTGTTCGCGCTGCGCCGCGGCCGCAACGTCAAGCGCCTGTGGCAGGACGCGCACAACGCCATCGGCATGCTGTCGCTGCCGTTCCACGTGATCTTCGCCTGGTCCGGCGCGGTGCTGACCCTGGGCGTGCTGTTGCTGGCGCCGTTCCAATACCTGGTGTTCGACGGCAAGCTGATGCAGGTGCTGCAGCCGGACTTCGAATTGGCCCCGCACGTCCAGCCTGCGCACGTGCCCGCGCCGATGCTGCCCGTGGCCGAGCTGGTGGCGCGGGCACGCGCGGCCAATCCCGGCTTCGTGCCGGAGAGCCTGTCCTTCCACGATGCCGGCGACGCCAACGCGCAGGTGGAGCTCTATGGCCACCAGGACCAGCGCCGGCTCAATACGCTCGCCGGCGTCGCGCTGCGCGCGGCCGACGGCAAGGTGCTGCGGGTGCTGTCGCCGCAGACCATGTCGCCGGGCGTGGCGGCGTTGCGCGGCCTGCAGACCCTGCACTTCGGCAACTACGGGCGCTGGCCGCTGCAGTGGCTGTACTTCCTGCTCGGGCTCGGCGGTGCGTTCCTGTTCTACAGCGGCAACCTGCTGTGGGTGGAAGCGCGGCGCAAGCGCCGCCAGCACGCACAGCCGTTGCGCACCCATGTCATGGCGCGGCTCACCACCGGCGTCTGCCTGGGCTGCGTGGCCGGCGTGTCGGCGCTGTTCGTGGCCGCGCGCCTGCTGCCGCCGGGCATGGAGCGCGGCGCGTACTACGCCGTGTTCGCGCTCGGCGTGGCCTGGGCGCTGCTGCGGCCCACCGCCCGCGGCGCCTACGAACTGCTGCTGGCCTGCGCGGCGCTGACCGCGCTGGTGCCGCTGGCCGGGTTGCGCGGCGCCACCGGCTGGGTGGCGCCGTGGAGCAGCGGCACGCTGCTGGCGATCGACGCCTGCGCGCTGGTGCTGGCCTGGGCGTATTGGCAGATGGCGCGCGCCGCCCATCGGCGCGGGCAGGGCGGCGATCCGCACAGCGTGTGGGCGTTCCCGCCGCCGCGCTGACGCTCGCCTGCTGCGCCATGCCGGCGCGGCAGGCTGCCGCTGTCACGCAACCAATGGTCACGAAAGTGGACAATCACGCGCCGGTGCTTTTTCATGGTCTCGACGTGGGCACCGCAGCGTCCGCGCGAAACCGAATCGGGTTGCACGATCTGATGTGACCTGATCCGCACTTCGCGCCGCGTTGCCGTCGACAGGGGACTGCATGCACGAGCGTTACCAGGAGCCAAACGACGCGCCGCCGGGCGAGGCCTACGCGGCGCAGTTGCGCAAGGGATTCGCCGCGCTGCGTTTCGATCCTCCGCTGGAACGGGCGTACCGCCACTACACCGCCGCCACGCTGGGCTTCGCGCAGCGCGTGGCGGCGTCGCTGGGCGTGTTGATCGCGCTGCTGTTGCTGGGCTGGGATGTGGTGCACTTCGGCTGGCGCGGCG
>JBEVKG010000093.1:0-46001 GCA_040509765.1 Xanthomonas sp.
GGCGGCTGGTGGGATCACGTGGCGCCGCCCAAGGCCGATCGCTGGGGCCCGGGCTCGCGCATCCCGGCGCTGGTGGTGTCGCCGCACGCCAAGCGCGGCCACGTCGACCACAGCGTCTACGACACCGGTTCCATCCTTCGCTTCATCACCCGCCGCTTCGGCCTGGAACCGCTGCCGGGCCTGGTCGAACGCGAGCGCGCGATGCGCGCCGCCAGCGGGGTGGTACCGGGCGATCTCACCGCCGCGCTGGATCTGGGTTAGCCCCGCGCACATCGCGCAGGGCGCGGCGGACTGCCGCCGCCCTGCGCCGCCGCTCCGCAGTGCCGCGCTCAGGCCGCCTGGAACGTGCCAGCGCCGCGCTGGCGGCGGAACAGCAGCAAGGTGCAGGCCAGGCCGATCAACGCCGCCAGCGACAGCCACAGCGCCGGCGCAGCGCGGCTATGGGTGGCGTGGATCAGCCAGGTGGACACCGCCGGGGTGAAGCCGCCCATCGTCGCGGTGGCCAGGCTGTAGGCCAGCGAGAAGCCGGTGGTGCGCACCTCCGCCGGCATCACCTCGGTCAGCGCCACCACCATCGCGCCGTTGTAGGCGCCGTAGAGCAGCGACAGCCACTCGCCGACCAGCAGCAGCCGCACGAACGACGGCGCATCGACCAGCCACTGCAGCGCCGGCCACACCGTCAGCAACATGGCCACGCTGGCGAACACCAGCAGCGGCTTGCGGCCGATGCGATCGCTCAGCGCGCCCATCACCGGCAGCCACACGAAGTTGGACAGGCCGATGCAACCGGTCACCACCAGGCTGTCCAGCTCGCTCAGGTGCAACTCGGCGCGGCCGTAGGTCGGCATGTAGGCGGTGATCAGGTAGAACGACACGGTGGTCATCATCACCATGCCCACGCCGGCCAGGATCAGCCCGACATTGGCGCGCAGCGAGCGCGCGATGCCGGCCAGGTCCGGCGCCTGGCGCGCGGCGAACTCCGGGGTTTCCTGCAGCGAGCGACGGATCAGGAAGATCAGCGGCACGATCAGGCTGCCGATGAAGAACGGCACCCGCCATCCCCAGCTGTCCATCACGCTGTCGGACAGCAGCGCATGCAGGGCGACGCCGAGCGCGGCGGCGAACACCACCGCCACCTGCTGGCTGGCCGACTGCCAGGCCACGTAGAAGCCGCGCCGGCCCGGCGTGGCGATCTCGGCCAAGTACACCGATACGCCGCCCAGTTCGGCACCGGCGGAGAAGCCCTGCAGCAGGCGGCCGAGCAGCACCAGCAACGGCGCCAGCACGCCGATGGTGCCGTAGCCGGGGACGAAGGCGATCAGCAGCACGCCTGCCGACATCAGCCCGAGGGTCAGGATCAGGCCCTTGCGACGCCCGTGCCGGTCGATGTAGCCGCCCAGCACCAGCGCGCCGATCGGCCGCATCAGGAAACCGGCGCCGAACGTGGCCAGCGACAGCATCAGCGAGGCGAACGCGCTGTGCGAGGGAAAGAACGCGTGACCGATGGCCGTGGCATAGAAGCCATAGACCATGAAGTCGTACATCTCGAGGAAGTTGCCGGTGACCACGCGGAACACGGCGGCGGCGCCGTGCGGCGCGGCATCGGCGGCGGCAGGGGGCGTAGCGGAAGAGGTCATCGTCGAACTCTGCTGGAGAAGAAAGGCAATGCCCGGTGCGCTGGCGCGACATCGAGGGCTGAACACGGATGGCAACGGTACAACACGCCGCGTGCGCACGCCGCACTCGGCGCGCGCGCCGCTCCGTGCGGGTTAATGCTCGAGTGCGATGGCGCGGTTCGGCAAGCCTTGGGGTTGCACCAACGCAAGGCGCTGGCGCGCGCACCGGCTGCATGCCGACGCACCAAGACCGGCATGCCTGCCCTGCGTGTCCGCGCTCGGTGCCCTGGCGCGACGGCCTCCACGGACCGTGGTGCGCACGCGCCGGTGGCGACGGCGCCACCACGTCCGAACGGGTAGCCTGGACGCTCGCCACACACCAGGAAGCGCCCCCGATGCGCCCCGTTCGACCGCTGCATCTTGGCGTGATCGCCGACACCCATGGCCTGCTGCGCCCCGAGGCGCTGGCGGCCTTGCGTGGCTGCGCTGCGATCGTGCATGCCGGCGACGTCGGCACGCCCGCAGTGCTGGAGGCGCTGCGCGAACTGGCGCCGCTGCACGCGATCCGCGGCAACATCGATACCGCGCCATGGGCGCAGACGCTGCCCGAGACCCTGGACCTGGACATCGACGGCGTGCGCCTGCACGTGCGCCACGACCTGAAGACGCTGGGACACGTTACCGATGGGGTGGACGTGGTGATCAGTGGCCACTCGCATATGCCCGCGCTGCAGACCCGCGACGGCGTGCTCTATCTCAATCCCGGCAGCGCCGGGCCGCGCCGCTTCCGCCTGCCGATCGGCATCGGCCACCTGTATCTGACGCCGAGCGGTGCGCGCGGCGAATTGCAGACCCTGGGTTAGCACGGGCCGCTCCTGCGCCGCAGCGCAGGGACACGCGGCGTGCGGCGCGCAGGCAGCGAACGCGCGTGTTCTTCGCTACAGTGGCCGCGGGGAGGCGTGCGGCCAGCCGATGGGCGTGGCGACGCCAGGATGCGGCAATGCGAAGGGGAGCGAGCATGCGCAAGCGCTGGAATGTGTTCGGCAAGGTCGGCCTCGGCCGCATGACCAGGGACGAATACCAGGCCAACCTCAGTGGCCTGAACATGTTCTTCGGCGCCGTCCTGGGCCTGGTGCTCACCGGCACCGAACGCCTCGACGCCTGGCAGTTCGGCGTCGTCCTGGCGATGCTCGCCAGTCTGGTCACCTCGATCCTGTTCATTTCCAGCAGCCGGCACCGGGTGGCCTATGCGGTCTACACCCTGCTGATGGCGCTGGCGCTGCCGAAGGTGATCGACGTGATGCTCAAGGGCCAGGCGCTGCTGCCGGACAAGGTGCAGCCGACGCTGATCGTGTGGACGATGATGACCATCCTGGTGGAGTTCTGGGGCCGCGAGAAGGAGGCCGACGCCACCAGCGTGGACCGCGCCCGCGGCTAGGCCGCGCGTGGGCGCGGGCACACGCCGCGCGCCTGCGCTGCGGCCAAGCGCCGCCTGGCTCACCAGTCGGTCGGCGCGTAGTCCTTGAGGAACTGGCCCCACACGTGCTCGCCGGTGTTGGCGCCATGGATGATCGGATCGACGATGCGCGCGGCGCCGTCGACGATGTCCAACGGCGGATGGAAGCGCTCCTCCTCGACCTTGCGCGCGGCGATCTCGGCCGGATCCTCGTCGGTGACCCAGCCGGTATCCACGCTGTTCATGTGGATGCCGTCGTTCTGGTAATCGGCCGCCGAGGTGCGGGTCATCATGTTCAACGCGGCCTTGGCCATGTTGGTGTGCGGATGCCGGGTGGTCTTGAAGTTGCGGTAGAACTGACCCTCCATCGCCGACACGTTGACGATGTGCTTGTCGCGCTCGGGCGTGCGCAACATCAGCGGCTTGAGCCGCGCGTTGAGGACGAACGGCGCGACCGCGTTGACCAGTTGCGTTTCCAGCAGTTCCACCGAGGACACCTCGTCCAGCAGCAGGCGCCAGGAGTTGCGCCCGCGCAGGTCGACCTGCTGCAGGTCCTGGTCCAGGCGTCCCTCCGGGAACAGGTGCTGCTGGGCGAGCAGGTCGTCGGCCAGCAGCGGCACCTGCGACAGTTCGGCGGCGCGCAGCAGGCCGTCGGCACCGGCACGTCCATGGCCCGCCCCGGCCGGCAGCGTGTTCGCCCCGGCCGGCAGCAGGTCGGGGCCGCGCAGGCCTTCGTACTGGCCGACCAGCCGACGCACGTGCTCGGGCAGGTCGTGCAGCGCGGCGGTCTCGCCGGCCAGCATGTGCGCGTAGAACTGCGGCGGCCGGCGCACGGTCTGGCAGGCGTTGTTGACGATGAAATCCAGGCGCGTGCGGGTCGCCAGCAGTTCGCTGCAGAACGCCTCGACGCTGGGCGTGTGGCGCAGGTCCAGCCCGTACACCTGCAGGCGGTGGCCCCACTCGGCGAAATCCGGCTCCTCCGCATAACGCGCCGCCGAGTCGCGCGGGAAGCGCGTGGTCACGATCAGCTCGGCGCCGGCGCGCAGCAGCTTGAGCCCGGCCTGGTAGCCGATCTTGACCCGGCCACCGGTGAGCAGCGCCACACGCCCGCGCAGGTCCGCGGTCTCGGTGCGCTTGACGTAGTTCAACTCGGCGCAGGGCGGGCACATCTGGTCGTAGAAGTGGTGCAGCTCGGTGTACTTCTGCTTGCACACGTAGCAGTGGCGCAGCTCGGGCGAATGCGTTGCAGGTGCCTCGGCCGCGGCCTGCGCATGGGTCAGCGCTTGCGGCGTGTGCGGCGGGAAATAGTTGGGCGTGCTGAACACCGGCTTGCGCCGCAACGCGCGGATGCCGGTCTGCGCCAGCAGCTCCTCGGCCTTGCGCACCTTCTCCTGGTGGCGCTCGCGCGCCTGCTCCTTGAGCAGCTTGCGCCGCGCCTTGGGTTCGGGGTTGAAGACCTGGGCGACCACCTGCAGCAAGCGCACCCGCTCGGCCTCCGGCATCGTGTCGAGCACGCGCCGGTCGGCGGCGATGGTCTCGAGCAGGTCGAGGGCGATGCGCAGGCGCTCGGCCAGGGGCAGGTCGTCGGGAGAGACAGGGGCAGTGGCGTTCAAGACAGATCCGGGATGGGCGACGGCGAGCCGCGGCAGAGCGCCGGCACGATACCGGCAGGGCAGCGCACAGCCCGGAGGCGCCACCGCCCGCCAAGGCGGGAACGGCGACGGCACGGGCCGCGGCAGGCCGGAGGGACCGGCCACCCGGGCATTTTCGCCGATCCGGGGCCTGCGATCCACGCGCCGCGCGATCGCCGTGCCCGACACCCGGATGGGAGGCGGGCCGGGATCGCTCAGCGCGCCGGGGCCGTGGCGAACTCGCCGCGCTGCAGCCTGGCCACGTCGTTGCCTTGCGCATCCTTGGCCTGCAGGTCGGCGCCCTTGGCCGCGAGGTCCTTCAGCACCTCGGTGCGCTGGAACAGCGCCGCGTACATGGCCGCGGTCTGCCCGGCGTTGTTGCGCTGGTCCGGCGCGCAATCGGCCTGCATCAGCCGCTTGGCGATGCGCAGCTCGCCCTTGAAGATCGCGCCCATCAGCGCGGTATTGCCGCGCTTGTCCTGCGCGCAGGGGTCGGCGCCGGCGCGCAGCAGCTGCTCCACCGCCGCCTGCTGGCCGTGGTAGGCGGCCAGGATCAGCGCGGTATAGCCCTTGTCGTCGCGGGTATCGAGGTCGTAATGGGCGCCGATGAACTCGGCCAGCATGTCCTGGCGGCCCTGCCGCGCGGCATCGAAGAAGTAGCTGCGCAATTGCGCCTGTACTGCCGCCGGATCGGGCGGTGCCGGCGCCGCCGGTGCGGCGGCGGCCGTAGCGCTCACGGCGAGGCCAAGAAGAAAGAGGGCAACACGACGCATGGGTGGTCTCCGCAAGAAGGTGCGCGGCGCGGCGATGCCGCCGCCGGGCCGCGCGTGGGACGGATCAATCCTGTAGCTGCGCGGCCAGTTGCTTGACCCGTGCCAGATCGCCCTTGGCCACCCGCGCCACGCCACTGCCGTAGGCCGGGTCGGCCTTGTACAGGAACGAGAGCATGATGTGCTTGCTGGCATCGTCGGTGCCGGCCAGCGATTCGCCGAAGCTCTGGATCAGGTCCTGCTGCTCCTTCTTGCTGTAGCTGCGGAACAGCTCGCCAGCCTGCTTGAAGTTCTGCTCGCGCGCGATCTTTGCCTGCTGGGTGGTGCCGGACAGCGGCAGCTGGCTGTAGCGCGCGTTCGGATCCTGCGGCCGCGGGCTGAGCCGGCTCGGCTCGTAGTTGACGCCGCTGCTGGTGCTGCCGGCGTTCATCGCGCCGTCCTGGTTGCCGTTGTTGACCGCCACGCGCGGCCGGTTCACCGGCAGGCTGAGGCCGTTGGTGCCGATGCGGTACAACTGCGTGTCGGCGTAGGAGAAGATGCGCCCCTGCAGCAGGCGGTCTTCCGACGGCTCGATGCCCGGCACCAGGTTGGCCGGCGCCATCGCCACCTGCTCGGTCTCCTGGAAGAAGTTGTCCACGTTCTTGTTCAGCACCATCTGCCCGATCTTGCGCTCGGGTACGCCCGGCCAGATCTTGGTGGCGTCCAGCGGATCGAAATCGAACTTGGCCAGGTCCTCCGGCGCGAGCACCTGGATGTACAGGTCCCACTTCGGATAGTCGCCGCGCTTGATCGCGCCGACCAGATCGCTGGTCAGGTGGCTGTAGTCCTTGCCCTGCACCGCCACCACCTGCTGCGGATCCAGGTTCTTCAGGCCCTGCAGGCTCTTCCAGTGGAACTTCACGTAGTGCACCTGGCCCTGCGCGTTGACCAGCTTGTAGGCATGCACGCCATTGCCGTCCATGAAGCGGTAGCCGGCCGGCGTGCCTTCGTTGGAGTACAGCAGGGTCAGCGTGCGGGTCGCCTCGGGCACGTGCGAGAAGAAGTCGAAGCGGCGCGCGTCGTCGTCGAGGTTGGTGCGCGGGTCCGGCTTGAACGCGTGCACCATGTCCGGGAACTTGATCGCATCGCGGATGAAGAAGGTCGGGAAGTTGTTGCCGACCAGGTCCCAGTTGCCTTCGCTGGTATAGAACTTGGTGGCGAAGCCGTGCGGATCGCGCAGCGTCTCCGGCGAATGATTGCCGTGCACCACCGAGGAGAAGCGCACGAACACCGGCGTGGTCGTGCCCGGCGCGAACACCTTGGCCTTGCTCAGCTCGGAGATGTCGGCGGTGGCGGTGAACTCGCCGTGCACGCCGGTGCCGCGCGCGTGCACCACGCGCTCGGGGATGCGCTCGCGGTCGAAGCGCTGCAGCTTCTGGATCAGTTGCACGTCCTGCAGCAGCGTCGGGCCGTTGGGTCCGGCGGTCTGCGAATTCTGGTTGTCGCCCACCGGCGCGCCGTTGTCGCGGGTGAGTGTGGACTGCGCGGCGCTGGCCGACAGGATCAGGGAAGGCGACAACAGGACAAGCAACAACAAGGATCCAGGGCGCATGGCGTCGGCTCGCGTGAAGGGAGCTGCAGCATGGCGGCAGTGCGGCGCGCAGAACATTCGTTCCTTGCAATCGCTGTCATCGACGCGGCCAATCGCGTACGCACACTGTGATCGCGACCGCTGGCGGAGCGCGCAATCCGTTGCAGCGACAGCGCCGGCGCGGCGTCGCCCGGCAGCGATGCGGATGCAGATCGGCCGCAAAATGTAGACGCGCGCGCGGGGCATCGGCGGCGGCAACGCCCGGGGCCCACGTTCGTCAGCGCACCGCGGCGCGATGCACCTAAGGCAGCGCTGCAATGGCGGAGGCTAGCGCTTCGCGCTCAGCGCGCGGCTGCGATCGGCGAACAGCGCTTGATCGGCCCGGCTGTAGGCCGCGCGTTGCACGGCGGCATCGATGCCGCGCTGGAAGTCGGCGCGGAAACCCGGCTCGGTGATGCGCTGGGCGATCAGGAACACCGCGTGCGCCGTAGCGGCGCCGACCGCCTGCGCATCGGGAAAGCCCTGGCGCCGGATCAGGTCGGTCAGGCGCTCCTGGCTTTGCTTCTGCGCCATTCGGACCTCGCGTGCATACGCGCGCAACGACACGGTATCGTGCTGCAGCCGCTGCGGCGAGTAGTCGCGTTTGAGATCGGCGCGGGCCTGCGCATCGTCGCCGATCAACTGCAGCAACTGCGCACGGTAAGCCGGATTGGCCGGCGCTGCCGCCGCGCTGTCTTCTGTCGGTGCGTCTGTCGGCTGCGCCGCGGCGATGCCGGTCAGCACGCACAACGCCGCTCCGAACGCCCATTGCCTGGCGATTCGCATGATGATTCCCCCTGTCGCCGGCGATACTAGAGCAGCGCGCGCGGCCTGTCCGCACTGCGGCGGCAAACGCATGGCCTTGCCGCCCATGCGATGTCAGCTTGGCGCACGGCGTCACGTCGCCAGCCCAACGGGCGTCACATCCGCTAGCCGATCACCCGCTTGAACGGCGGCAAGGCATCGATGATGCGCTTGCCGTAGCGCTTGGTCAGCAGCCGCGAGTCGAGAATGATCACGCGGCCGTGGTCGTCGGAGGTGCGGATCAGGCGGCCGGCGAACTGGGTCAGGGTGCGCAGCGCGTGCGGCACCGCGATCAGGTTGAAGGCGTTGAGGCCGCGACTCTCGAACCATTCGCCGAGCGTGGCGGTCTGCGGATCGGTCGGCACCGCGAACGGCACCTGGGTGATGACCACGGTGGTGCAGGCCTCGCCCGGCAGGTCCAGGCCCTCGCCGAAGGAATTGAGGCCGAACAGCACCGAGCCTTCGCCGGCGGCGATGCGGCGCATGTGCTCGCCGATCATCTGCGACTTGGAACCGTCGCCCTGCACCAGCACGCGGTTGCGCTGCGCGATCGGCAGCAGGTCGGCCACCTTGAGCATTTTCCAGCGCGAGGTGAACAGCACGATCGACCCCTTGCCCCAGTCCAGCTCGCGCACCAGGTAGCGCGCCACTTCGCGCGGATGGCCCTCGCGGTCGTCCGGCGCCACCGGGAACGCCGGCACGATCAACTCGGCCTGGTTGGGCAGGTCGAACGGCGAAGACAGCGAGACCATCTCGGCATGCGCAGGCAGGCCGTTGTCGATCGCCAGCGCCTGGAAATCGCCGCCGCCGGTGAGCGTGGCCGAGGTCAGCACCGCCGCATCGACCTCGCTCCACAGCAGCGAGCGCAGCACCTGCGCGGCCGACACCGGCGAGCAATGGCAGATCAGATCGGCATCGCGCGAGGCGGTGATCCAGCGCGCCATCGGCGGCTGCCCGTCCTGGTCCTCGCGGCGCCAGCCCAGCCACAGCGCGTACTGCTGCTCGACCATCTCCAGGGCCATGCCCAGGTTGCGCTGCAGGCGTTCCTTGGCCGCATCGTCCTGCTTGGACTTGGCCGCCATCTGGTGCGCGGCCTGCACCCAGTTCAGCAGTGCTCCGGTGTCCTGCGCCTGGGCGTCGATCAGCGGCTTCCAGTCCTCGGGCAGGCGACCGTTGGGCGCGCGCCACATCGGCTCGTCCTGGCCCGGCTCCGGCACCCATACCCGTTCGATCTCGGCGCGGAATGCCTTCAACCCCTTGGCCACCTGTGCGGCCAGTTCGATCGCCTCGTTGGGCAACTGGTTGCCGATGCGGTCCTTGTCGGCGAGCCGGTAGGCGGCACCGACCAGCGCCTGCAGGCGCCCGGTGCGCCGCGCCATCTCGTCCAGCGGCAGATTGGCCGCGCCCTGATCGATGGCGACGCCGGCGATGTGGTGGCCCTCGTCGAGCACCAGCAGCATGTCCGACGGCGGCGCGATCAGCGGCTGGCCGTTGTCGCTGTCGCCCAGCGACAGCGCCGACAGCAGCAGGGCATGGTTGGTCACCACGATCTGCGCATCGCGCACCTCGCTGCGCGCCTTCAGCACCGGGCACTGCACCGCGAACGAACAGCGGCGCCCGGCGCAGCCGGCGGCATTGGTGGTGATGCGCGCGCGCAGCGACGGCGGCACCGGTTCCGGCGCGGCATCCAGGTCGCCGTTCCAGGTCCTGTCGGCATAGGCCTTGGCCAGCGCCCGCGCCTGTTCGGCCTCGGCCGGGCTCAGCGGACGGTCGTACAGCGGCGCCTCGTCCTCGAACATGCTGTTCTGCGCGGCCTCGCCGTGCAGCTCGGCGACGTTGCGCGTGCACAGATAGCGGGTGCGGCCCTTGGCCAGCGCCACGGTGGCCTCCAGCCCGGTGGCCTTGAGGAAGGCCGGGATGTCGCGCTCGACCAGCTGCGACTGCAGCGCCACCGTGCCGGTGCTGATCACCAGCTTCTTCTTGCTGGCCAGCGCGATCGGCACGCCAGCGGTGAGATAGCCCAGGCTCTTGCCGACGCCGGTGGGCGCTTCGGCCACCCCGACGCCGCCGGACGTGCCCAGCGCACGCGAGACCACGCCGATCATCTGGCTCTGCGCGCGGCGCACGCGGAAGCCGGGCGTGTTGGCCTGCAGCTTGGCGTAGGCATCGCGGATGGCCAGCTTGACCGGTTCGGTGAGCTGACGCGGGGACGGGCCGGACGCGGGCGGCGTCGACGGCGAAGCGGAATCGGTCATCCCGGCATTTTCTCACGTCCCGTCGCAAGGACTGAAACGCGGGAACTGAACGGCGCTGCGCGCCGCGTTACGGCGCAGGCGGCGCGGCCTTGCGCGGCAGCGCCAGCCACAGCGCGCGCAGCAGCAGGCCCAGCCCGGCCACGTACAGCGCATCGTCCAGCAGATGCACCAGCGCAAAGGCGTGCGGATGGGTGCCGCGGAACTGGGGGGTCACCAGCGCCACCCAGCCCAGCACTGCGTCCAACAGCCGCGGCAGGATCGCGCCCATCAGCAACACCGTCAGCCCGAGCCGCGCATGCGTGCGTGCGCGCCCAGGCGCCAGCCGCGGGAGCAGCAGCAGGGCGATCAGCGGCAACAACAGGCGCGCCAACAGGCCGAGCGCGCCGGTCAGCACGCTCACGTCCAGAAGCGGGTGCAGTCCCATCGCCAGCATGGCGTCCTCCCTGGGCCAGGCCTGTCGGCGTCGGTCAGTGCGGCGACGCCACGCGCGGCGGCAGGGCGAAGCGCAGCGCCAGCACCACCAGCAGCACGCCCACCGCCAACATCAGGCCAAGCACCGCGCGCAGCACGCCCAGCCACAGCGCGAACTCGGACAGGCTGGCACCGCGCGACATCAGCCACATCGGCAACATCGACATCGCCGTGCCCAGCAGCATCACCAGCAGCATGATGCTCAGCCCGCACAGGCCCAGCGTGCGCGGCCGGCCGGGACGGCGCGTGGCCAGCAGCGCCAGGCCGACCACGTACATCACCACGACCGGCAACTGGAACAGCACGGTCGTCAACAGTTGCGTCGCAAATCCATTGTCCACGCGGTCGCTCCTCTTGATGCAGACGCAGGGGTCAGTCGGCGCTGACAAGCACCGCGTCGCGCTCGCGCAGCGCGGCGTACACCGGATCGGTGTCCGGGCGCACGCCATGCCAGGTCTCGAAGCTCTCGGCGGCCTGTTCCACCAGCATGCCCAGGCCATCCACGGTATCGCGGCAGCGCGCCGCGCGTGCCCAGGCCAGGAACGCGATCGCGACCTCGCCATAGTTCAGGTCCACGGCCAGGGTCATGCTGTTGATCAGCGACAGCGGCAGGGTGAAGCTGGCGGCCGGATCGCGTCCGATGGTGGTGGCATTGACGATCAGTTCGAAATCGCCCAGCTCGCGCAGGTCCTCCCAGTAGCGCGAGATCGCGCGTGCCGGCTCGCCCAGCGCATCGACCAGCGCGTCGGCGCGTTCCGGCGCCCGGTTGACCACCACCAACTGCTGCACGCCGGCCTCCAGCAGCGCCGGCGCCACGCCGCGCGCGGCGCCGCCGGCGCCCAGCAGCAGCGCGCGGCGGCCGCGCAGATCCAGGCCGTTGCGGCCGGTCAGGTCGCGCACCAGGCCGGCCCCGTCGGTATTGTCGCCATGCCACTGGCCGTCGCGGTAGCTGAGCGTGTTGACCGCACCGGCCGACTGCGCGCGTGCGCTGTGCACCACGCTGAGCGCGAACGCGGCCTCCTTCAGCGGCAGGGTCACGTTGGCGCCGACACCGCCGGCAGCGGCGAAGGCCGCCAGCGCCGCGGCGAAGCCATCGGCCTGGACGTCGATCGCCTCGTACTGCAGGGCGATGCCGGTCTGCTTGGCGAAGGCGGCGTGGATGCGCGGCGACAGCGAATGGGCGACGGGATGGCCGAACACGGCAAAACGGGAGTTGGGCATGGAGCGCTCGTTGGTTGTTTTAGACTGGCGGCGACATTCCATGGAATCCCTGATGCGGACCCCTGCCCTGCCGCTCGCGCTGGCCGCGAGTTTACTCTGCGCGCCGTGTGCGTTCGCGCTTTCCGAATTCGGCATCGAGGGCATGGGCGTGGTCTCGACCGCCGCCGACGAGACCCGCGCCAGCGTCGCGCCCAACGGCCAGCGCATCGTCTGGGCCAGTCCCGATCGCGCTGGCGGGCCCGGTGGCGGCGACCTGTGGCAGGCCGTGCTGCGCGACGGCCGCTGGCGCGACCCGCAGCCGCTGCCGGCGCCGGTGAACTCGCCGAACCTGGACAGCGACCCGTTCTTCAGCGCCGACGGCCGCTGGCTGTACTTCGCCTCCGATCGTCCCGGCGGCCACGGCGGCACCGACCTGTACCGCGCGCCGGTGCTGGCCGACGGCCGCTATGGCCCACCGCAGAACCTGGGCGCGGCGGTGAATTCGCCGGGCAACGAGCGTGCGCCGGCCCTGTCGCTGGACGGCACGCGGCTGCTGTTCGCCAGCGACGGCCATGGCGGCGCCGGCGGCCTGGACCTGTTCGTGGCGCGCCTGGCGGGCCAGGTGTTCGCGCGTCCGCAGGCGCTGGCCGCGGTCAACAGCGCCGACGACGACACCGACGCCGCCTGGCTGGACGACGGCCGCGCGCTGCTGTTTGCCCGCGCACGCGGCGCCGCTGGCAGCCAGGTGCTGCTGGCGCAATGCGCCGGCGGCCGCTATGCGGACCCGCAGCCGCTGGCACTGTCGTTCAACGGCAGCGACGGCCACACCGCCGGTGCCGTGCTGGATGCGTCCAAGCCCAGCGAACTGCTGCTGTCCGGCAGCGCCCGCGCGCCGAAGGCCGGCAAGCGCGACCTGTACCGGATCAAGGCGCCGGCGGCCACCGGCAGCGGTGACTGCATGCCCGCTGGCTGAGTCGCGACGCGAGGCGCCATGGCGTTCGAGCGCGACGACGCAGGGGTGGCGAGCGCAGTACGGCTGCTCGGCGACCTCTGTCTTGCAACCGCGCCCGGGTGCCTTTGGGAGCGCCCCTGTTGCTTGCGGTCCTGTCATGCCGCCCCACACTGTTGTGGGAGGGACTTCAGTCCCGACGCATGGCACCTGAACACATCGCCTGCTCGCCTGTCGCGGCCGGAAGGGCCCTCCAACAACGCGCCTCATCGCAGCTCAGCGGGACACGTCGTTGGGCTGTCGGCGCGGCGCTCGCGCGCTTTTGCGGGATCAGCCTCGGCAGTAGTCCCTGTAACGGCGCGTCGCGGCTGAAGCCGCTCCTACACGGGTGCCTTCTGGCCCGATGAGAGCTCTGAAGGGGCTCCTACACCGACCTGCGGCCAGTACATGCGATGCAACGGCGATCGAGACAGGCACGCAAGGGGGCCTGATCGCGCCGCTGGCGGCGCATCGCCTCAATACACATCGCGCCGGTAGCGCCCCTCGGCGCTGAGCGCATCGAGCGCGTCCTCGCCGAGGATCTCGCGCAAGGCGGCATCCACGCCGCGCGCCATGCCCTCCAGGCTGCCGCAGACATACACGGTGGCGCCGCGTGCCACCCAGTCGCGCAGCGCGTCGGCGGCCTCGCGCAGCCCGTCCTGCACGTAGCGCTTGTGAGCCTGGTCGCGCGAGAACAGCCGGTCCAGGCGCTGCAGATGGCCGGCGTCGCGCCAGGCCTGCAGCTCGTCGCCGAACAGCGCGTCGTGCGCGGCGTTGCGTTCGCCGAACAGCAGCCAGTGCCCCTGCACGCCGGCCCGCTCGGCCTCGCGCAGCAGGCTGCGCAGGCCGGCGATCCCGGTGCCGTTGCCGATCAACAGCATGGGCGCATCGCCATGCCGGCGGAACCCGGGGTTGGCGCGCACCTGCGCCCGCAGCACCGCGCCCACCGGTGCGTGCTGGCACAGCCAGCCGGCACCCAGGCCCGGGCTGCCGTCGTCGCGCAGGGTCAGGCGCACCACCAGTTGCAGCAGGCCGTCGGCCGGCACCGAGGCGATCGAATATTCGCGCAGCGGCAGGCTCGGCAACCCATCCACCCAGGCCTGCAGGTCGTCGCCCGGCGCCGGCGGCGTCAGCACGCGTGCGGCCAGCGCCTGCCACAGCGGCTGCGGTACGCCATCGGCCTGCACCGCCTGCTCGGCGTCCAGCGCTTGCGCGGCGAGCCAGGCGCGGACCGTCTCGCTGGCGTGGCAGGGCTGCACTTCCAGGATGTCGCCGGCATGCCAGTGCGCCTGCGGCGGCGGCGCCAGGTCGATGCGCCACACCGGGGCGCCGGCGCTGCCGGGATTGAGCAGGACGCGGCCGGCCAGGCGCCAGTCCAGCGGCTCCGGGGCCTGCAGCGCCGGCGCCGACGCCGCCACGCCGGTAAGCGCGGACAGTTGCCATTGCCACTGCGCCAGCGCCTGCGGATCGGCGTTGTCCACTTCCAGCGGCGGGAACAGCGCCTGCGCGCCTTGCGCGTCCAGCCAGTGCTGCAGCGCGCGGGAGAAGCCGCAGAACTGCGGATACTGGCGATCGCCCAGGCCGAGCAACGCGTAGCGCAGTTCCGGCAAGGCCTGCGCCTGGCGCAGCACGCGCCGGACGAAGCCGCGCGCCGCATCCGGCGGCTCGCCGTCGCCGAAGGTGCTGACCACGAACAGCGCGCGTTCGGCGCGGCGCAACTGCGCCAGATCCAGCTGCGCCAGCGAGCGCACCTCCACCGTCAGCCCGGCCGCCTGCAAGTGCGCGGCGGTCTGCCAGGCCAGGCGCTCGGCCAGGCCGCTCTGGCTGGCGAAGCCGACCAGCCAGGACGCGGCCGCATCGCCGACCAGACCCGGCAGCGCGCGCCGCGCGGCGCGCAATGCGCGTTTCTTGCGCCGGCGGTCCAGGTACAGCATCCAGCCGGTGACGAAGAACAGCGACATGCACAGACTCGCCAGCAGCATCGCCACGCGCCCGGGCAGGCCGAAGAAGCTGCCGCTGTGCAGCGCGAACATGCTGGTCAGCAGGCGCCGGCCCAGCGGCTGCCCGCGGTAGTCCAGGCGCCGCAGGATGCGGCCGCTGGCCGGATCGACCTCCACGCTGTCGTAGGCGCGGTCGTGCGCCGGGTCGGGCGGCAGGTAGCGGGCCACGATCGGCTGGCCGCTGCGGCCGGGCAGGCGCAGATCCAGGTAGGCGCGCTGCGCGGCGGGCACGGTCGCCAGGGCCGCCTGCAGCCGCGCGTAGTCCACCGCCGGCGGTTTGCCGCCGCGGCCGCCCTCCTTCTCCTTCGGCGCGGCATCGCCGCCGAGCATCGCCACCAGCCCCTGCCGGTACCAGTCGTAGGACCAGTACAGCCCGGTCGCGGCGATCAGCAGGTAGACCAGCAGGCACCAGGTGCCGATCACCGAGTGCAGGCTCCACAGGAAGCTGCGTCCCTGCCGGTTCCACTCCACCGCCCACCAGGCGCGCCAGCTCCACCAGCGCCGCGGCCAGCGCAGGTACAGCCCGGACAGGCAGAAGAAGATCAGCACGAAGGCGCAGGCGCCGGTGACCGCCTTGCCGCGCTCGCCCGCGGCCAGGCGCCGGTGCAGGTCTTCGACGAAGGAGAAGAACCCGTCCAGGCGCGGCGCCGCCAGCACCGCGCCGGTGTAGGGGTCGAAATACAGGCGGCCGCCGTCGCGACCGGGCAGGCGCACCACGGACGGCCGCGTGCCGGTGGGATCGATCAGCAGCCGGTTGCTGCGGTGCGCCCCGCCCAGGTCCAGGCGCCGCGCCAGCTCGGCCAGCGGCAGCGGCTGCTCGCCGGCGGCATGGCGCGCGGCGATGGCCGCCAGTGGCGGATTGGCCAGGCGCACGATCTCGTCCTCGAACGCGAGCGTGGCCCCGCTCAGCCCCATCACCGACAGCACCAGCCCGGCGCTGATGCCGAGCAGCCAGTGCAACTGGAACAACAACGACTTGATCACGGCGGCGCGGTGGGGGACGGGGCGGTCGCGCATTGTAAATGAGAACGCTTATCGCATGCGATTGGTCCGTCGCCGCGTCGCGTCTACCGCCAAGCGTGACCCGCGGCGCAGTTGCCATTTGCGGCACATGCAGCGGTCACCTGACGGACATCGAACCTCGCCAGTTTCTTCACCTCCCATTGACCAGCCGAGGTTCCTGCAATGTCCGTCTCCCTGCGCGGTTGTCTTGCCCTGCTTGCGCTGTTCGCCGCCCAGGCGGCCAGCGCCGCCACCAGCTGCCCCACGCTCTACGCCGGCGGCAAGGCACCGACGCTCGACGCGTCGATCACCAGCCGCACCACCGAGGTCTGCCATACCGAGTACGTGCTGATGGCCTCGGGCGTGACCAAGGGTCCGCTGTACTCGGCCGAGCACATCACCGACCAGCAGGTCGCCGGCGCCGAATCGATCGGCCGCGTCGGTTCCTTCCACGACGAGACCGGGATCCCGGCCGCCGACCGCTCGCACACCTCGGACTACACCAACTCCGGCTTCGACCGCGGCCACATGACCCCGGCCGGCGATGCCTCGACCACCAGCTCGGAGAAGGAAACCTTCTCGATGGCCAACGTGGTCCCGCAGGACCATAAGCTCAACACCGGCGAGTGGGCGCGGATCGAGGAGCAGGTGCGCCAGCTGGCCAAGCAGCGCGGCGAGGTCTACGTGGTCACCGGCCCGGCCTTCGACAGCGGCACGCGCAGCAGCATCGGCGCCGACAACGTGCAGGTCCCGAACTACGTGTGGAAGGCGGTGTACGAGCCGGGCAACGGCGCGGCCGCCTACATGTGCGTCAACGACAGCACCATCAACTGCGACGTGGTGTCGATCAACGACGTCATCACCATGGCCGGCGTGGATCCGTTCCCGGCGATCAGCGCCAGCATGAAGGCCAACCCGATCGCGCTGACGCTGCCGTAAGAACCGAAGTCGGGAATGGGGAGTCGGGATGCGTAAAAGCGTCCCGGCACCCTTCCCCGGTTCGGGGCGGCCGGATGCGCGAATGCGCCAGCCGGCCGCCATTGCAAGCGCGCGCACCTCAGGCGGTGTGCGCCGTCATCGCCTCCACCAGTGCCGCGAACACCGCGCTGCAGGCGGCGCTGCCGCGCACGTCCTGGTGCATCACGATCCAGCTCTCCAAGCCCACGCGCACCTGCTGCGGCAACACCGGCACCAGGGTCGGCGTGCGCCGCGCCAGCGCGACCTGGCAGAAGCCGATGCCGCAGCCGGCGCGCAGCAATGCCAGTTGCGCCAGGTCGCTGTCGGCGCGCAACGCGAACGCCTCGCGCCGCCACAGCGGCAGGGCGCTGCCGGCGGCGCGCAGGAACGGCGTCTGCGCATCGAACCCGATCAGCGCGTGCTGCGGCAGTTCCTCCAGCGTCTGCGGCAGGCCGTCCCGGGCCACGTAGTCCTGGTGCGCGAACAGCGCCACCGCCACCGCGCCGACGTGGCGCGCGACCAGCACGTCCTGGGTGGGGCGGGTCATGCGCACCGCCACGTCCGCCTCGCGATGCAGCAGGTCCTGCATCCGGTTGCTCAGCACCAGTTCCAGCCGCAACTGCGGATGCGCACGGCGCAGGGCCGCCAGCACCGGCGGCAACACCTCCGCACCGATCACCTCGCTGGCGGCGATACGCACCGTGCCGCGCACCGTATCGCCGTGGCGGCCCGCCGCGCGCTGCAGCGACGCGGCCAGGCTGCCCATCGCCTGCGCATGCCCGCGCAAGGCCAGCGCCGCATCGGTGGGCAGCAGGCCGGTCTGCGAACGCACGAACAGCGGCACCGCCAGCGCCTGTTCCAGCGCCGCCACGTGGCGGCCGACAGTGGGCTGGGTCAGGCCCAGCGCGCGTGCCGCCGCCGACAGCGAACCCTCCTCCAGCACTGCCAGGAAGGACCGGTAGAGCTCCCAGCCGATCGTGTTGTCCATACATAAATGTATAGCCGGTTGGCGGTATTCGCGAATTTTCTTCGGGGGTACCGACGTCGACACTGACCGCCGATCCCAACGGAGTGCTGACATGTCTGTTTCCTCTTCCACGGCCCTGGTGCTGGGCGCCAGCGGCGGCATCGGCGGCGAACTGGCGCGGCAGATGCGCGACGCCGGCTGGCAGGTGCGCGCGCTGCAGCGTGGCCTCGCCCGCCCCAGCGAGGACCGCGACGGCATCCACTGGCGCCGCGGCGATGCGCTGCAGCGGGCCGACGTGCTGCAGGCGGCGCAGGGCTGCGCGGTGATCGTGCATGCGGTCAACCCGCCCGGCTACCGGCGCTGGTCGGAGCTGGTGCTGCCGATGATCGACAACACCGTCGCCGCGGCCATCGCCGAGCGCGCTACCGTGGTCCTGCCGGGCACGGTCTACAACTACGGCCCGGACGCCTATCCGGCGCCGGACGAAGACGCAGCGCAGGCCCCGGTCACACGCAAGGGCGCGATCCGGGTGGAACTGGAACGGCGCCTGCAGGCAGCGACCGCGCACGGCGCACGGGCAATCGTGGTCCGCGCCGGCGACTTCTTCGGCCCGCGCGTGGGCAACAGCTGGTTCGCGCAGGGGCTGGTGCGGCCGGGACGGCCGGTCGCGACCGTGACCCTGCCGGGCGATCCGGGCGTGGGCCACCAGTGGGCCTACGTGCCGGACGTGGCGCGGACCATGCTGGCGCTGCTGCAGCAACGCACGCAGCTGCCGGCGTTCGCCCGCCTGCACATGGACGGGCACTGGGACGCCGACGGCATGCAGATGGCCGCGGCGATCGCGCGGGTCGCACAGCGCCACGGCCTGGCGGCACCGCGGACGCGCCGCTTCCCGTGGCCACTGCTGACCCTGGCCCTGCCGTTCTGGCCGCTGGCGCGCGAACTGCACGAGATGCGCCCGCTGTGGCGGCATCCGCTGCGCATGCGCAACGCGCGGCTGCTGGCGTTGCTCGGCGAAGAACCGCACACCGCGCTGGACGCGGCGGTGGAGGCGACGCTGCAGGGGCTGGGCTGTCTGCCGGCCACCTCCCGATCGGCCTGACGCGGGCAGGAGCGGCTGACCGTCGTTACTGGAGGTGCGTTGAAGCCGCTTGCAAAAATAGGCGCTGGCTCAGCGCGCCTCGCGCAGCCAGCGCGCCACCTGCGGCGCGAAGTAGGTCAGCACGCCGTCGGCGCCGGCGCGCTTGAACGCCATCAACGACTCCAGCACGCAGGCGCGCTCGTCCAGCCAGCCGTTGCCGATCGCCGCCTTGAGCATCGCGTACTCGCCGCTGACCTGATAGGCGAAGGTGGGCACGCGGAATTCGTCCTTCACCCGCCGCACCACGTCCAGGTAGGGCATGCCGGGCTTGACCATCACCATGTCCGCGCCCTCTTCCAGGTCCAGGGCGATCTCGCGCAAGGCCTCGTCGCCGTTGGCCGGGTCCATCTGATAGGTGGTCTTGTCGGCCTTGCCGAGGTTGCCGGCGCTGCCCACCGCCTCGCGGAACGGGCCGTAGAACGCCGAGGCATACTTGGCCGAGTAGGCCATGATGCGCACGTGCAGATGCGCGTCGGCATCCAGTGCGCGGCGGATCGCGCCAATACGGCCGTCCATCATGTCCGACGGCGAGACGATGTCCACGCCGGCCTGCGCATGCGACAGCGACTGCTGCACCAGCGCCTCGACGGTGATGTCGTTGAGCACGTAGCCGCGGTCGTCGATGATGCCGTCCTGGCCATGGCTGGTGTACGGGTCCAGCGCCACGTCGGTCATCACCCCCAACTCCGGGAAGCGCGTCTTCAGCGCGCGCACCGCGCGTTGCGCCAGGCCGTCCGGGTTCCAGGCCTCGGCCGCGTCCAGCGACTTGCCGGCCGGGTCGATGACCGGGAACAGGTCGATCACCGGGATGCCCAGTTCCAGCGCCGCCTCGGCCTCCTTCAGCAGTTCCTCGATCGACAGGCGCTCCACGCCGGGCATGGAGGCGATCGGCGTGCGTCCGGGCACGTCGTGCACGAACACCGGCCAGATCAGGTCGTCGACGGTGAGGGTGTGCTCGCGCATCAGACGGCGCGAAAAGGCATCGCGGCGCATGCGCCGGGGGCGATAGTGGGGATGGGCCACGTGCAGGCTCCTGGGTGGGCGGATTCTGGGAGGCCGCGCCAGTCGCACGGCCGATGCCGCCAGGCACCGCAGGCCGCGCCGCCGGCACCGGCGTGAACGCAAGGCGGCCCGCGCGCGGGTGCCGTCGGCTGCGCATGTTACTCCCGCCGGCGCGGCGCGCAGCGCGGAATGTTGCAACACAGCATGCCGGTCGCCCGGCACGCAGGTCAGATCACCCCGCCGCCCAGGCTCAGCCGGATCACCCCGACCACGATCACCAGCGCATTGAGCATCAGGCCGGTCTTGGCGCGGCCGCGGTTGGGCGCGGCAGTGAACAGCAGCCCGATCGCGGCGATCAGCGCGCCGACCGCGGCGAACGGGATCAGGAACCAGTTGCCCCAGCCGAGCAGCGGAATGAAGGCCAGGATCATCCACAGCAACGCCACGATGCCCCACAGCAGACTGATCAGGCCCATGCCGGCCTCCATGCGAATGTCAGCCTGCACCATAGCGCGCGGCAACGACCAGGCAACCCAACTCTTGGCATGGGGATCACGGCGGCCCTGCCAGGGTGCGACAGCGGCGGGTTCGGCACGATTCACCCGGCCCGCCTATGATCGCGTGAGATCCGAACACGGGGGTAAGGCCATGAACGTCCGACCGTTGTTGCCGCTGGCGCTGCTGCTGGCCCTGGCCGGTTGCGCCAGCTCCTCGAAGGTGATGGTCGGCGCGGCGCGGCCACCGATCGACCCGGCGCTGGTGCAGATCTACTCCGCGCCGCCGCCGGGGGCGGTGGATATCGCCCAGCTCGAATCCTCCAGCGCGGCCGGTTTCGGTACCCAGGGCCAGACCGATGCGGCGGTCGCCCGGCTCAAGCGCGATGCGGCCAAGCTCGGCGCCAATGGCGTGGTGCTGATGGGCGTGGGCTCGCAGCGCTCCGGCGGCGGCCTGTCGGTCGGCGCGGGCAGCTACGGCGGCCACGTCGGCGGCGGCCTGGGCATCGGCATCCCCACCACGCAGAAGCGTGCCGCAGGCATGGCGATCTGGGTGCCGCCGGGGGCGCAGGCGCCAACGCAGGGGCAGCCTGTCCCCCCACCGCCTGGGACTGCACCGCCCCAGGAACGCTGACCGCGGCTACCACCATTGCGATCGACTGGTGCCTGGGCGTGTCCACCTCCTCCCAGGCGCGCAGCCAGCGTCGGCGCTTGCGGTGTTTCGCACCCCAGAACCCCTGGTAAGCTACTGCCCAGGCTGCGATATTTTCCGGACTGGGGCGTCGGCGCGTTGCTCCTGGCGCACACCGGATCCGAAGATGCCCTGCCATCTGGTCAGCCTGAGTACTCGGTGGACACCATCATTGACAGAAGGAATCGTTATGAAACGCTGGATATGGATATTGATCGCCGCTGCCGGGCTGCAGACCAGCGCGAGCGCATCGACGCCTCACCAGACCCTGGTTTGCCGGATGGACGACCCATTCCTCTTCTGTTCGAAGGGCTGCGACATTCCTGATTACAACTGGAAGCCGGTTGACCCCATCTCTGGGAGTTGGGAACCGGTGTCGCCCTATTGCCCCTATCCAACACCGGTCACGACAAATCACTGCGTTGGATGGACGCCGACAGCCATCGCAGCGCTCGCCCAATACCAGAGCATCTGTCCTGGTGCATTGAAGCAAGGACAGTGGAAAGGGACCAAGCCGCCGGAACTGGTTCCCTTCAAGCATTAGCGCTGCTCCGGGCTATCAACACATCAGACTGGGAAGCGACGCACACCGACAGTGCGTCGCTCCGGCAGCACGTATCAGGGCAACTGTCTGCCCTGAATGTTGGGGATGAACTGGGTTTCCACCGCCGCGGCCAGTTGGTCTGGCGGCAGTAACCCCTGGTCCAGCAGGAAGTTGTTGAACTTCAGCCGGTCGAACTTGGCGCCCAGCGCCAGTTCGGTGCGCATGCGCAGTTCCAGGATGCGGCTGTAGCCGTAGAAGTAGCTGCCGGCCTGGCCGGGCGCGCGCACCATGTAGCGGTCCAGTTCCTGCCGCGCCATCGCCGGCGACAGGCCGACCTCGTGCTCCAGCACCAAGCGCGCGCGCTCGCGGTCGATCAGACCGAGGTTGAGCATCGGGTCGAGCATGGCCCGCGCCGCGCGCAGCAGACGGAACTGCAAGGCGACCAGCTGCCCGTCCAGCGGTTCGTACGGCACCATCTCGGCCTCGGCGTACAGCGCCCAGCCTTCGACATTGACCGAATTGAACGCGTACAGGCTGCGCGCCAGCGACACGCCGCGCTCGACCATGGCGGTGAACTGCAGTTCGTGGCCGGGCCGGCCCTCGTGCGCGCTGAGCGTCCACGCCGCCGCGCCGAAGTTGAAATCGTCGTAGTGCTCGCCCTTGCCGGCGCTGTCCGGGTTGCCCAGCGGCAGTACGAAGGTACCCTGCTCGCCGGTGTTGCCGACCAGCGGCGCCGGACGGAAATGCGGCGCCGGTTGCGCGGCGCTTTCGGCCGGCGAGCCCAGGCGCATCTGCATCGGCCGCTGCGGCACGTCGACGATGCGCTGCTGGCGGATGATCGGATCGATGCGGTCGATGACGCTGCGGTAGTGCGCCTCGAGCTTGTCGTCGGGGATGCTGTCGCGCTTGAGCGCGCGCAGCACCGTACGGTAGTCGCGGGCATCGTCGCCGCGCAGGCCCTTGGCAGCGGCCACCAGCGGCGCCAGCTGCTGCATCGCCGCGCGGGTTTCCATGAATTCCAGTTGCGCGCGCTGCATCAGCACCTGCGGTGCGATGTCGATGCCGACCTGCTTGAGCTGGAACGCATACAGCTCGGGCGGCAGGCGCGCATCCTCGCGCGCCTTCGGCAGCACCACCGTGCGCGTCCAGGTGGCGTAGTCCTGGAACTGCTGGTCCATCGCCGCCAGCGCCGCATCTGCGCCGGTGATCTTGTATTCGGCGAACAGCGCGCGAATACCCTTGGCGTAGGTGTCGACATTGCTCAAGGCCTGCTCGACCTCGCGCCTGGTCGGCTGCAGCAGGCTGCCGTCGGCGCTTTTCTCTTCGTAACGTTGCCGCGCCAGCAGCAGGCTGGAGGTGCTGCCCGGCGCCAGGCCGACGTAGCGCTGCAGCCGCGCCAGCGCCTTGGCGCGCCGCGCCGCCGGCACCTGCTCGGACAACAGGTTGTTGATGCCGCCGAACACGTGCTGCGGCGCATCGGTCCATGGCAGCAACAGGCGCTCGTTGAGCGTGCTGCCCTCGATGGACTGATCGGCGGCGTGGATCAGGATCGCCAGATCCTGGCGCACGTTGGGATCACGCTCCACCTGCAGCTTTTCCTGCAGCGTGCGGCGCGCGGCGGCGGTGGCCTCGCGGAAGCGCCGCGCGTAGTCGGGTCCGAAATCGGAGACCTGGTCGTCGAACCCGGGCACACCGAAGAAGCTCACTTCCTCGGCCTGGAACGGCGCTTGCGCCTGCAGCAGGATCTGTGCGAACGCATTGCTGCGCTCCACCCAAGCGGGCGCACGCGTGGCCGGTGCGGCGGCCGGTGCGGCCGGTGCGGCCAGCGCCGGAAACGGAGAAGGTGCCGCCAATCCCAGGGTCAGGGCGATGGCGAGGACACGTGGCTTCATGGCGCAGTTCCCACAGGATGATGCAGGGACCGTACGCGGCATTGCCGGATCGGCCATCTGCCGGAGGTCATGGCCGCCGTCGCGCGGCGGTGCAGCATGCGGACAGGACGGCGTCGCGGCCGACGCAGCGCGCGCGTGGTGGCCTCGCGTAGAAGCGTGCGTCACTGCGTACCTGCTGCGGCACGGCGGCGCGCGCGTAGGAAGGCCGTCCACCGCAACGGGCGTGAGGCGGCGCAACGGCCGCCGGTCGGCTTCCTTATTTCGTAGCGTCGGCCCCGGCCGGCGCGGCGTTGTCCGCGTCTGCCGCGGGCATCGGCGGCGCATCGCCCCCCATGCCGTCCGCCTCTGCGTCGTCGTTGTCGGCGTCCTGCCCGAGCGCATCGAGCAACGGGATCGCCTCGCCCGCGTCCGGCAGTACCTGCAGGGTGGTGTAGTGCCACTCGCCCGCGTGGCGCTCGGCTTCGATGTACAGGGTGCCATTGGCGCGGCTGCCGTGCAGCGACACGCTCAGCTCGGCATTGCCGCTGCCGCCGCCGCTGGTGCTGATGCTGCCGCTGGGCATGATGCCGTCCTTGATCGGCGCGCCCAGCGTGGCCGCCACGCGCGGATCGTGTTGTGCGGCCATCACGCCGACCCGGTACGGCTCGGACGACTTGGTGACGCGCGCGAGGCCGAGCACGAACACCGCGATCGACGTCAGCAGCAGCGCGCCGAGCACCAGCACGATCAGCGGCACCGCCCATTTCCAGTGCCGCGCCCACCAGCCCCGCTTCGCCGCTGGCAGCGTCGTGGCGGCGGCGGGGCCGGGCGTCCCGGGTATCGGCGGCGGACTCGACATTGCGTTACTCCTTGTCGTGCGGAAACGGGAAGATGGAAGCGGAACGGCGCGCTCAGGGCTTCAGGCAGCGCGCCAGGAAGGCTTCGGTGGTGCGATAGCGATGCAGTGCGTTGCTGCCGGACAGGCCATGCTTGGCGCCCGGATAGGTCATCAGTTCGAACAGCTTGCCGCGCTTCTGCAGTTCGCTCATCAGCGAAGTGGAATTGGTGAACAGCACGTTGTCGTCGGCCATGCCGTGCAGCAGCAGCAATGGCGAGGTCAGCCCGTCCAGGTGCGCGGCCACCCGGCTGTCGCGGTAGCCGTCGGGATTGGCCTTGGGCAGGTTCATGTAGCGCTCGGTGTAGTGACTGTCGTACAGGCCCCAGTCGGTGACCGGCGCGCCGGCGGCGCCGCAGGCATAGGCCTCGCTGTGCTTGGCCAGCAGCATCAGGGTCATGTAGCCGCCGTTGGACCAGCCGTACACGCCGATGCGCGCCGCATCCACCCACGGCTGCGCCTTCAGCCAGGCGACGCCGCGCAACTGGTCGTCCACTTCCACGGTGCCCTGGTGCTCATACAGCGCGCCGCCGAAATCGCGGCCGCGGCGCGGCGTGCCGCGGTTGTCCAGCGAAAACACCACGTAGCCGTGCTGGGCCAGGTACTGGTCGAACAGCGCATCGCCGCGGCCGGGCCAGCCATCGACCACGGTCTGCGCGGCCGGGCCGCCGTACACGTAGACCACCACCGGGTAGCGCTTGCCCGGGTCGAACCCGGCCGGCTTCATCAGCCGGTAGTGCAGTTGGGTCTTGCCGTCGGCGGCGGTCATGGTGCCGAACTCGACCGGTCGCTGCGCTTGTCGGTAGGCGGCATAGGGATGCTGCGGATCGGCCAGGTCGTTGACCAGCAGCGTGGCGATCTTGTCGCCGTTGGCGCGGAACAGCTCGATCTGCGGCGGCGTGGTGGTGTTGGACCAGCTGTCGACATAGACGCTGGCGTTCTTGGCGAAGCTGGCGGCATGCGTGCCGTTGGGCTTGGACAGCTTCTCGATGGCGCCGCCGGCCAGCGGCACCGCGTACAGCTGGGTCTGGGTCGGCGACTCCTTGGTCGCGGCGAAGTAGACCTTGCCGGCCGCCTCGTCCACCGCCAGCAGTTCGTCCACCATCCACTCGCCCTGGGTCAGCGGGCGCAGCGTGCGGCCGTCTTCCGAGGCCAGGTACAGGTGTTCGTAGCCGCTGCGCTCCGAGCCCCAGACGAAGCGCCCGTCCTTGAGGAAGTGCAGGTCATAGGTGAGCGGCACCCAGGTCGGGCTGGTCTCGGTGATCAGCACGCGCTGCTTGCCGTTGGCCAGGGTCGCTTCGATCAGTTCCAGGCGCTTCTGGTCGCGCGACTGGCGCTGGAAGGTCAGCCGTTGCGGATCGCGCCAATCCACCCGCGCCAGGTAGATGTCCGGGTTCTTGCCCAGGTCGATCCACTGCGGCTGCGCACCGGCGCGCGGTGCGATCACGCCCAGCTGGACCTTCACGTTGGGCTGGCCGGCCTGCGGATAGCGCTGCTCCACCACCTCGGTGTGGTCGGCGTAGACCTCCGGACGCTTCTGTACCGGCACCTCGGTTTCGTCGATGCGCGCGAAGGCGATCGCCGAATCGTCCGGCGCCCACCAGTAGCCGGTGTGGCGGTCCATTTCCTCGTCGGCGACGAATTCGGCCACGCCGTTGCCGATGGTCTCGCTGCCGTCGCGGGTGAGCTGGTGCTGCTGGCCGCTGGCCAGGTCGATCACCCACAGGTTGCGCCCGCGCACGAAGCTGACGTAGCCGCCCTTGGGCGAGATCTTCGGATCGGTGACGAAGCCTTCGCCGTGGGTGAGCTTGCGCACCGCGGCGCTGCCGGTCTTGCGCAGGTCGTACAGGTACAGCTCGCCGCCGAGCGGGAACAGCAGCGCATGCGCGTCCGGCGCCCACTGGTACTCGACGATGCCGGTGTAGGCGGCGATGCGCTGGCGCTCGCGGCGCGCCTTCTCCTCGTCGCTCAGGGTCTCGGTGCCGGGCAGCACCAGCTTGGAATCCACCAGCATGCGGGTCTGCCCGCTGGCGATGTCGTATTCCCACAGATCCAACTGGTTGCGGTCGCTGTCCTTGCCGCGCAGGAAGGTCACCCGCGAGCCGTCCGGCGCCACCTTGGGCTTCATCAGGGTCGGCCCGGACAGCGGCTTGCTGCCGGTGATGGCTTCCAGGGTCAGTTTCTCGGCGTGGGCGGGAACGACAGGGGTGGCGAGCATGAGGGCGAGAGCGGCGAACAGAGAGCGCATGAAGGTTCCTGATGGAGCACCGAGCGCACGGATGATGCGCGTGCGCCCGGGATTTGAGAAGCGCGCCGGCTCAGCGCTGCCCGAACAGGTGCTTGCGCTCGGCGTCGCTGAGCGGCTTGCCCGCGTTCGGGTTCACCTGCTCCTTCAAGGCGTAGGCGCGCTGGGTGGCCGGGCGCGCGGCGATGGCGTCGTGCCAGCGCTTGAGGTGCGGGAACGCGGCGTAGTCGGGGGTCAGCCCGTTGTACACCTCGATCCACGGGTAGCTGGCCATGTCGGCGATGCCATAGTCGTCACCGGCCAGGTAGGCGCTGTGCGCCAGGCGCTTGTCCAGCACCCCGTGCAGGCGCCGCACCTCGTTGCCGTAGCGCTCGATCGCATAGCCGATCTTCTCCGGCGCATAGACATTGAAGTGGCCCATCTGCCCGGTCATCGGGCCGAGGCCGGCCATCTGCCAGAACAGCCATTCCAGCGCGAGCACGCGCCCACGCGGATCGGCCGGCAGGAAGCGGCCGGTCTTCTCTGCCAGGTACAGCAGGATGGCGCCGGACTCGAACACGCTCTGCGGCGCGCCGCCGTCGGCCGGGGCATGGTCGACGATGGCCGGCATCTTGTTGTTCGGCGAGATCGCCAGGAACGCGGGCGCGAACTGCTCGCCGGCGCCGATGTTGACCGGCTTGAGTGTGTAGTCCAGCCCGGCTTCCTCGAGGAACAGGGTGACCTTGTGGCCATTGGGGGTGGGCCAGTAGTACAGATCGATCATGGCGGCGCTCCTGCAAGGGGATCCCGAGTGTAGCGGCGCCCCCCGGCTTGGCAGCGTCACCGCCGGCCGGGTACCCTGGCCGTTCCCGCAACGCAGCATTCCAGACCACACCATGACTCCCGAGCGGCCTCGCCTGCACCCCCTGTCCAACCTGATCTTCGCCTCGCGCTGGCTGCAGCTGCCGCTGTACCTGGGACTGATCGTGGCCCAGGGCGTCTACGTATTCCTGTTCGGCAAGGAGCTGTGGCACCTGATCCACGAGGCGCCGAGCCTGGGCGAGCAGCAGATCATGCTGATCGTGCTCGGCCTGATCGACGTCGTGATGATTTCCAACCTGCTGGTGATGGTGATCGTCGGCGGCTACGAGACCTTCGTGTCGCGGCTGGGCCTGGAAGGCCACCCGGACCAGCCGGAGTGGCTGAGCCACGTCAACGCCAGCGTGCTCAAGGTCAAGCTGGCGCTGTCGATCATCGGCATCTCCTCGATCCACCTGCTCAAGACCTTCATCGCGGTCGGCGCGCTCGGCGGCATGCCGATGTGCTCGCCGGAGCAGTTGGCCAGCGCCGTGGGCACGGTGGACCTGAAGAGCTGCGCGACGCTGACCGCCACCGGCGTGCTGTGGCAGACCATCATCCATGGCATCTTCATCCTGTCGGCGATCGGCATCGCCTGGACCGACCGGATCATGTCCGCGTCCGCACCGGCGCGGCCGGCGCACTGACCGGCGCGGGCAACGTCACGCTTTTTGCCGCATGGCAGCGGCTGCCACGCACGCGGCGGCCGCGGATGCTAGATTGACTGATGGGGTGCGCTGGCGGCATGGGGGCCGCAGCAGCCGCGAACGCACCACCGTCGCATCGTTGATTGCCAACACCGGGGATTCAGGGGGACGCATGTCGCAACTCACCACACTCGCCAAGGCGCGCCGTGTCGCGCCGGTCCTGTTGCTGGCCGCGCTGGCGGCCTGCTCCAAGCAGGAGGAGGCCGCACCGCCCAGCGCCACGTCCGCCACCACCGCGGCCAACGCACCGGCCACGCCGGCGGTGTCGGCCAAGGTGCAGTCGATGGGCACCGAACAGTTGCACGACTCGGCCAGCCAGGCGCTGCGCGAGAACCGCATGTACGCGCCGGCCGGCAACAACGCGGTCGAGTACTACCTGGCGCTGCGCGACAAGCAGCCCGACGACGCCGGGGTCAAGAGCGCGCTGACCGACCTGATGCCGTACACGCTGATCGCCGCCGAACAGAGCATCAACCGCGAGGATTTTCCGGAAGCCCAGCGCCTGATCGGCCTGATCGAGAAGATGGACCCGCAGGCGCCGGCATTGCCGCGGCTCAAGCAGGGCGTGAGCAAGGGCATGGACGCCGTGGCCCAGCGCAGCCAGGACGAGACCGACAAGGCGAAGAAGGACGCCGAACAGAAGGCCAAGCTGGCGGCCGAGCAGCAGAAACAGGCGCAGCAGCAGGCCAGCGAGGCCCAGGCCGCGCAGCAGATCGCCGCACAGCAGGAAGCCGCACGCCGCGAGAGCGCACGCCAGGACGCCGAACGCCAGGCCGCCGCGCGCCCGGCCACGCCCGCCACCACGGCGCAATCCACGCCGGCACCGGCGGCGGCACCCGCGGCCGCGCCGGCCGCCGCCACGGCACAGACGCTACGCCCGATCAGTACCCCGGCCCCGCGCTACCCGCCCGAAGCGCTGCGCTCGGGCACGGCCGGCGAAGTGCTGGTGGAGATCACCGTCGGCACCGACGGCGCGGTCACCAATGCCCGCGTGCTGCGCTCCACGCCGCCGCGGGTGTTCGACCGCGAAGCGCTGAACGCCACCAAGCGCTGGCGCTTCGAACCGGTCGGCGCACCGGTGACCACCCGGCGCACGCTGGCATTCAATCCCGGCGGCTGAGCCTCGCCACCGCAGGCGCGTGCCCGGCCGCTCCCGGGCACGCAGCGGACGCCCAGGCGCAGCACGGCGCCGACCGGAACGCTTGGATCGGCACGATCAGGACGACAGTGTCATGCCGGCGCTGCGAGCGGCTGTGCCGAAGCGCCCCCTGCGCCAGGCCACCCAGGTCGCGATCGCGCCCACCACCGTGCACACCAGCAGGCCCGGCAGCGAGGCCTCCGGTCCGAACGCGCCGCCGCTCAGCCACTCCGGCATCCCGGCCTGCGCCGTGCTGCGCGCGATCGCCGGCCCCATGTCGGTCCCCGACACCGCCGCGCCGAACAGATAGCCCTGGGTGAAGTTCCAGGCCGCGTGCACGCCGATGGACACCCAGAGCCGGCCAGTCAGCACGTAGAAGGCGCCCAGCATGATGCCCGCCTCCACCGCGATGCAGAGCGCGGCGAACAGGCTCGCGTTCGGGTTGCCGAGGTGGGCCAGGCCGAACAGGGCCGCCGACAGCGCGAACGCCAGCCACGGCCCGAACGCGCGCCACAGCAACCGCAGCAGGATCGCGCGCAACATCAGTTCTTCGACCATGCCGGCCTGCAACGCCTTGCCGAGCGGACCCCAAACCGGCGCCGGCCCGGTCCAGCGGATCGCGTACACGCCGAACATCGCCATGAGCGCCATCACCGCCGCGAACATCGCCGCGCCCAACAGCAGCGCCAGGGCCAGTTGCGATGGCGCCGCGCGCCAGGCCAGTTCCGCCGGCCAGCGCCGCTCGCCCAGGCGGACCGCCACGGCGTAGAGGAGGCCCGCCGTCAACGCCGTGGCATACGGCGCGACGCGCTCGGCGCCCAGCGGAAGCAGCCTGCCGCACAGCAGCGGCACCGCCGTCGCCACGACGACCATCAATGCCAGCAACGCGATCGCCCAGGCCACCGCCCGCAGCCAGCGCACCTTCCCCGGCTGCAGGATGCGCGCTTCGCCCAGGACCAGCAGGCGCGCGCTCTCGGTCGCGGTCATTCCGGTGTCATCGCGTGGATCGGGAGGCATGCAAGGCTCGCTGCGGAGGAAGCGTCGGCACGACGGAACGGGCCCGCCGCGCGCAGGGAGTGTGCATCACCACTGCAGTGCCTGCGCAGCTCCGCGCCGACGGGCGTGCAGCGCGCGGACCCTGCCCGCGCGCTGCCTGCTGCTCAACTGGAGATCGCCAGTTGCTCCTGCCGGTAGCGGCGCACCGCCGCCAGCCACAGCAGCGCGGCCAGGCCGAAGCCGGTGAGCAGGTACACCGCCCAGATCTGCGGATCGATCGTTTCGCGGCGGATGATCTTCATCAGCATCTGGTTCTGCGCCAGGAACGGCACCGCGAACTGCCACAGCGTGGTCTTCAGCGGATACACCATCAACGCGTAGCCGGGCAGCATCGGCAGCAGCATCAGCCAGGTCATGTGGCTCTGCGCCTCCTTCATGCTCTTGGCCGAGGCCGCCAGATAGGTCAACAGCGAGGTGCCGATGAACAGCATCGGCAGCAGCACGAACAGCATCTGCAGCATCGCCACGAAACTGACGTTGAGCTGGCGGCCGATGCCGCTGGCCACCTGCGCGCTGAGCTTGAACGCGAGCAGGGTCAGCAGCAGCGACACCAGGCCGACCACGCAGGCGGCGGCGATCTTGCCGCTGACGATGGCGCTGCGCGAGGCCGGCGTGGCCAGCAGCGGCTCCAGCGATTGCCGCTCGCGTTCGCCGGCGGTGGCGTCGAGGATCAGGTAGGCGCCGCCGATGAACGAGGTGATGGTCAGCAGCACCGGCAGCAGCATCGCCAGCAATGCGCCGCGCTTGGCCTCGGGCGTGGCCAGATCCTGCACCGCCACGTCGAGCGGTCGCGATACCTGCGAGTCGATGCCGCGCGCCAGCAGGCGCAAGGCACCGACCTGCTGGGCGTACATGCTCAACGCGGCCTGCACCCGCTGGGTCGGGATGTCGGCGTCGCGGCGGGTGCTGTCCTTGATGATCTCCACCAGCGCCGGGTGCCCGTCGTGCCAGGCCGTGGCGTAGTCCTCGTCGATCTTCAGCGCCAGGTCCACGTCCTGGCTGCGGATCGCCCCGGTCAGGTCCTTCGGCGGCGCGACCGCGTTCAAGCCCTGCGCGGCGAGAAAGGCAACCAGGTTCGGCGCGCGTTCGCGGCCGATCACCGGGATGTCCAGCGGCTTGTCGATCTGGGTGCGCACGCGGCTCTCGGCCAGCGCGCCCATGCCCAGGATCAGCGCCGGGTACAGCAGCGGGCCCAGCAACAAGGCCAGCGCCAGGGTGCGGCGATCGCGCGAGAGATCGCGCAATTCCTTGCGCATCACGGTGAATACAGTACGGAGCAGGCTCATGCGTGCAGTCCCTCGTCGCTGCCGATCGCCTTGACGAAGGCGTCTTCCAGATTGGGTTCGCCGGTGAGGGCGCGCAGTTCGTCGGCGGTGCCGGCGGCCACCACCGTGCCCTTGGCGATGATGACGATGCGATCGCACAACGCCGCCACCTCCTGCATGATGTGGCTGGAGAAGATCACGCAGCGGCCTTCGTCGCGCAGCTCGCGCAGGAACCCCCGCAGCGCGCGGGTGGTCATCACGTCCAGGCCGTTGGTGGGTTCGTCCAGGATCACGTTGCGCGGGTCGTGGACCAGCGCGCGGGCGATCGCGGTCTTGGTGCGCTGGCCCTGGCTGAAGCCTTCGGTCTGGCGGTCGAGAATGTCGTCCATGTCCAGCGCCTTCGACAGCAAGCGGGTGCGCTCGGCGATGCGCGCCGCCGACAGCCCGTGCAGCTCGCCGAAGTAGGCGATGTTCTCGCGCGCGGTCAGCCGCTTGTACACGCCGCGCGCATCCGGCAGCACCCCCAGCGCGCGCCGCACCGCCATCGGATCCTGGCCGACGTCGACGCCGTCCACGCGCACCTGGCCCTGGTCCGGCGCCATCAACGTGTACAGCATGCGCAAGGTGGTGGTCTTGCCGGCGCCGTTGGGGCCGAGCAGGCCGGTGATCTGGCCGTCGGCGGCCTGGAAGCTGACCCCTTGCACCGCCTGCACGGTGCCGGCGCGGGTCTTGAATGCCTTGTGCAGATTGTCGGCGACGATCATGCGCGCCCCTCCCTGTCGAACGCTGCGCAGCTCATGGTTCCCATCCGTTGAATGAAGTGAAGGCCGGCACGCCGCTCATCGCGTCCAGGCAGGTGGCATCGAGGTGCTTGGCATCGGCGGTCTCGAAGAACTGGCCGAGCAGCTTGGGCATGCAACCCAGGGTCATGGTGCCGTGGCCCTGCCCGCGCACCACCAGGTGGCGGCCGTTGGGAAGCCCCTTCAACACGCGCTCGGCGTAGCGCGGCGGCGTCACCGGATCCAGCTGGCCGGAGGTCAGCAGGACCGGCAGGGTGGAGGTGAACGGCGCGGTGAAGTCGGCCGGACGGGTGCCGGTCGGCCAGGCCGGGCAGGCGGCGAAGAACATCTGCGCCACCTCCGGCCCGAGCAGCGTGTCGTGCGTCTGCGGCGCGCGGTAGCGGTCGGCATCCTCGGCGCAGATCACCGACCACTGCATGCCGCGGTTCATCTGCCCGTCCAGTTGCCCGCCCATCATCCGCGCCAGCGACATCAGCGGCCCGTAGCGGCCGTTGGCGGCTTCGTCCAGCACCAGCGGCAGCAGCGACGCGGTTTGCGGCGCGTAGGAGAACGAGAACGCCAGGCTGCTGACGGTGTCGGCGGTGACCCGGTCGTGGCGGCTCTGGCCGCTGGCCGGATCGCGGTAGTCCACCTCCACCGGCGCCTGCCGCAGCCGCTCCACCACCGCGCGCAGCTGCGCGCGGGTATCGGTGGGGAAGCGCTTGGCGCAGGCCGGGTCGGCCTTGCATTGCTCGGCCTGCAGGGCGATCGCATCCTCGAAGGTGTTGGCGAACTCGCCGCCGACCACCAGGTCGTTCGGCGCCACGCCATCGATGACCACGCTGCGCACGTGCGGCGCATAGCGATGTGCGTACTGCTGGGCGACACGGGTGCCGTAGGAACCGCCGATCAGGTTGACCTTGTCCACGCCCAGCGCGGCGCGCACCGCGTCCAGATCGCCGATCGCCTGAGTGGTGGTGTAGTAGCGCGGGTCGGCGCGGCCCTGCAGCGACTGCGCGCAGCGGCGGGCGTAGTCGACCAGTTCGGCGGTGGTGGGCGCGCGCGCCGGATCGGCCAGCGGCATGTCCTTGCCGTCCGGTCCCAGGCAGCTCAGCGGATTGGACTGGCCGGTGCCGCGCTGGTCGATCAGGAACACGTCGCGGCGCTTGCGGGTTTCGCGCAGCGCCATGTCGACGATGCTGGCAACCTGGGTGGCGGCCTGGCCGGGACCGCCGGCCAGGAAAAACACCGGATCCGGATCGCTGCCGCCTTCTCCGGTGATCGGCAGCCAGGCGATGTTGAGCTCGATCTTGCGGCCGTTCGGCGCCGCCGGGTTCTCCGCCACCGCCATGCGCGTGCACTGCGCCGCAACGTTGTTGGACGCCACCGGATTGGTCAGCGTGCACGGGTGGAAGCGCAGCGTGCCGTAGCTGCGTTCGGACGTCTGCGGCGCCGGCGCCTGGGCCGCGTGGCAGGCGGCGAGCAACAGGGTGGCCGCCGCGATGGCGAACGGCCGGGAGGGGTGTCGCATGGTTCGCATCCTTGAGGTCATGACTTGCAGAATGCCATGGCGGAACATGGCGTCGTCGGTGCCCGGTGGGGCATGGAACGGAGTGCGCGGTTACTCGGCCTCATCGAACAGGAACACCTGCTCGATGCTGTGCGCGAACAGCCGCGCGATGCGGAACGCCAGTGGCAGGCTCGGATCGTACTTGCCGGTCTCCAGCGCATTGATGGTTTGCCGCGACACGCCCAGCCGCTCGCCCAGTTCGCCCTGCGACCAGCCGTGCGCCTCGCGCAGCTCGCGGATCCGGCTGTTCATTGGTAGCGGCGCGCGTTCGCGACCTTGACCACCCCATAGGTCATGCACAGCGCGGGAAACACCCACAGCATCGCGCTCGAGGCAGGCACCGCGATCACCTGCGCCGCCTGCAGGAAGCCGGCGGCCATGTAGACGCCACAGGTCAGGCCGGCGGCGATGGCGATGGACTCCAGCTCGATGCGCCGCTGCAGTTCGTCGGAGTCGCGCACGAAGCGCGCCACCGCGCGGATCACCAGCGCCAACGTCAATGCCGGCAGCAGCGCGACCATCACGCGCAGCCAGTGCGCGTCGACGCTATCGAGCAGGCGCTTCCAGAACAGCATCACCACCACGTAGGCGCCCATCGGCGGAAAGAACTCGCGGTAATAGCGCCGTGCCAGCGCCCGCGGCGCGCTGTCGGCCAGGCTGCCCCGCGACCACCACATCAACAGCGCCATGAACAGGCCGCCGATGCCGACGCCCATGCATACCCCACGCAGATAGTCGCTGCCGCCGAGCGGCAGCCAGGCCCCCGCCGCCAGCAGCGCCAGACTCACGCACAGCACCACGATCGCCTTGCGCCTGCAGCTGCCCATGCCGTGTCCCCACGCTCAGTCCGACCCCGATCCGGCAGCCCGCTCCGGCTGCGCCCCAAGTCGTGTTGACCGGCCCCCTGTCAAGCACGCTTGACAGGAGAATGCGCGTCGCGGCGACGCCTGTCAAGCGTCCTTTACAGACGAGGCGAAACCACAGATGGACCCGCCGGCGCGGCTCTCCCCCCTCCCACCGGGAGAGGGCTGGCGTGAGGTGAGGGCGCGAAGCGCGCTCGACGTTTCGGGAGCACGCGGCTGCGCAGCGCACACGGCGGGGCCTCGGCGGACCGGCCCGGTAGAGCGGTCGCGGCTGAAGCCGCTCCTACGCGGGACATCCGCCGCCAACGCGGGCAAGCCGGCGCGGCTCGCCCCTCTCCCACCGGGAGAGGGGTTGGGGTGAGGGTAAGGGGCGCGAAGCGCGCTCGACGTTTCGGGAGCACGCCGCTGCGTACGCGTCGGCCCCTCGGCGGACCGGCCCGCTAGAGCGATCGCGGCTGAAGCCGCTCCTATGCAGGATGTCCGGCGCCGGCAACGACCGCTACTTGCTGCTGACGTACTTCTCGCGGCGGATGTGCTGCACCGGCAGGCCGGCTTCCTTCAGCGCATCGAAGCAGGCATCGACCATGTTCGGATTGCCGCACAGGTAGGCGATGTCGCCGTCGCCCGGTGCGAATTCCTCGAGGAACTGCTGCACGTAGCCATGCCGCACGTCGGCATGCGGCGCTTCCGGCAGCTCGCGCGAGAAACACGGCACGAAGCGGAAACCGGGATGGGTGTCGGCGAAGGCGCGGAACTCGTCGCCGTACAGCAGCTCGGCCGGAGTGCGTGCGCCCAGCAACAGCACCACCTCCACACCGCGCTCGGCCATCGCCGCCTCCAGCAGCGGCAGCATCGAGCGATAGGGGGTGACGCCGGTGCCGGTGGCGATCAGCAGATAGCGGCGGTTGCTGTCGCCTGGCTGCAGGCAGAAGCGTCCGTACGGACCGCTGGCGCAGACCTGCCCGCCGATCTCCAGCGCCTCGAACAGCGCGGTGGCCGCGCCGCCGGCGACGAAGCTGACCGCGATCTCGACCGTGGCATCGGCCGGCTGCGCCGGATCGTGGCGGGTGGCCAGCGAGTAGCTGCGCTTGGTCGCGGTGCCGTCGGCATAGTGGAAGTGCACCTGCACGAACTGCCCGGGGGCGAACGGCAGGGGTTGGCCGTCGTCGCGGACGAAGCGGTAGTGGCCGACGGCCGGGGCCAGCATGTGGCGATCGACCAGTTTCAGCGGGAATTGGGCAGGCACGGAGATGCAACAGTCTGTGGCCGGGGGCGACCCCACGAGGTCTTCTATAATAGCGGCTGCACTTCTCCTGCGCCGTCGATGCGGCGCGAAGGCCCGTCTTGACTCCCGCATCCGCTCCTTCCCCGCAGACGCCGGCGCCCGCCCTGCGCGTGCGCGACCTGCGCAAGACCTACGACAACGGCGTGCAGGCCCTGCATGGCGTGTCGCTGGACGTGCTGCCCGGCGACTTCTTCGCCCTGCTCGGCCCCAACGGCGCCGGCAAGTCCACCCTGATCGGCATCATCAGCTCGCTGGTCAACCTCAGCGCCGGCCAGGTCGAGGTGTTCGGCACCGACCTGAGCAGCCAGCGCAGCGCGGCGATGCGCCTGATCGGCCTGGTGCCGCAGGAAATCAACTTCAACCTGTTCGAGAAGCCCTTCGACATCCTGGTCAACTACGCCGGCTTCTACGGCATGCCGCGCGCCGAGGCCGAGCGCCTGGCCGAAGTGGAACTCAAGCGCGCGCACCTGTGGGAGAAGGCACAGGTGATGAGCCGCACGCTGTCCGGCGGCATGAAGCGGCGGCTGATGATCGCCCGCGCGATGATGACCCGGCCGCGCCTGCTGATCCTGGACGAACCCACCGCCGGCGTGGACATCGAGATTCGCCGCGACATGTGGCGCGTGCTGCGCGAGATCAACGGCGCCGGCACCACCATCATCCTCACCACGCATTACCTGGAGGAAGCGGAGAGCCTGTGCCGCAACCTGGCGATCATCGACCGCGGCCGCATCGTCGAACAGGGGCCGATGCGCGAGCTGCTGGCCAAGCTGGACGTGGAAGGCTTCCTGCTGGACATCGATGGCGAGCTGCCGGCGCAGTTGCCGGCGATCGAGGGCACCACCCTGCTCGCCCAGGACGCGCACACCCTGGACCTGGACATGCCGCGGGCGATGGATCTCAACCGCGTGTTCGCCGCACTGGGCGACGCCGGCATCCGCGTGCGCTCCATGCGCACCAAGAGCAATCGCCTGGAGGAACTGTTCGTGCGCCTCACCGGCGAGCACCGCGACGCCGCGACGGCCAGCGCCGCCACGCCGCCGTCCGCCACTCCCTGATGCCCCCACGGCGACGACCATGACTCCCCAGACCGACTCCACCCTCCCCGTTTCCGACGCCACCCCGGCCCAGCGCAACTGGGTCGCGCTGGGCACCATCGTGCGCCGCGAGGTCAAGCGCATCCTGCGCATCTGGGGCCAGACCCTGGTGCCGCCGGCGATCACCATGACCCTGTACTTCCTGATCTTCGGCGGGCTGATCGGCTCGCGCGTGGGCGACATGGGCGGCTACAGCTACATGCAGTTCATCGTCCCCGGCCTGGTGATGATGAGCGTGATCCAGAACAGCTACGGCAACATCAGTTCCAGCTTCTTCGGCGCCAAGTTCGGCCGCCACGTCGAGGAACTGCTGGTCAGCCCCATGCCCAACTGGGTGATCCTGTGGGGCTACGTCGCCGGCGCGGTGCTGCGCGGGCTGATGGTGGGCGTGCTGGTGCTGATCATCGCCATGTTCTTCACCCCGGTACGCATCCCACACCCGCTGGTGACCCTGACCACGGTACTGCTGGGCGCGACCATCTTCTCCCTGGCCGGCTTCATCAACGCGGTCTACGCGAAGAAATTCGACGACGTGGCGATCGTGCCGACCTTCATCCTGACCCCGCTGACCTACCTGGGCGGGGTGTTCTACTCGGTCAAGCTGCTGCCCGGCTGGGCCGAGGCCGCCACCCACGCCAACCCGATCTTCTACATGGTCAACGCCTTCCGCTACGGCCTGCTCGGCAGCAGCGACGTGCCGGTGTGGGTGGCCTACAGCCTGATGCTGGGCTTCGTCGCGGTGCTTTCGGCGCTGGCGCTTTGGCTGCTGCGGCGCGGGGTGGGGTTGCGGAGCTGACGTTCCCCGCACCACCCCAACGTCAGAGGGTTTCACGCCGTCCCAGGCCAGACGCTGCCAGACGGCGGCGCCACTGGGTGCGTTCTGTGCCAGCCCAGTTCTGAATCTCTGACGGCGAGCAGGGCGGCGGCGCGGCGGCCTGCCCTCCATGCCGAGGGCCTCGCAGGCCGAGCCGGAGCACGTATACCCGCCTGGCTCCACCCTCGATACAAATTGCCGACTGCCTCATCCAGCGTCGCCTGCCGCCCGCAGTCACTGGGTCCGCGCCAGCGCGCGTAGCGTGGGAAGAAGGATTCACGGACGGCACACCGCGCCACACGCCGGCATATCCGCCACGCATCACATCCAAATCTGACGGTGCGCACGGCGCAACTGCACCGAATTCACAATTGTATATTCCATACGGGATCGCACGCGTCCAAAGTTTGACTCAATAATGTGATGCGAACCTAGTTAAGCGCCAATTTATTAACGCAAGTTTCCTTGTAACGGCAATAAGCCGACGCTACAGTGCACACGTCCGCTACACACCATCTCTTTACTGGACGTAAAGCGCGGGCCGGAGACCAGCTTCGTCTCCGTGAACGACTTCACTTAATGAACCCATGTCGCCACACGTTGCCGCTGGCACGCTTGTGTGTTGCCGGTAATTGGGCGATCGAGCCAAGGAGAGGAATCAGATGAAGATCCAACGCAAGCCCATCCGTTTCGGCCGCAAGCAGCAGGGCCAGGGTATGACCGAGTACATCATCATCGTGGCGCTGATCGCGATCGCGGCGATCGGTGTGTTCACGTTCTTCGGCGGCACCGTCCGCAGCCAGGTCGCCGGTATGGCGCAGGAACTGTCCGGCAAGGATGCCAGCGGCATGATCGGCCGCGCTGGCACCAATGCAGGCAAGGCACAGCAGCAGGCCCAGAACGACAAGGGCATGGACAAGTACAACGGCAACAAGTAAGGCCCTTGCCACCATCTGCCCGCGCAGGGCAGATGGTGGCCTGTTGTCGGTTGTGCAGCAGGACCCGTAGGCAGGGCCTCTGCACTTAGTGAGTAGTGAGCAACCCAATTCCATGGAACCCGGCCGGGCCCGATGCGCATGCATCGCGCTCTAGACGGGGTATTGCCTGAAGGAAGCCGCATGGTGATCATCGCCACCACCGCCCGCTCGACCCCAATGGCCGCGTCAGGAGCAAGCCGCGTCCGTTCGCGGATGCAAGGTCAGGCCATGCCCATGGTGCTGGTGTTCCTGATGGTGCTGTGCGTAGGGCTGCTGGTCACCTTCAATACCGGACAGGTCGTCAGCAAGAAGGTCGAGCTCACCAATGCCGCCGATGCCGCCGCCTACAGCATTGCCATCGAGCAGGCGCGCGCGCGTAATTTCGCCGCCTATCTGAATCGCGGCCGCGTCGCCAATGAAGTGGCGATTGCGCAGATGGTCAGCCTGAATTCCTGGCTGACCATGGTGCACTCATCGTCCGTGCACTTCGAAAAAGTCACAGAAGTCGCGGAAGTGCTGCTGTTCTGGGTGCCAGTACTCGGTGAGGTCCTGATCGGCATCGATCGCGCGATGACCGCGATCAACAGCGCGCTCAAAGTGTTCCGTCGGACCTTCCTGCAGGCAGCTACCACCACCATCGGCATCCTGGATCAAACGCTCGACCACCCCTACGCGCTGGCCGCCGATGCGGCAGTCGGCGATCTCACGTCGGAAGCCAACGTCTTCGCCATGGCCAGCAAGGTGGTCAAGGACAATGTCCCCGATGCCGATCTGACCGTGGTCGGCAAGGGTGTTCTGGCCAAGAACGTCCTCTCCGCAGGCAATCAGCTCGAAAGCTATAACCCGGGCGAACGCCGCGGCCTGACCAGCACCAACAAAGGTGGCGAGCGTTACCGCAATGTGGTGATGGCGTCGCGCGATACGTTCACGCGCGCGCGCGACGGCACGGCGTTCGGCATCTTCAACAACAACGGCGGCACCGACATGGTCGAGTACGACCGGTGGTCGGCCGTGGATACCTTTCAACTCAAGCTTCCGCTGCTCTTCACCACCCTCAAGATTCCGATAGGCTGGGCTGGAACCCAGGCAGTCAACAATCGCAAACCGAACTTCTTTCCCGGCATGAACAATGGGCGGGGATGGCAGTCGCCCTACGAGAACAACCGCACCTATCGGGCCTACAACGGCACCAAACGCAGCGACATCGCCGGCGCGTTCATTGAAGGCGATCCAGCCGTCATTCCGGACTTCAAGCGCAACGACGCATTTATCAACAGCTACCGATACGGAATCAGCCCACGCTATCGGGACGTCAAGGATGCGTACTCGCAGCAGCCGGATGGCGCGAACGCGGGGCCGATCTATACCGTCGAAGTCGGCACCCAGGTCGACAAGGCGCGTACCAGCTCGGCACTGAAGATCGGCAGCGGACGGATGCAACTGAAGGACCAGGCGCGCGGCGAGCAATTGCGCGCGATGTCCAGTGCGCAGGTTTACTTCAATCGACCCTATGAACTCAGCGCGTTCCGGCGCTCGGTGTGGGGCAGAGGCGACAACAAGTTCGAAAAAGGCAGCATGTTCAGTCCCTACTGGCAGGCGCGCCTGGTGCAGACCCCTATTTCCGACCGCACACTCCTGGTGGCCGCTCCATGATGTTTTTGACCAACCGATCCCGCGCTCTGGCGCTTGCCTGCATGGCCTCGCTGGCATCCACCGCCGGTTGCCAGTCGCACGATGCGACCGAGGGCGGCAGCGGTGGGGATTCCTCCTCCGAGAGCGGGGTCAAATCGCTACCCGCCCTCCATGTCGTCCTGACCTGGGAATCGCGCATGGGAGGCGAAAACCTGGAGCGAAAGAACTACCAGGCGAAGCTGGAGGCTTGCCGCGGCTCCGGCATGCCCACGCGCGCGCTGTCGCCGCAGGAGGAAGCAAAGCTGGGAACCGGCGAGGTCGAGATCATGATCGATGCGCATCGGCAGTTCGCCCATCAGGTCAGCTGGACCCTCGGCGCCGATGGCGATAGCGCGCAGGCCGCTTGCATGGTCAAGCTCGAGGAGCACACCGACAAGGACTCCATCCAAGATGCCAACGGCATGTACATGGCCATCGACAGCGGCGCACGCGCACAGGAACGCCAGACCGTCCAGGCCATCGGCTGGAAGCTTGCGGGCGAGGCTCAGGTCAAGGGCCAGCCCTGCACGCGCTGGGAGAACGGCAAGCAGGAAGTGTGCATGTGGTCGGGCGGCAGCAAGTGGGGCTTCTCCGAATCGCCGGGCGATGCCGCTGGCTGCACGATCGATGGTGCCGGGGCGTACCTGCAGTCAATCCCGCTGGATGCCAAGCCCTTGCAGGCTGGCAACGGCTGCGTGCTGCAGGTCAAGTCATTCAGCCTCGGCAGCGGTCTGATTCCTTCCAACGTGGCGGGTGGGAAGGAAGAAAACTAGGAGAACACGGCATGAAGACGACGCTCTTTGCACCAGCGCGCAGGATGCGCGGACAGGGGATGGTGGAGCTGGCGGTCTGTGCCGCTGTGCTGGTGCCGCTGTTCCTGCTGATCCCGGTCGTCGCCAAGCTGGGGCATGGCAAGCAGATGGCGATGCAGGCGGCACGCAATGCCGCCTGGGAAGCCAGCGTGGCCAAAAACTATCAGCCAGCCAGCCGTGCCACGCTGCAAAGCAAGGCGCTTGACCGCAACTTCGCCGACGCAGACGCGCCCATCACCAGCCGTACGTCCGGCGTCAGCAGTGGGGCGTTCTCGGATCAGATGCTCAATACCTTCTCGAACCAGAAGCTGCTGGAAAAGCGCGACCTGTCGATCACGCGTACTGCCAACAAGGGTTCTCCCGGCTACCTCGATGAAGCAGCCCAGTTGCTACCGAAGAACTATTTCGACAATGCCTTCCCGCCCAGCAAGAGCGGCTACGTCACTGCGGAAGTCACGCTGAACTATCGTGACCTGAAGACCGCAGACGGCCGACCCGCGCGCTTTCTCGAGCCGCTGGACAACCTCAATCTGGCCGACAAGCGTCACCAGACACTGCTAACCGATGCCTGGAATGCCTCTGGTCCGCGCAGCGGTGCGCGCAGCGTCATCGCCACAGTACGCCCCCTGGCACCGGTCTCCTACTTCGAGGGGCTGGACGGGGTCTTCGACTTGCTGAAGCCTTTGACACCGATCCTGCCCATGGTCGGCTCTCTTGGCGATCTGGAACTGGGGGCGATCGAGCCGGATGTCGTGCCTGCAGACAAGCTCGCCAACTACCCGGTCAAGCCGGGCAAGCCATGAGTCCGCACGTTTCACATCGCATGCTCGCTTGCGGGCTTGGCGCACTCTTGTCGACGGTCGCTGCGCAGGAGGCGCGCGCGCTGGACTGGCCGGAGGTTCCGGTCCCCGACCAAGCCTCGGGCGAGATCGTGTCCGACCACATGCTCTACAACGGTATCGCGATGCGCGCCAGCCGCTTCAATGTCGCCGAATCGCCGAAGCAGGTCGAGCAGTTCTATCGCAAGGAGTGGGGCAACGCCGTGGTGACCTCGCCAATGGGCAACAAGACCGTGCTTGGGCACATGACCAAGGATGGCTACTACATCACGGTGGAACTGAGTGGCGATACCAATCGCACACAGGGCCAGATCGGCGTAATGGAAATCCCGAAGAAGGATCTTCCGGTCGACGGCGTCGGCAAAGGCTTCGGCCGGTTGCCCGACACGCAGGTCGCCGAGGACATCGTCTACATGGACACGCCGCGCCATGTCAGGACACTGAGCATGCTCAACCGCTACACGCCGCTACAGAACCAGCAGTACTACGCGCGGTATTTCACTGGGCAGGGCTATGCACGGGACGGCTCCTCCTCGGCCTGCACCGCGAGCAGTCCGCACTGCGTCTCCCGGTTCACCCGGCAGGAAGATCGCGTCACCGTGACCTCCAGCCGCGGGCAGACCGGCACCGTGATCGTTGCGGTGGTCGAATGAACGCGCATGACCCGCTCTGCCGACGCCTGCAGCGCGGCCAGTCCACGATCGAATATACCGTGGTGGTCATGGCGCTGGTGATCGTGCTGATCGCCAAGCCCGACGTGATCACCGAGGTGGTGACAGCCCTGAAAGATCTCTATGCCGCCTTCGTCTACGCCATCTCGGCGTCCGACGTGCTGGTGGGTTGACCCCTTCCCTTGCGATGACCTGCCCGACGGCGCCTCTTCAATGCAGAAACCCAAACTCAGCAAGAACGTTCTTTTCATCCTGATCGCCGTGGTCATGGCCGGCCTTGCGGCCTTCATCGCGGTCAGCTATATCCGCACCACGGTGGCGGAACGGACCCAGGACAACCGACCGATGGTCGACGTCGCGGTGCCGGTGAACGATTTGCCGCAGGGTGCCATCCTGCAAGGTGGAGATCTGGCCCTGCGCACGATCCCAGTCGAGTTCGCGCCCGCCGATGCGGTCACACCCGACAACCACACCCAGTTCGAAGGCAGGATGCTGCGTGCACCGGCACGCGGCGGTGCGCCCTTGAGCGCCAGCGCCCTGGTTCCGCTATACGACCAGTTCTCGCGACTGATTCCCAAGGGCAAGGTTGCCTACACGATGAGTGTCGACGAGAACAATTCGATCTCGGGCATGATCGCGCCGGGCGACCTGATCGACATCTTCTTCGTCAAGGATGCCACCACCGGCGGCAATGGTGGCCAGGGCGCGGGCGCGCAGGTGTTCCCGCTGCTGCAGAAGATCAAGGTGCTGGCGGCCGGCAGCCGCATCGGCGAGGCGCCGACGCCGAAGGAAGGCGAGGAAGCCAATACGTCCACCGGCTTCTCCAGCGTGACCCTGGAGCTGGACCAGTACCAGGCCAAGCAGTTGGCCGTCGCCTCCAAGGTAGGGGCGGTGCGCGTGCTGCTGCGCGAGATCAAAGACACTTCGCCAGGCGCGGCAACGGGCATGAGCGAGAGTCAGTTGTTGCGGTCGCTGGGTTCGGGCGATTCGACAGACATAGGCAGCGGAAGCAGCCGCGTTGAGTTCATCATTGGCGGAAAGGGTTAAGCATGACGCAGGCAACACGTCGCAGGAGCAAGGCCGGAGCATCGGCGCCATGGTTGGCTGGCGTGTTGCTGGCGGGCATCGGGGGATGGAATGCATCGGCCCAACAGGCCGCAAGCTCTGCAGCGGCGGCACGGCCTGCCGCGCAAGCTACAGCGGTGGCACCGCCTGCTACGCAGGCCGCACCGGCGGCTGGTCAGGCAGCGGACACGCCGCCGGCCGAGCAGGCGCGACTGATGGCGCAAGGGCGCCAGGTCGACCAGTTCAAGCAATCGGTCGAATCGCAGATCCAGGAGCTGGGCAGCAACGGCGCCTCGTCGGGCGGTGGCGGCGTTGCGCTCGCCGGCGACAAGAAGCCCTCGGTCGCCCCGCTGATCCAGCCGTCGCAAAGCATCTATGCCGGCGAGGCGGTGGTGCGACGCGTGCCGGGTGCGCTGCGCCGCATCGCGGTCGGCGACGGCGAGGTGCTGAGCGTCTTCTCGGTGGGCAAGTCGGAACTGGTCATGATCGGCACCAAGCCCGGCGAGACCAACGTCCATCTGTGGATGGCCGATGGCAGCCAGCGCGACGTCAACGTGACGGTAGGTGGGAGCAAGTCCGAAGGCGCGGCCGAGACCGTGCGCGAACTGTTGGGCAATACGCCAGGCGTCACCGTGCGGGCCATCGGCGCCAACGTGGTGATCTCCGGCAACGACATCGACGTCGCCACCACGGCGAAGATCCAGGCGCTGCAGAAGATCTATCCGCAGGTGTTGAACTTCGCCGGCGCCGACCCGGTGGGCATGCGGCCGATGGTGCAGATGGACGTGTCCATCATGGAGTTCAATAAGAACTCGGTGGAGGATCTGGGCATCCGCTGGGACAGCACCATCGATGGTCCGATCGGCGGCCTGATCCGCGACGTGACCAAGAACGACTACTTCCGCGTGCTGCCGCAGGACAACCAGACCTTCCAGGACATCAAGGATCGGTTGCCGACCAGGCTGTCCGGACCGCAGGGCTACTTCGGCATCGCCACCACCATCGCCTCGAAGATCAACCTGCTGATGAGCCGTGGCAAGGCCTGGGTGCTGGCGCAACCCAAGCTGAGCGCCAAGAGCGGCAGCAACGCGACCTTCCTGGTCGGCGGCGAGGTGCCGATCGTGGTGCCGTCGATCCTCGGCCAGACTCAGATCGAGTACAAGGAGTACGGCATCCGCCTCAACATCAACCCGACGGTGAACTCGTCGAACCAGGTGAATACCTCGATCATGGCCGAGGTCAGCCGGATCGATCCGTCGGTGTCGGTGCAGGGCGTGCCCGGCTTCCTGACACGACGCGTCGAAACCGAGCTGAATGTCAATGCCGGCCAGACCATCGTCATCTCCGGCCTGCTCGATCGGCAGGCATCCAAGGCCGTGGACAAGCTGCCGCTGCTGGGCGACATCCCGATCCTTGGCAAGCTGTTCCGCTCCGATGGCTTCCGTGGCAACAAGACCGAATTGGTGATCTTCGTAACCCCGCGCATCGTCAGCCCGACCTCGCCGGAAAACCTGCAAGATCTGCAGCGCGCCCAGGGGATCGAGAAGGAGTTGCAGGACGAAATCAGCCCACGCCAAGACAAGTTGATCAAGTAACCCTACACACGGAGCGCAAGGTTCACCGCCATGTTCACAGTGCTGATCAATACGCCAGGAGGCGACACGCGCCAGGTCAAGTGCATGCACCGCGAGTGCGGCATCGGCCGCGCCGATGCCAATCTGGTGATGCTGCAGGGCTGGAACATCGCCGGCAAGCACGCCACCCTGCTGCGCGAGGACGAGGGTGTCTTCATCCTGCCCCTGGGTGGGCGCGAGCCGATCACGCTCAATGGCAAGGTGGTGCTGGCCAAGCAGGGCCCGATCGACGGCAAGGACGAGATACGCATCGGCCAGTACATGCTCAAGGTCAGTGGCGACGATGCGCGCATCGTCCGGCAGACGCCCGCC
>JBEVKG010000094.1:0-18982 GCA_040509765.1 Xanthomonas sp.
CGACGCCCGCCGGCTCCTTCACACCACCGGGGCCGGTGTAGCCGCCGGTGTCGAAGTCCATGAAGCCGCCGGAGAACAGGTCGGCGATGCTGCCCGTGGTGCCGCCGCCGCCCGTGAGGCTTCCCACCAGGCCCGCAATCGCTTTCTTCGCGGCGATTCGAGCCAGGTCGGCGACGATCGAGTTGGCGAGGTCCGAGAAAGACAGCTTGCCGGTCTTGACGAAGTTCACGATCGCGTCTTCGAGACCAGTGAATACGTTCGAGAACAGCGAGTTGGTCAACTCGGCGGTGTTGGCTGCCTGTGCCGCGTAGTCCTCGTAGGCCCGGATCGCACCGTTGCCCCAATCGGCGAGGTAGCCCTTGCGCTGCTCCTGAAACTCGGCCTCACGCGCCAGCGCCTGTGCATGGAATTGATCCAGAGCCTCCAGCTGCTGCTTGTACTGCTCCTGCGTGTAGCCAGCGCCGTTGTTGGCGGTCGCATTCCTGTCGTTGAGATCCGACAGGCGCCGGTCATACTCTTCCTTGAGCTGGACTCGGCGGCGCATCTGCTCCACGACATCACTGCCGCGACCGATGCCCATCAGTTCCGCGCGGTTGCCCTGATCTTGCGTGCGCGAAGCTTCGTTCAGTTCCTTCTGCAGCCGCAGCAGATCTTCGGCGGCCTTCTTCGCCGATTGCTGCGCGGCCAGGGCCTTACCCTGGGCGACGGCCTCATCCAGCAGTGTGCGGACGCGCTTTTCTTCCTCGTCCGACAGCTTGCTCTTCGTCGATGCGAGTTCGGTGGTCACCGCGACCTGCAGCTTCTGGGCCGCCGTCATGTTCTCGGTCTGGCCCATCTGCTCCTTGTCCAGAGCGATCTGCTTCTGGATGCGGTCGATGATCGACGCGTACTGCGTTTCCTCCTGCTTCGACGCGGACAGACTCTCGCGCGCGGCGGCTTTGTTCTCCTTCTGCTGGTCCCTCCACTCCTTCTCCGCGGCGACGTCGGCCTTGACGAACTCGCGCCGCTTGATGAAGTCCTGCTGCTGCTCGGGCGTCAGCACCTTCCACGCAGAGGCGAAGTTGTTGGTGCCGGTGGCCTCCATGTACTTCTTGGCCTCGGTGGCCAGCCACGCCTGGTAGTCGCCCTGCTCGCGCTTCAGGCGCGCGACCTGGCGCGTCCAGATCTCGTCCGTGCCGGTCTGGCTGATCTTGCGCAGCGCGTCGGCCGCGAACAGCGCCTGGCGCTGGATGTCGCTCAGGCCGGCCAGCACCTTCGCGAACTGGACATCGTCGGCCTTGAGCGCGGCGGCGCGCAGCTTCTCGAAGACGGCCGGGTCCAGCGACGAGCGCAGGGTCGACTCCAGCTCAACGAACTTCGCGCGCACCGGCGCGACCTGGTCCTGGAACTTCTGCAGCTCGGCCTGGGCCTTCTGCAGGCCCTCGTAGTCGGCGCTGATCCGCAGGCCCGAGCCCTCGCGGGTCGAGGTCTGGGCTTCCTTGATCCGGCCCTGGTAGTTGTCGATCGCCGCCTGGAGCGCCTTGATGCGCTCCTCGTTCTTCTTCATCGCCTGGCCGGAGGTGTTCCACTCCTCGGCCAGGTCGGCGATGGACTTCTTGCCCTTGTTGTACTGCTCGACCGTGTCCTGCATCGACAGTCGCATCAGGTCCAGGGACTTGATCTGCTGCTGGTACTCGGCGCGCGCCTCCTCGGACTTGCGCACCAAGTCGGTGTAGGCCACGGCCACGCTGCCGATGGCGATCGCAGCGGCGCCCCACGGGCCGCCGGCCAGCGCCAGCAACCCGTTGCCAGCGCCCTTGACCGCTGCGCCAAGCGGATTGGCGGCCGCCAGTCGCTCGACCGCTTCGCGGCGGCGCGCCGCGACCAGCTTGTCGGTGGCCAGCGCCGCCGCTTCCTGCGCCAGGATGAGGCGACCCTTGGCCGTCACGGCCGCGGCGTCGGCTCGGTTCCCCGACTGGACCGCAGCGGTGTAGTTGGCCTGGGCCTGGGACAGGCCGCGCTGCGCCGCCTCGGCCGCCTTCTGCGCATCGCGCTGGGCGCGCAAGTTGGACGAAAGCGTGGCGGCCCCCGCTTGGTGCTCCAGCGTGCGCTGGGCCGCCTCCTTGGCCGCGAGGGCCACATTCATTTCGCCCAGCGCCACATCCTGCGCCTTGGCGGCCTGATCGCGCCACATGGTGGTCAGGCGTACCGAGGCGCGGGCCTGCTCCACCTGTGCGGCAGCATCTTTTGCCCGCTCCCGCGCAAGACTGGCCGTTTGCTCTGCTTGGGCGGCTGCGCTGGAGCGTGCGGCCAGGGGCGCGGATACGGCGTTGTACGCAGTCTGCGCACTCGTGCCGACAAGCCGGCCGGCGATCACGCCAGCGGCGATCGTCGCGGCCCCGGCAACCTTGTCCAGATTCTCCGCCATCAGCCGCACTGACGCGGTCGCAGCCTCGCTGAAAATGCCGCCGCTGGCGTCCACCTTCAGCTTGTACCAGGCAGAGGACAGGCGGTTCAGTTCGGCGTTGAGGCCCTTTGCCGCATCCTCCGCGCCGCGGCCGGTCTGCCGCAGCGCCTCGATCATCGCCGGGAGGTACTTCTGCGCGTTGAGGTCGCCATCCTGCAGCAGCTTGTCGAAGGACTTGCCGGCCAGCGCCGTGCCTTCGTTCATTTTCTGCACGGCCTGCATGAAGCGCGGCACGATGCCGGGAATGGCCTCACCCAACTGCTGGCGTAGCTCTTCCGCCTGGAACTTGCCCTTGCCGAACGACTGGCTCAGTGCGGTGGTGGCGCGCGAAACCTGATCGCTGGTGAGGTGCATCACCGTCGCCGAGCGCGACAGCTGGCGGAACAGCTCTTCCTGGTCACGCAGGGCCACGCCGTTGGCCGTCGCCGAGGCAGACATGCTCGTGAAGCTCTTGGCCACCGTCTCCAGATCGAGGCCCAGCTCCTTCGCCGTCTGGCTCACGAAGGCATACGCCTTCTCTGCGACCGCGGCCGAGCCCGTCGCGCCCTGAAGGCCGTAGTGGATCTGCTGTATCGACTTCTGCGCGTCGATCAGCGAGCGCACGCCGGCGGCGACTGCGGTGAAACCGAGGAAGCCCGCGGCCGCGCGGTTGAGGTTCGCGATCGAGGTCGCCGTCTGCGCCGCATCGGCCTGGATCGCCTTCAGGCTCTGCGTGGTGACCCGCGCGGAGTTGACCATCTCCGCGCGATAGGCGGCCGTGTTGGCCCGCAGCAACACGTCGATGGTTGCGGCGGTCGAAGTCACGCGGGACTCTCCAGAAAGCAGAAAGACCGCGCGCGGCGGTCTCTATTCGGGGGTTTTCGGGTGTGCGATAGTTCGCCGGCCAGCTCAGGGAACCGGCGACGCACATGGACGTTTCGAAGCTGCTAGCGCGCCTGCGGCGCGCAGCCTCTGCAATTCACTTCATAGGCCGGCGCGACACCGCGGACCTACGGCGCACGTTCACGGATCGCGCCGAGATGCACCGGTTCTTCGATGAGCAGCACGACGCCGGCTACGACTGCTTCGTCACGCCGGGACGTGGTAGCTGGGAAGTTCGCTGCTACAAGCGTATGAAGTGACTTCATGCGGCCTGCGCCGCCGTGTCGTTCTGACGTGCCGCAGCCTGGAACATCTCCAGCAGCTGCTGGGATCGCTGCTTGGCATCCTCGATTGGCGACTGGACGCGGCGCACCAGCAGGAAGTCCTCGTGCGTCGTGTCATTACCGTGCACGCGCGCCAGCACGTCCGTCAGCTGCGCCAGCATGTTCTGCAGCGGCTGGTCCAGCGGCTCGATCGCCGCGAATGCGTAGATCTCCGAGAGCTGGCGGGAGGTGAGTCCCGCCAGCATCTGGTCCGGATGCGCGTAGCCGAGGCGCCACGCGAGCCGGAACTGCAGCCGGCGCTCTGGCCGGCTCAGGATTTTTTTTCGGCTTCCTCCGTTGCCGCTGCGCCGAAGCCGTTCAGACGCCAGGCGACGCTGTGCACCCGCGCCAGCGCAGCACCCGACTTCGCGCCCAGTTCGGCGATGTCTTCAGGCGTGAAGAGGCGGCAACCGTTCTCGTCCACCAAGCACCGCGCGACGAAGCGCGCCCGGAAGTTGTCCTTGTTCGTTGCGCCGTCGACGAGGGTTTCGTCCTCCCACTTGTCGCGATCCGCAGCGGACATGGTGGACACGCGGACGGTACCGCCCCACTCCTTGACTTCGACGTCCTCGGTGACGTGGTCGTGGGCGGCGAGGATCTGCTGTTTGGTGAGTAGCGACATGGCGATCAGGTACCGGAGGAAGAGGAAGACGAAGCCGGCAGGGTGACCGGCGTCCAGTTGCGCGGCAGCAGATCGGCGGTGAACGTCAGCACCGCGTTCACGCCGGGGTTGACGTTGAAGCCGGAGACCTTGCCGACGAAGGTGGCGGCATCGCCCGACGGGAGCACCATCAGGAAGTACAGATCGGCCTTCGGGTCGGCCGCCTGCAGGATGTCCTGGCCGGCGGACTTGCCGGTGGGCCAGCGCTGGCCCGACACCTGGACTGCCTGGCCACCCGACAGTCCGGCGATGTTCTCGATCTGCTTGGACCGCAGATTGGTCGCGTCCAGGGTGTTGGCCTGGCCGCGGCCGAACGGGAAGCCGGTGATGCCGTCCACCTCGGTGTACTTGGTGGGGTCGTTGAGCGCGGTCGGCGCGGTGCCGGCCTTGACGTAGAGCGCAGAGTCCTGCGCCGAGATTGCCTGATTGTCGCCCATTGCTGTGTCCTCTTGCGGAAATGAAAAAGCCGCCCTGCGGCGGCCGTGGAAGTGAAACGGTCTCGGCTCAGGCCCAGACCACTACGTCGAAGCTGGCTCTGTGCAGCTTCGTGTCCTCCTCGTAGTCGTCGGGGTTGTCGGTGAGGTCGCCCACCTTCAGCGTGCGCGGCAGCTGATCCTTGAGCTGGTCCGCCAGGAGCCGGGTGGCGCCCTTGGCCAGCCCCCACACGTCGACCTGGAACGTCGCGCGGTCGGCTCCGAGGCCAGAGTTCAGCGTGCCGTGGCGGCGGCCCGAGGTGCGCTGATAGGTCACGTACAGCGCCGGCGCATCCTTGGCCGGCGCGGCGAACACGGCGGGCGTGACGGCGTTCATTGCGGCGACCAGCCGCTCGTCCAGTGTCATCGCCGCGCCCTCTGCATTTCCAGCGTCACGGCCTCGGCGATCGCGTCACGCATGGCTGTCACGGCCTCCTCGGTCTTGCTCTCGGCCGCAGGGCGCATGAAAGGCCACGCGGCCATCTTGCTGGTGCCGTACTCGCCGAAGCGGCCATAGAAGGCCGAACGCGGCACCTCGATCGCGATTCGGATCCAGCCTTGTTCGTCGCTGCGTTCGCGGCTCCGTATCGCCCGTCGCAACCGGCCGGTGGCGACGCGGACACGCGCGCGCGCGTCGTTGCGGATCACGATTGCGCCACGTCGCATGCCCTTTCGCAGTGCGCGGCGCGCGGCCGGCTCCGCCAGTTGCAGCAGCGACTGCTCCAGCTCAGCCAGGCCGAGCACCTGCAGGTCAAAGTCAGCCATTGAGCACCTGCGCGATCAGGAACATGCTGACGCCGTCTCCGGCGTCCCGAACATCCTTGAGCATCAGTTGCTGGCCATCCAGCCGGCCGCCGACGAACGCCAGTCGCCACTTCGTGGTGACGTCGGCGCGGTATCGGATGGTGATGTAGCGCAGCCCGACCGCCGTCTCCGCTCCACCCAGGATGGCGACCTTCGCGCTCGCCATGCCCTTGAGCGACAGCGGCTCGTCCTTCGCCCAGACCTCGGCGGCCTCCGCGAACGTCTCGACGACATCGCCGAAACCGTCCTTGACCTGCGCGGACTTCAGCAGCTTGAGCCTGCGGTTCAGCTCCCCCGCCCTCATGGCGTCTGCACCAAGCGGTAAGGCCGCAGTATGGCCCTCGCCCCCAGCGGCAGCTCCGTGGCCACTGCGCCTACCGAGACGTCCTCACGGTTGGCCCAGAGGTGCCCGAGCGTCAGGCGGATCGCCGCCAGGATGCTGCCATTCGCGACAACGCCGAGCAGCCGGCGCCGCTCGGCGAGCTGATAGGCCGCGAGCTTCTGCGTGGCGACGGATCGCATCGCGTCGGCCTTTGCGTGGTCCGCCTCCGCCGAGGCCGCGGACATGGCGGCCGCGTAGGCGGAGGCCGCCGCGGCCGCCTCCGCCGGCAGGGATGCCAGGGCAGCGTCGAGGGCGGCTTGGTCGGCGAAGATCACGCGGTTGAGGTAGGCCGCGGCCACGTCCTCGGCCGACTGCAGCAACCACGCCAACTCGCTGTCGGCATAGTCGCCATCGACCCGGCACTGAGCACGGCACTGGACGGGCGTCAGCAGCGGCACGGATCAACCCTTCTTGCCGGCTTCCAGCGCGGCCTGCAGCTTGGCCAGGCCCCACCGCTTGTCGTAGGTGATACCGGCCGTGTCGAGCTGCTCCAGAACCGCAACCTTCGCCACAGCATCCGGGTCGGCCACCTCGATCGCGCCAACCTCCAGCGCTCCGGCCTCCAACTCGGGCGGGCACTCGTCGCCGGCGGCGAACTCCACGGGGTAGATCTGGCCATCCGGGACGCCCCGGAAAGGCTTGATGAGCTTGGACATGTTGCACCTTGGTCAGGAAGGAAGAACCGGTGGCCGGCTTGCGCCGGCCACCCACAACGCTCGCCGCGGTTACGCGGCGGCCGCGACCTTCAGCGCCCGCATCGGCTGCGGGTTGTGCACGCCGCCGCCCACGCGCTTGGTCGTGTAGAACAGGACGTAGGGCTTGGCGGTGTACGGGTCGCGCAGAACGCGCACGCCCATGCGGTCGAACACCGTGTACGTGCGTGCGAAGTCGCCGAACAGGATCGGGACCGAGTTGGCCGCCACGTCGGGCATATCCGGCACCTCGGCCACCGGGAAGCCAGCCAGCGTTGCGGGCTGGCCTGCCACGTAGGACGGCTGCCACAGGTAGTTGCCCTCCCCGTCCTTCAGCTTGCGCACCACTCCCTGCGTCTTCCGGTTCGACGCGAATCGCGCATTGCCGGTGAAGGCCGACGGCAGGTCGTAGATCAGATCCAGCACGCCGTCCGACGTGATGGCCGCGGCGGCGCCGCTGTTGACCGCGGTGATGGCGCCGAACGGGTGCTTGGCAGCATTCGCCCCGCCGGTGACGTAGGTCAGGATGCCGAACGGCTTGTTGACGCCATCACCCGAGACGAAGGCCAGGCCCTCCTGCCTGGAGAACTCGGTCTCGACCTCGCCGGCCAGCCACGCTTCCAGGTTGATCTCGGCATCATCCAGCAGCTGCTGGGTGGCCGCCGGATTGGCGTAGATCTCGCCCCAGCCGAAGGCCAGCGACGCGAACTGGCCGGTCGCGGTCTGCGGCCGCGGGTCGGTCTCGCCGACCCAGCCGGACGCCGTCCCGCCCATGTTGAAGAGCTTGGTCAGGCCGGCGCCGCCCACGGACTGGACGGTGGCCAACTGCCGCATCGGCGAAACCAGCACCAGCTTGTCGGTGATGGTGCGGTCCCACTCGACCGGCGCCAGATAGCCGCCGTCCTGCGCAGCACCCTTGTTCAGCGCGGCCTGCACGTCGCCCTTCTTGAAGTGGGCGCGGAAGGCGTCGCTGTACTCGCGATCCTTGACCTTCTCCGCGGCACCGCCGCCCACCTGTGCCGACGCCAACTGCATGTTGGCATCGTCTACCGCCTTCTGCAGCCGGCTGATGTCGGCGTTGATGTTGTCGACCTTCAGCGCCTGCAGGGCATCGGCGTTGCCCTTCTTGATCTCGTCGAGCTGCTTGTTGTGCTCGGCCTTGAACTCGTCGAACGCCTTGTTCAGGGCCTCGACCAGGGCCTTCACTTCGGTCGGGTTACCGCCATCGGCGCGCACGGCCATCAAGCCGCGCGGGACGCAGCTGTTCTTCATCGCGTTCATCTGTATTACCTCGTGGTGATGGTTTTCAGCAGGGTCTGCAGCAGGGCTGCGTCTTCGGAGCCAGCGCGCGGCGTGGCGGCTCCGGCAGCGCTCGGCGTGCCGGAAAAAAGGGACTTCAGGGTGTCGCGGCGCATGGAGCGCGAGTGGCCGGCCTGGGCCATCGCGGCCTCAACCAGCGCGAGTGCCTTGCGGCCGCCGGCAGCCTTGCCGTCTTTCACGACGGACTCGCCGGCGAGCAGGCCATCGGCGAAACCACCTTCGACGGCGTCGCTCGCGCCGATCCAGGTCTCTTGATCCATCATGCGGGCGGCCTCGGCCACCGGAATGCCCGCGCGATCGGCGTAGACGCGCGCCATCGCCGCGTCGAAAGGCTCCAGCCGCGAGGCGGCGTCGGCCATGTCGTGGCGGTTGCCGATCGCCACTGCCCACGCGTTGTGGATCATCAGGAACGCGCCGTCGCCCATCAGGATCTCGTCACCCGCCATGGCGATGACCGACGCGGCGGACGCGGCCAGGCCCATCACCTGCACGGTAACCTTGGCCTTGTGCTCGCGCAGCAGGTTATAGATCGCGACCCCCTCGAAGAAGTCACCACCCGGTGAATTGACGTTCACGACGACATCCTGCTGACCGATCGAGCGCAGAGCGGCGCTGATCCGCTTCGCGGTGACCCCCGTCCCTTCCCAGTTGTCACCGATGGCGTCGTAGATCGAGATCGCGGTGTCGGAGCCGCCAGCAGCCCGCACCTCCGGCTCCCACCGTTCCAGCGCGTCGGGACGCATGTCGAACTGCGCCGCGCCCAGGCGGTGGTCGGCGCGAATCTCAGGCAGCTTGCGGAGGCTCATTGCTCGGTCCCTTCTGGGTCATGGGGTTTCGCAGGTCGTCGGCGCCGGGCTGCGTCGACTCGGGGTAGTCCAAGAGGTCGCGCACCTCGTTCTGGGTGTGCCACGGCGATTGGCCGCCGGCGCCGAGCGCCTTGGCGAAGAATTCGGCCTGGTCTTTCAGGGTGCCGCGCATGAGCGCGCGCACGTTGTACTTGAACTGGTAGCGATCCAGCTCCGAATCGGTCAGGAACGAGCGCGCAGCGGCCTGCTCCCAGTTGGTGAAGCGCTCCAGCATCGTGTACTGCAGGAAAAAGATGCCCAGCTGCTCGATGCCCGAGCCCCAGCTCGTGTCGTCCATCATCAGGAGCGGGCGTGGCACGCCGAATGCGCGCGCCGCTTCCTCAACCTGCATGTTGCGGTTCTCGGTCTGCTGGGCATCGCGAGCGTTGCTGCCGAACTGGTGCGCCTTGGCGCCCTCTTCCGCGATCATCCAGCGTTGATTGCTCCTGACGCCGGCGAATTCGGTGTCCAGGCTGGCGCGCATGCGGTCGTATGCCGTGTCGCTCAGGGCGTTCGGCACCTCGATCGCGCCGCCAGCCATGTTGCCGGTGTTGAACAACCGGGAAGCGGCTTGCTCCGCGTCAAGAGCCAGTCGAATCGCCCGATCTGCCAGTCGCATCCTGGACAAGCCGGTGACCCCGTCGGCTGACAGGTCGCGCAGGTGAAAAACCTCTTCCTGCCGCAGCACCACCTCGCCGCGATTCTTGGAGCTGTAGCGATAGACCATCCTCCAGCCATCGCCCAGGCTCGGGTCCATGGCCGTGCTGTCGAGCGGGATAACCGCGATCGGCCGGCCCGCGGACCAGACGATCCGGCCATAGGCGTTGCCATGCCGCAGCAGCGCCAGCTCCATCTGCCGCTTGAACTCTAGCGGTGTCTGGAACGGGTTGGGCTTCACCTTCAGCAGCCGGTGCGCGGGATGCTCGGCGGCAACGCGCTTCTCCGGGCCGTCGTCGATGAGGCTGATCGGCAGCATGCCGATCGTCCCGCAGATCAACGACACGCAGCGCAGGACGGCCATGTTGCGCAGTTGCTCGCCGCCCGACTGCTCGGCGGACCCGGTGCGGATGAACTCCAGGAGGCGCGGATCGTCCAAGCCGTTGAAGCTCTGCGACTCGGCGCTGGCACGCGGCCTGCTCGGCGCGGCCTCGCCGCGCCAGATCGCGTCCAGCGCTTGCAGCGAGGCTGCATCGAAACGAGACATGGAATCCCTCAGAGGTAACGAAAGCCGCGCTCCTCGTACACCGAGGTCCGCCGCGCAACAGGGTTCAGGGCCATCAGGGACACCGCGTTGAACAGCGCCATCAGGGGGTCGATCTTTGCGGAGCCGCTGACCTGCTTGGTGATCGTGATCGCGTTGCCGACAGGCACCACCTTCGCGTTGCCAACGCACCACGCCATCAGCGACTGGCCCCCATGGGTCAGGCTGCCGCCGGCCAGGGCGCGCTCCGTGGTCTTGATCGCGCCGTTGAGCTTCCAGCCCTGAGACACCGCCACGATCTGACCGATGTCGACGCCGCGGTCTTCCGCCGTCAGTTCATCGACGATCGCGCCGATCCCAGCCGGGTCCACGCCGATGGCGTGCTGCTCCGGCAGCAGTCCCGCATCCTTGATCTGGCAGATCGCGTCGGCGACCTGCTGGACGTCCAAGCCGGGTAGCTCGACGATGGTCAGGTTTCCGTCGCGCTGGAAGTCGCGCAGGTGGGAGACCACGTCCTTGCGGCGCTCCAGCACGATTTCATGCGCCCAGGCGTGGAACCATGCCAGCCAGCGGCGACTGTTCCGCTCGCGGCCGACCGCGGCCAGGCCCAGAAGATCGTCGAGACCGCCGCCGTCAATGCCGACCGTCACAACCTCGCAGCGCTCGATCAAGTCCTCCAACGACAGCGCCGCGCCGGCGCGGGCCTGCCAGAAGTCAGCACCAGCCCAACGATCCGACCGCAGGTTCTGGCCAACCTCCACGTTTCCGTGCTTGGCCAGGAAGCCGCGGAGCGCGTGCTCTCCCTCCTGGTCCGCCTTGGTGTACTCCCGCCGCAGGTACTCCTCATCGACCGAAACGCCGAAGTTCGGGTTGACGAGCTTCAGGTTCTCCAGCTTCAGGTGTTCGCCCGACGCGATCATCTCCGGCGGGTGCTCGTAGAGCACCGGCAGAGACGTCGCATCGACGATCACTCCGTCGCGAATTGACCGCATCCGCTGGAGATCCGCCTTGAACACGCCCGCCGGCGGCTCGTCGGACTGGGTACTGAGCTTGATTACGATCCCTTCCGGGCGCGACGTCAGGCCGCCGGTGGCCTCGCGAAACATGGCCTCCGTGTTCGCCTTCTTGCCGAAGAGCCATTCCTCGTCGATCAGCACCCAGCTGGCCTTATTGCCGCCGACCGTGTCGCTGTCCGCTGCCAGCACGGTCAAGGTCGCCTTCGTCAGCCGGTGCGTGATCGTCCGGATGTGGTCCTGCACCTGGAACAGCTCGACCAACTCGTCGTCGGCCTTGATCATGTCGCGCGCCGGCGCGAAGGCGTTGTTCGCGATCTTGATCGTCGGCGCCAGGATGATCATCTCCGCCGACATGCGCCAGTTTAGGATCATCGCCGTGACCATGATCCCGGCCGCCAGCGTGGACTTGCTGTTCTTCTTCGGGATGAGCATCAGCACCTCCCGAATGAGGCGCCGGCCGGTCTCCGCGTCGTAGGCGCCGAAGATGGCCGCCACGAAGTCGAACACCCACTGCTCGCACGCCTCGCCGAACGTCGGGCTGCCCGGCGCGTCCACGATGCGCAGCTCCCGGAACACAGCCAGGGCTTCGGCGGCGCGCTCCGGAAAGATCGGCCCCGGGATGATCGAAGCACCCGCGCGCAATCGCGCCGCCCAGTCCGGGCAGGCGGTGGAGTAAGCCGGGGTCACCTCAATTCATCCGTGGACGCGGCGGCGGCGTCGCCGCGAACCGGCCGCCCACCTTCTCGGCTGCCTTCTGCCGCTCTTCCTTCTTGCCCGCATCGCCCTTCTTGGCGTGGGTGTACTGGACCGCTGCCACCGCCGCCTTCACCTGGATGGCACTCGCGTTCGTCCGGCCCAGGGCAATGTTCTGCAGGAGGGTCAGCATGTCCGTCGGCTCCTGGACTACCGGCTGATCCTTCGACCGCTTCAGTGCACCGCCATGCGGTTGCGATTCCAGCTTCACTTCGACCGCCGATGCCGCTTTCGGCTTTGCCTTGGCCCTGCCATTTGCTGATTTCGGAGGGGTCGGCGGTGGTGCCGCTTTCGGCTTCCGACCGGCGCCAGGCCTTGCGCCACCAGCGTTTTTACGCGGGCCGCCGCTCTTGCCTTTCACCCCAGCCATTTGCTGATTTCCTCTCCAAAAGGGGAATTTTTTCTGCGCGTGGGAGGGGGACCGGTCTAGGCTGCGACGCGACGGCCGACTTTCGACCACCCCCACCCCTGCGAGCCGCCCATCGCTCGGCCCCGCCGCGCCCGTTCAGCCTCGTCGTTCAGGTTTCGCGCTCCGCTCGCTGCTTCGCTCCGTCGTGACAGCCCTTGCACAGCGCTTGGTGATTCGTCGGATCCCAGAACAGTCGCTTGTCGCCCCGATGCGGGACCACGTGGTCGACGACGCTCGAAGCCTCGACGCGCCCAGCCGCATCGCACATCACGCACAGCGGATGCGCCAGTAGGTAGCGCTTGCGGTACTGCTGCCACCTATAGTCGTAGCCGCGAGCGGTGCTGCTCTGCTTCCCAGCCCGCCAGCTGTCTGTGTTGATCGTTGCTAGGCGGCTCTCAACCTGCTTCAGCCTGCTCGGTACCGTGCTGAGCCGACCCATTCGCACGCTCCCTCTTAGGCAGTTCAAGCCACCCGCTCAGGGCGGAAATCCCGGAAGTGGATCGTCCTCGCCTCCCGGCCGAGAGTCCTCACCGGGGGCGGGGCCAAATTTCGTGGCCCAAGGGATAGGGAATTACGGGGCGGAAGTTCCGCAAGTGGCGCGTCGCCAGGCCAATCGAGAACCTTGCTCGGCCACGTTGAGACCCAAGCGCGCGCTCCTGAACGAACACCGTTGATTGCTCCCGCAGCCCTCTCAGACTGGCATTCACTCAACCGGAGAGCAGCACCAACATGCATGACCAAACAGAAACTCTGAACACCGTGCTTCAACTGATCCGCATAGCGCTATGGGTCATCGATCGACTGTTCCCGAAGAAGCCGACCCCGCCCGATCCGCCTGGATCACGGCCTGGGCGGCTCGGACTTGGTCGTCGGCGTCGCGGGCGAGACGAACAAGATCTCCCGCAACCTCTTCTCGTAATTGGGCGGGCGCATCACGTTGGGCGGCGCCGGCGGCGGCGTCGGACAGACGCTGGGTCTGGCAGGTGGCGAGGTCGTCGCGCAACTGGAGATTGCCAGTGCGCAGGTCAGCCACAACAGCAGCAGGGACGGCCTCGGCCGCCGCACGGTCTTCTTCATGCTTCGCTCCGATGTCGGCCATCGCCTGGCCCTGGGTGTGCTCGACCTGGCGAGCGTCGGCCTGCGCGGCGGCCTCGGCCTTCGCATCGTCGGCGTCGCGGGTCGCGGTCGCGCCCTGGGCGCGGTCACCACGCCAGACCCAACCGGCGCCGAACATGGCGGCTGACCACAGCAGGACGGCGGCGAGGAGGAACAGGATGCGGTTCACGGTCATTGCTTCTTCTGGCCAGCTACTTGCCGGCCGCCAGTTCGTGGATCCGGTTCATCGCCCAGGTGTAGGCCCATTGGTCGGTGATCGAGATCCGGGTGATCTTCTTGCCGTTCCGCGTGGCCTGGATGACCTCGGTGCTCTCTACCAGCATCGCCACGGCCAACAGGGCGCTGCGCGTGGTGGGGTCCGGCTCCTTCAGGATCTCGACGGCGTCGGACACCATCGAGCGCAGCGAGTCCAGCAGGCCGGCGGTGGGCCGAGCGTTACGGGTGTCGATCAGCGCCAGCGCCTGCTGCAGCCCCTTGATCGCTTCCTTGTGGCTACGCGCGCGGGCCATCGCCGCCTCCCTGTTCCTGGGCGTCGGCCGGGTTCGGCTTCAGCGATTCCGGCCTGGCACAAGGCCAGACGCGATAGATCCAGCCGGCAGCGGTGGTCCACAGCCCCATGGCCGCGAGGCCGCAGGTCAGTGCGTACCACATGCCTCGCGGCGTCGGCACGCGCGCCCAGCACATGGCAATCGCGAGCAGGCAGCTCCAGAACCGAATCCGCGCCTTGGTCTTGCCGCCTGACCACGCCGCGCGCATGCCGATCTGCTCCGGCAGGTGCGGCAGCACCAGGCCGACGCATACGCTGATCAGCATGCTCTGCCACATAGCTTCCGCCAGCGGCGTGGTCATGTACTCGCCAACATCGACAAGGAACAGCTTCACCGCCGGCCAGTTGTCGGCCATGGCCGCAATGCCAGCGACCACCGGCACCGCCGCAGCGGCCTGGGCCATCGTGATGCGTGGCACGTCAGGCCACCGCGCCGCCGGCGCGCTTGTACGCCGCCAGCAGGTCGTCGACCGAATGCTCGTGCTGGCCGTAGCCAGCGCCCGGCAGGCTCGCCCAGATGTTCGACACCTTGGCGATCGCCGACTTGATGTTGCCGGCCTGGATCAGCTTCAGCGCGCCGCGCTCCTTGATCTGCTGCAGGGCGATGAGGTCTTGGCTCAGCGGCGAGAAGTCGCGCAGGCCGAGCGACTTGCTGTAGGCGACGTAGTAGCGCTGCAGCAGCTGGTAGCGCCCCGCCGCGGTGGACTTAATGCCCAGCTTCGGCAGGTCCACCAACACACGTGGGTGATCCGCATAGCTCCGGAACAGACCACCACCGACCAGCACGTCGTAGCCATGGTCCGCGGTGGGCTGCTTGCCGTTGTCGGTGCCTTCCGACCACGCCAGCATATCCAAGAAGGCCAAGACGTTGCGGCCGCCGGCCTGCTCGGGAGAGATGAAAGCCATGCTGCCTCCAGAAACGCGAAAGCCCCGCTGTTTGGCGGGGCTTTGCTGGTGTTCGATTGGGGCTCAGATGCCTTCAGCGCACTGTATCGCCCATTCTTGGTACGGTACGGCCTTCGTGGTTCCCGAGGCAAATTACTTCCTCATGAGGAGAAATATTTCCTCATGAGGAAAGTGCGATTGCTCTATCGGGCAAGCTGGGCGGACGGTACCAACTGCCGCTCCAGCTCAGAGACGGCTACGTTCATTCTGTTGGCGATCTCGTCTTTTTCATCATCGATCGCAAAGAGGACACGATTCTGCTTATCCCATCGCGCCTGGGCCGAAGCAATCTGGTCGGCAATATGGGCACGATCCGGCTTGCCCGCTAGGGGTCGCCAATCCTGCCATTGCTTGAGCTCGCGCTCTGCATGGTAGCCCGGTCCTGTGGCGCTCTGGACTTCGCGCACGACTGTCAGCAACGCTTCGATCTGCTTCCTCGTCTCAGCGCCGAACACAGCAGCTACCCTGTAGCGAATTGCCAGAAGATCCCCGTGTGCCTTCTCATGCTGCGCGAAACGACGCTGCACCGCCAAGTACATCTTTAGCATATCGAAGTCATCGTCAGAGATGTTCTCCGGGCGCGGCACGGCGTTCATTTCGCCAGCGCTAACGAAGGCGCTTCGCATGTGATGGACACCGTCAACGACCCTGTAGATAACCGACAACGCCTCCTCCGCCAGCTCTTGCTTGCGCTTTGAACGAAGCTCCTCGCGCCACGCGGAAACACCGCGCCACGTAATCCACACCAGCAAGCCGGCCCCGAGACCCTGCATGATTCCGCCGACGCCCTGCAGGACAGCGCCGATCTTCAGCCAATCAAATTCCAATGCCCAGCATTCCATCTGGTCTTCCCCCGGCTATCCATTCGCGAACACTGCTCGCGCAAACGACTTCCTGCCGCCGGCAAGCGCCGACTGCATGACGGACGTAGCGCACTTGTGCACCTGAATGTACACCGCTTTGCGCATCTTTGCGGCCCGCGCACGCTCCGCGTAGGAGCGACGCTTTTCCGGCCACACTAGTTCAGAGGCCGCGTCATAGATGACGAGCCTCAGTCTCCACCTATCTGCCGGGTCGCTCAGTTTCAGGGAGCGCGGCCGCTGCATCAGGACGCTGCCGGCGACTCGCCGGTAGGAACGAAAGGCCAACCGTGCCACCTCTGCCGCATCCGCGCGGGTGCCAACTGCCAACACGGTCGCTTTCTCTAGCGGGTCTCCCATCATGGCCAAGGCGCCTGCGATGTCCCCGCTGCTCAGGGTGCCTTTCGTGCCGCGGCCTGCCACCGGCACCCGGTACCCGCCGCCCACAAGCATGCGCGCCAGCAGCTCCAGCGCATCCCATTCGTCCTCTGCCATCACTACTCCCCTTTGCGTTCCGCCGCAGTGGCGATTCTTCGAAACTTCTGGATCTCGGCCGTGATCGTGGCGATCGCGGTCTGCTTGCGCCGCATCCCGTCGGCCGTGGCGTACTCGGCTTCCACCTTTGCGAGACTGCCCTCCAGATGAGCGATCTTGTCCCTGGCCCATTCCGACCGCTTCTTGAATTCCTTGGTGGCCTTCTTGGCTGGTGCGGCCCGCGGCGTCGGCGCCGGCAGCGGCTCGGCGCCCAGCCGGCGCGCCACCTCCGCGGCCAGGTCCACCGTCTGAAATGGCTTCAGGTCTTCTTCCAGCGTGCTCATGCCGTCTCGTGCTCCAGCACGTAGGTCTGCTGCTCGATCAGTTCGTCGTCCGTCCCGTAGGTCTCGTGGAATAGCCGCGAGCCGTCCATCAGGCTCGGGCCGTAGCGCTCACGCATCCCGGCCATCGACACACCCTCTCGCGGGTGCCGGCGGTGGTGCCACGTGCATAGGGCATACCCGTACATGTGGCCGCGGCGGATGTTGCCGCTCTTGGCGTGGTTGTAGTCGCAGCCGATCACCACCTCCCGCGGCAGCAGCAGCCCGTCGGCGGCCAGCCGCAGGCAGGCCATGCACGGGCCTTCCTTTGCCGCCACGATGCGGGCGGCCTCGGCCTTGGTCGGCGTCCCGGTGCTGGTGCCTATCATGCTGCCAGCCCCAGGCTGCGACCGCTTGCGTCAGCGTAGGCGCCGCCGCACGATGCCTGCACCCAGCCCGAAGGATCGACATGGCCGACCCCCTGTTCTGCCCCTGGCTCATCAATGCGCCCTGCCTCAAGTCGGAGATCTGGGCGGCGTGGGCGCAAGCGCTCCTCTCCGGCGTCGGCATCATCGCGGCCGCCTGGTTGCCGAATAGAACCGCTCGACTGGAAAAGAAAGACCGGTTCTACGCAGTTGTGGCTCTGATGTTCGAGGCCACGAAGCGGATGTACCTCATCTCCGACGGCATCGCGTTCCGGCGATTGGCCCGCGGTGTTGGTCGGCCCGATGAAGAGCTGACCCACTTGACGGCTGCGCTTGATGCAATTCCGGCTCACGAGCTCCCCGAAGGCGCTCTGCTGTACTCGGTGAAGGGGCTTCGCCGGCAGGTGGCAGCCATGAACGAACTTCACCGCAGAATCACACCGCCCCACAACTTCACCGACGAAGCATGGGAGAAATTCCGCGTCGAGGCTCGCGAGCTCATAGATGCTATGGAGCCCCACATGGAGCAAGCAATGAAGCTCGGGGAGTTCAGGTATGGGGGCCCGATCCATCGCGCTCGACACAGGTTCAACACCTGGAGAAAGCGGCGCACAGCCGCTGCTACCAGGAACTAGGACTGCGCGCCGCGGCCGGCTGCCGCGCGCGAACCCAGGCCGCAGCCGCGGATAGTCGGTCAGCGCCAGGCACTCGACGACGTACTGCCGCGAGCACCCGACAGCGATCCGGATCTCTTCCACGCTGCAGCGCTCTGCGTGCAGCAGGCGTATGGCGTCGCGCTTCGTCATGCGTGGCGACTCAGAGCGGCAGGGGCTGCTGGTTCGGATCGATGTCCGGCGTCAGGCCACCGACCTCAACCCCTTCCGCGCCGATGCGCATCAGGTCGTCGATCGACGCCTCCTCCGTTTCGACCTTGTTCTGCAACACCAGTGCCTGCGCCTGCCGGGCACTGTGGTGACGCGTGTAGGCGATCAGCTTGCCGTTGACGCGCGTTGCGTAGATGCGCTCTTTCTTGATCCGGCTCTTCGTGTTCATGACTGGCTCCAGAGTTATGCGGCGCTCGCGAAGCGGGAAGTCCGCCGCGGCTGCTTGGTAGCGGCAAGCCGTGCCGCACGGTCTTTGCAACGCTGCAGCGCGCCATCGCCGCGCTCGCTGCAGACCAACGTGTCGCCATCGGCGAGCGTGTAGACCGGCTCGCCGCGGCATGTCCCCTTGCTGATGTAGAACCGGTCATCCGGCGTGCGGATGTAGCGACCATCCGCGTCCTTGATCCAGTCCATCTGGGCCGACGGCTGTGCGCTCATGCCAGCAGGACCTGAATCGGGTAATGGTGCTCGACCTCGCGCTTTTTCATGCGGAACATGGCGGTCTCGCGGCCCTTCACGTCGACGAACTGCACTGCGCCGCTGTGCAGGAACACCAGGAAGTCCAGGACGTAGCGCGTGCCGCCCGGCAGGTGGAGCGGCACCTGGCGCAGCCAGTAGTGCACTTCACCGGCGGCCTGCCGCCGCTTGAGGTCTTCGTAGTAGCGGGCCTCCCGCTTGCTGTCGAAGCGGATGCCGTCCACCGTCGTAGCCACGTTGCCGTACTTGTTCCGCCGCGGCGCCGCCTCCGCCTCGACCTCTTCCGGCCGCAGCGCCGGCACTGCTGCGCGCTGCTGGCTCGCCTGCAGCAGCTTGCGCATGCCCTCCGGCATGTCCGCCTCGCTGTTGTAGCGGAGCGCCCGCTTGCTCGTGCTCACGCGGACAGTTCCCCGGCCAGGCCGATGACCCGTGCCGCGCGCGACCGGAACGACTCCCACTCGCGCACCATCCGCGCCTGCATGTCGTCGAACTCGGCCTGCAGCAGCGCCATCCGCTGCGCCTGGGTCAGCCCGCCCTGCGGCGGCGGCGGATTGCGAGCTGGCGGCGGCGCGGCCTGCTGCGGCTGGGCAACGTGACCCGGCGCAGCGGGCATGCGGATCGTCGCGTCGCACCGGTCGCGCCACAGCGGCTCCTGACGCGCCTGCCGGCTGTTGGTGCGACTGCCCTCGCGGCGAACCTCGCCGCGCCCTTCCATCGAGCGCAGGATCCCAGCAACGACAGCGACGGA
>JBEVKG010000095.1:0-9844 GCA_040509765.1 Xanthomonas sp.
GACGTGCTGGTGCGCGCGCAGCAGAGCGACCGCGCCAGCGTCGACAGCATCCGCCGCTTGATCGTCAATCCCGGCAGCAGCCGGCCGGTGACTCTGGACGCGGTCGCCGACGTGGTGGCCACCACCGGCCCCAGCGAGATCCACCGCGCCGACCAGATCCGCGTGGCGATCGTCTCGGCCAACCTGCGCAACATCGACCTGGGCGGGGCGGTGCGCGAGGTGGGCGAGATGGTGGCGCGCGATCCGCTCGGCGCCGGCGTCGGCATGCACATCGGCGGCCAGGGCGAGGAACTGGCGCAGTCGGCGCGCTCGCTGCTGTTCGCGTTCGGCCTGGCGGTGTTCCTGGTGTACCTGGTGATGGCCTCGCAGTTCGAGTCGCTGCTGCACCCGTTCGTCATCCTGTTCACCATCCCGCTGGCGCTGGTCGGCGCGGTGCTGGCGCTGCTGCTGACCGGCAAGCCGGTCTCGGTGGTGGTGTTCATCGGCCTGATCCTGCTGGTGGGCCTGGTGACCAAGAACGCGATCATCCTGATCGACAAGGTCAACCAGTTGCGCGAGGAGGGCGTGGCCAAGCGCGCGGCCCTGATCGAAGGCGCACGCTCGCGGCTGCGGCCGATCGTGATGACCACCCTGTGCACGCTGTTCGGCTTCCTGCCGCTGGCGATCGCCAGCGGCGAGGGCGCCGAGGTGCGTGCGCCGATGGCGATCACCGTGATCGGCGGGCTGTTGGTGTCCACGCTGCTGACCCTGCTGGTGATCCCGGTGGTCTACGACCGCCTGGACCGCCGCGCCGACGCGTACTACGCCGAGCGCGGGCGGCGTGCGCGGCAACGTGAAAACGGCGAGCAGCGCCTGCAGGACGGCGAGGGCGCCCCGGCATGAGCGTCGCCGAGTTCAGCATCCGCCGTCCGGTCACCACCATCATGTGCTTCGTGTCGCTGGTGGTGGTCGGGCTGATCGCCGCCTTCCGCCTGCCGCTGGAGGCCTTGCCGGACATCTCCGCGCCGTTCCTGTTCGTGCAGTTGCCGTACACCGGCTCGACCCCGGACGAGGTCGAGCGCAACCTGGTGCGGCCGACCGAGGAAGCGCTGGCGACGATGACCGGGATCAAGCGCATGCGCTCGACCGCCACCGCCGACGGCGCCAACATCTTCATCGAGTTCTCCGACTGGGACCGCGACATCGCCATCGCCGCCTCGGATGCGCGCGAGCGCATCGATGCGATCCGCGCCGATTTGCCGGCCGACCTGCGGCGCTACAACGTGTTCAAGTGGTCCAGCAGCGACCAGCCGGTACTGAAGGTGCGCCTGGCCGGCGCGGCCGACCTGACCGGCGCCTACGACATGCTCGATCGCGAGTTCAAGCGTCGCCTGGAGCGCATTCCCGGGGTCGCCAAGGTGTCGGTGTCCGGGGCGCCGCCGAACGAGGTCGAGATCGCCATCGCCCCGGACCGGCTGAGCGCGCACAACCTCAGCCTCAACGAGCTCAGCGAGCGCCTGGGCAAGCTCAACTTCTCGCTGTCGGCCGGGCAGATCGACGACAACGGCCAGCGCCTGCGCGTGCAGCCGATCGGCGAACTGCGCGACCTGCAGGAGCTGCGCGATCTGGTCATCGACGGCAAGGGCCTGCGCCTGGGCGACATCGCCGAGGTGCGGCTGAAACCGACCCGGATGAGCTACGGCCGGCGCCTGGACGGGCGCCCGGCGGTGGGTCTGGACGTGTTCAAGGAGCGCAGCGCCAACCTGGTGGAGGTCTCGCGCGCGGTGCTGGCCGAGGTCGAGCAGATCCGCAAGCAGCCGGCGCTGAGCGACGTGCAGATCAAGGTCATCGACAACCAGGGCAAGGCGGTGACCTCGTCGCTGGCGGAACTGGCCGAAGCCGGTGCGGTCGGCCTGCTGCTGTCGGTGACGGTGCTGTTCTTCTTCCTGCGCCATTGGCCGTCGACGCTGATGGTGACCCTGGCCATCCCGATCTGCTTCGCCATCACCCTGGGCTTCATGTACTTCGCCGGGGTCACCCTCAACATCCTGACCATGATGGGCCTGTTGCTGGCGGTCGGCATGCTGGTGGACAACGCCGTGGTGGTGGTGGAGAGCATCTACCAGGAGCGCGAGCGCATGCCGGACCAGCCGCAGCGCGCCTCCATCGTCGGCACCCGCAACGTCGCCATCGCGCTGTCGGCCGGCACCCTGTGCCACTGCATCGTGTTCGTGCCGAACCTGTTCGGCGAGACCAACAACATCAGCATCTTCATGTCGCAGATCGCCATCACCATCTCGGTGTCGCTGCTGGCGTCGTGGCTGGTGGCGGTGAGCCTTATCCCGATGCTGTCGGCGCGCATGCGCACCCCGGCGCTGGTGCATTCCCCGCACGGGCTGATCCCGCGCCTGCAGCGCCGCTACGCGCGGGTGCTGGCCTGGTCGCTGGCGCACCGCGGCTGGAGCGTCAGCGCGATCGTGCTGATCAGCGCGCTGAGCGTGATCCCGATGATGCAGACCAAGAAGGACATGTTCGGCGGCGACGGCGGCGAGCAGGTCTTCATCGGCTACCAGTGGAAGGGCGCCTACACGCGTGAGCAGATGGCCGAGGAAGTGAGCCGGCTCGAGCGCTTCATCGATGCGCGGCGCGCGCAGTACCACGTGACCCAGGTGTATTCCTGGTTCAGCGAGGAGGAGGGCAGCAGCACCACGCTGACCGTGGACCTGAAGCAGGTCCGCGACCTGCCGGCCCTGATGGAGCGCATCCGCAAGGAACTGCCGCGCTCGGCACGGGTGGATTTCCACGTCGGCAACAGCAACGGCGGCGATGGCGGCAACGGCGGCGGGCAGACCGTGCAGGTGCAACTGGTCGGCGATTCCACCGAGGCGCTGCGCGCGCTCGCCGACGACGTGGTGCCGGTGCTGGCGCGACGCAAGGAACTGCGCGACGTGCGCGTGGACAGCGGCGACCGCAGCACCGAACTGGCGGTGCGGGTGGACCGCGAGCGCGCCGCCGCGTTCGGCTTCAGCGCCGAGCAGGTCGCCAGCTTCGTCGGCCTGGCGCTGCGCGGCGCGTCGCTGCGCGAGTTCCGCCACGGCGACAACGAGGTGCCGGTGTGGGTGCGTTTCGCCGGCGCCGAGCAGACCTCGCCGGAAGACCTGGACAGCTTCAACGTGCGCACCCAGGACGGGCGCAGCGTGCCGTTGCTGAGCCTGGTCGAGACGCAACCGCGCGCCGCCGCGACCCAGATCGCCAGGACCAACCGCCAGACCACGCTGACCATCACCGCCAATCTCGGCGCCAAGGTCACCGCGCCGGAAGCCAAGCAGGCGATCGAGGACACCCTCAAGGCGGTCGACTTCCCGGTCGGCTATCGCTACAGCTTCGACGGCGCGGACGGCCAGGACGACGACCAGGCCAGCAAGCAGATGCTGTTCAACCTGCTGATCGCGCTGCTGATGATCTACGTGGTGATGGCCGCGGTGTTCGAATCGCTGCTGTTCCCGGCGGCGATCATGAGCGGCGTGCTGTTCTCGGTGTTCGGTGTGTTCTGGCTGTTCTGGATCACCGGCACCAGCTTCGGGATCATGGCCTTCATCGGCATCCTGGTGCTGATGGGCGTGGTGGTGAACAACGGCATCGTGATGATCGAGCACATCAACAATCTGCGCCGGCGCGGCCTGGGTCGCACCGAGGCGCTGATCGAAGGATCGCGCGAGCGCCTGCGGCCGATCATGATGACCATGGGCACGGCGATCCTGGCGATGGTGCCGATCTCACTGACCACCACGCAGATGTTCGGTGATGGCCCGGCCTATTACCCGATGGCGCGCGCGATCGCCGGTGGCCTGGCGTTCTCGACCGTGGTCAGCCTGCTGTTCCTGCCGACCATCTACGCGATCCTCGACGATCTCAGCAACGGCGTGGCGCAGTTGGTGCGGCGCGCGCGTGGGCAGCGTGCCGTGGCCGCGCAACTGGCGCCCTGAGCGTGGCCGACATGCCCACGCGAGAACCAACTGTGGGAGGGGCTTCAGCCCCGACGCCGTGCCGCTGAAGCGTCGGGGCTGAAGCCCCTCCCACACGGACGAAACGTGCGCGGCGACGTTGGCCGCCGGCGCGCCTGGTTCCTCAACCGGCCAGCTTGCCGAAGATGCGGAAGCCGGCCAGCCACACGCCGAGCATGCTGCCCAGGTTGGTCAGCAGGAAGGTCAGCACCACCCGCGAGACGCGGTTGCGGTACCAGCCGCGCAGGTTCTGCGCGTCGTCGCGCAGGGCCAGGAAGTCGCCATAGGCCGGCTTGCGCATGTGCACTTCGACCAGGGCGCTGAACGCCCCGGCCGGCACGCCCGGGCGGAACGGCTTCAGCGGCGCGGCAATGGCGCCGGCGATCACGCTCAGCGGATGGCCGCCGGCCAGGATGCAGCCCAGCCCGGCCAGGCCGCCGGTGAACAGCACCCACTGCAGCAGCAGGTCGGTGCCCAGCGCGAAGCCGCCGTGCCAGTAGCCCCAGGCCACGCCGCCCAGCACCAGCGCGGTCAGGGTCAGGGTGATCCACGGCACCTTCTTTTTGGTTTGCACTTCTTCCAGCGCCTTGCGCAGCGTCGCCGGGTCGTCCTGGTCGCCCTGCAGATGCCGCGCCAAGCCGGCCAGATGGCCCGCACCGACCACCGCCAGCACCTCGCGTACGCCGGTCGACGGCGCGCCCTCCAGCGGTTCGGCGTTGCCGGCCAGCGGCAGCGCGCGCTGCTGCGCCAGTTCCTCGCGCAGGCGCGTGGCCATGTAGCGGTCGCGTTCGGCGATGATGGTGTCGTACAGCGCCGGGCTCTCGCTGGCGAAGTCGCCGAAGCTGGCCTCGAGCATGTCGCCCTGCTTGAGCTTCTCGATCTCCGCCTCGCCGACCTCGTCGGAGGCGAACAGGCCGCCGAGCAGGCCGCTGGCCAGCTTCAGCTTGCCGAAGAAGCCGAGCCGGCTGGAGGCGCGCTTGAAGGTCAGGCCGACTTCGCGATCGACCAGGTACACCGGCAACTGCCGTTCGCGCGCCAGCAGCACCGCGCGCTTGAGCTCGGCGCCGGGCTCGATGCCCAGTTGCTCGGCCAGGCGCCGCTGGTAGGCGGCCAGTGCCAGGTTGGCGGCGAACAGCGCCACGCGGCCCTTGCGGATCACCTGCACCAGGTCCAGCTTGGTCAGCGCGTCCGGGTCGGTCAGTGCCTGCAGGCGTTGCGGATCCAGTTCCACCGCCACCGCATCGAAACGGCCGCTGCCGATCGCCCGTTCCACTGCGGCGACGCTGGCCAGGGACACGTGCGCGGTGCCGAGCAGGGTGTAGCGGATGCCGTCGCGTTCGACGATGCGGTACGGCTGGCCGTCGAACAGCGCGTCGTCGCCGTCGGCCTGGGAAAGTGCGTTCATTCCATTACTCATCGGAGGGCGCCTCGGTGGCGCCGGGGCTCAGCGGGCATGGGGGGGAGGGCATCGGCTGCGACAGGCATGGGCGCCTGCGGCCGGGTCGTGCTGCGCCGCAGGGAGCGGCGCCGCACAGGCAACGACCCGGCACGGCGCCGAGGCTCAGTCGATGTAGCGCTTCAACAGGTCGCCGTAGGCATCAATGCGGCGGTCGCGCAGGAACGGCCAGATCCGCCGCACGTGCTCGCTGCGCTGCAGGTCCACGTCGCAGACCAGCACGGTCGGCTCGGCGCCGGCTTCGGCGATGAACTCGCCCTGCGGGCCGAGCACGTGGCTGTTGCCCCAGAACTGGATGCCCGACGCGCCCAGCGGCGAGGGCTCGTGGCCGACCCGGTTGCAGCTCAGCACCGGCACGCCATTGGCCACGGCGTGACCGCGATGGCTGAGGATCCAGGCATCGCGCTGGCGTTCCTGCTCGGCCTGTTCGTCGTTGGGGTCCCAGCCGATCGCGGTCGGATACAGCAGCAGTTCGGCGCCGGCCAGGGCCATCAGCCGCGCCGCTTCCGGATACCACTGGTCCCAGCACACCAGCACGCCGAGGCGGCCGACCGAGGTCTGGATCGGGGTGAAGCCCAGGTCGCCCGGGGTGAAGTAGAACTTCTCGTAGAAGCCCGGGTCGTCGGGGATGTGCATCTTGCGGTACTTGCCCAGCAGGCTGCCGTCCTTCTCGAACACCACCGCGGTGTTGTGGTACAGGCCGGCGGCGCGGCGCTCGAACAGCGAACCGACCAGGACCACGCCATGGCGCTTGGCCAGCGCGCCCAGGCGCTCGGTGCTGGGGCCGGGAATCGGCTCGGCCAGGTCGAATTCGTCCACCGACTCGTGCTGGCAGAAGTATGCGCCGTTGTGCAGTTCCTGCAGCAGCACCAGCTGCGCGCCCTGCGCGGCGGCCTCGGCCACACGCGATTCGATCGCTGCCAGGTTCGCCGCGGCGTCGCCGTGGTTGCGCTCCTGGATCAGCGCGACGGAAAGAGTGGTTCGGGTCATTGCGGAATCAAGTTCGCGGTAAACCGGCATGGTAGCGCGGATGGCCGCGCGGCAGGTTCCGGGGAGATGAATCCCGCGCCGCGCATGGCGGCGGCGCGGATGTGGTCGGCGCTGCGCCGGCGTGCGGCGCAGGCGCGGCGGGTCAGTCCGCCAGCAGTCCGGCCGGCAACTGCATGGTGATGCAGTGCAGGCTGCCGTTCTGCCAGATCAGCGCGCGGCAGGGGATCGGCACGATCTCGTGCTGCGGGAAGGCCTGCGCCATCACCGCCTGCGCCTGCGCATCGGCCGCGTCGCCGTAGGCGGGCATCAGCACCGCGCCGTTGACGATCAGGAAGTTGGCGTAGGACGCGGCCAGGCGCCGGCCCTGATCGATCACCGGCTGCGCCCACGGCAGCGGGAACAGGCGATAGGGCGCGCCGTCGGCGGTGCGCAGCGCGGCCAGTTCGGCGCCCATCGCCTGCAGCTCGGCGTAGTGCGAATCGCCGGCGTCGTCGCAGGCCTGGTAGACGATCGCGTCGGTGCCGGCGAAGCGGGCGAGGGTGTCGATGTGTGCGTCGGTGTCGTCGCCTTCCAGGTAGCCGTGATCCAGCCACAGCACGCGCTGCTGGGCCAGCCAGTCGGCCAGGTCGTGGCCGAGCGATTCGCGGCTGCGCTGCGGATGCCGCTCGTGCAGGCACTGCCAGGTGGTCAGCAGGGTGCCGGCGCCGTCGCAGTCGATGGCGCCGCCTTCCAGGGCGAAATCGATGCGGCGCACGTCGCTGTCGGCGAACAGGCCCTGCTCGGCCAGCACGCTCACCAGTTGGTCGTCGCGGCTGGCCTGGAACTTGCCGCCCCAGCCGGTGAAACGGAAATCCAGCAGCTGGAAGCCGCCGCCGGCGCGCGCCAGGGTGATCGGGCCGGAATCGCGCAGCCAGGTGTCATCGTACTCGGCCTCGACGAAGCGCACCCGCTGCATGTCCACCCGCGCCGAGCGCAGCCGCGCCTCGGCGTAGATCTGCAGGTCGGCGTCGGCCACGCAGATCAGCACCCGCTGGAAGCGCACGATCGCCGCGACCAGGGCGATGTAGGTCTCCTCGACCTCGGCCAGGCGCTCGGCCCAGTCGGTGCCGGCATGCGGCCAGGCGATCAGGATGGCGGACTGGGGTTCCCACTCGGCGGGAAGGCGAAGGCGATCAGTCATTGCGACCACTACTCAGCTGCTGCCCGGCCGAAGCTCGGGCGTTTGATTTGATCCCCGCACCTGTGGAGGTGCGGGCGCTTGCGAAGGATTCGCATGAGCCAGGCTCTTGCGAGGGACGCGCGCTAACGGATCGCCGGCTTCGGTCCGATCTCGTTGGCGTCGGCCTTGTTGGCGACCACGTCCACCACCTTCTGCTTTTCGAAGTACACGGTGAAGGCCGGATAGACCCAGCGGTTGATGGTCGGCCACTGCCGCTTCTGGCCGCCGCGCGGCTCCAGCTTCTGCTGCGGGGCGCCGTAGCGCGCCTGCACCTGGGCCATGCTCAGGCCGCGCGTCGGCATCGCCGCGGCCGGTTCTTCCTTGACCCGCTCGACCAGCAGGGTCTCGGCGCAGGCGCCGCCGGCCAGGCCCAACACGGCCAGCAGCGGCAGGACGGACAGACGATGCTTCATCACGTGTACTCCCCAGAGGACGAACGCCGATTACAGCAAACTTCGGCAACAAAAAACCGCCCGAAGGCGGCTTTCGTCGACGACCGGCCGCCGCTGCGCGCGGCGCGGCAGGGCGGACCGGGTCGGATCAGCGCTGACGCGCCTTGAAACGGGGGTTGGACTTGCAGATCACGAAGACCTTACCGCGGCGGCGGACCACCTTGCAGTCGCGGTGACGGGCCTTCGCCGACTTCAGGGAGGACAGGACTTTCATGGCACACCTCGGCGTAAACTTGTGGATTCGAAGGAGGGCGGCACGGCCGAAACCATGGCGCGGGATCAGTAAGCCGGCGATTGTAGCCTGGTTTTCTTCATGGTTTCAACTGCTTGCGCCAGCCGGGCCGGCGTCGGCGCTACAATGCGCCGCCCCCCGTCCGAGGAACCGCATGAACGAGCCCGCTCCCGTCCTGACCATCGATGGCCCATCCGGGGCCGGCAAAGGCACCGTCAGCCGCATCGTCGCTGCCCGCCTGGGCTGGCACTACCTGGATTCGGGGGCGCTGTACCGGGCGGTCGGGGTCGCGGCCAGCTGGGCCAATCTGGACATTTCCGACGCCGCCGCGCTGGTGCGCTGCACCTTCGACACCCGGGTGGACTTCGACGAGGTCGCCGGCGGCGGCCTGCGGGTCCGGATCAATGGCGCCGACGCCACCGACGAGCTGCGCCTGGAGACCACCGGCGCGGTGGCCTGGGCGATCGCCCCCATGCCCGAGGTGGGCGCGGCGCTGCAGCCGCGCCAGCGCGCCTTCCGCACCCCGCCGGGGCTGGTCGCGGACGGCCGCGACATGGGCACGGTGATTTTCCCGGACGCCCCGTACAAGGTGTTCCTGACCGCCAGTGCCGAGGAGCGCGCCCAGCGCCGGCATAAGCAGTTGAAGGAAAAAGGGGTTTCCGTTATATTCGACGACCTGCTGCGCGAGATCATGGCCCGCGACGCACGCGATGCCCAACGCGCGGTGGCCCCGCTGAGGCCGGCAGACGATGCCGTCCTCCTCGACACCACCGGGATGGACATCGACCAGGTGGTGGGCCGCGTCCTGCAGTTGCTGCCGATCTGAGCGGCGCGCAGGGCAGGGCAGCAGGGCGGCATCGTCATGAAGGCCGCCGGTTTCTCGCAACACCCGCAACATCCAGGTTCCACCGATTAGCTTCAACGGCTCCGCTGCGCACTCCCGCGCTGCGGTTTTTCCATTCCACACCCGGCCGCTGTTCGGGCCGACTAACCAGGTGGGCAGTCGCTGTTTTCCAGAAGAAAACGCCCTGTCCGTGTGTCCACTAGAGTAATTTCAAATGACCGAATCTTTTGCCGAACTGTTCGAAGCCAGCCAAGCCAATCTGGCCAAGCTGAAGCCCGGCGCCATCGTCACCGGTACCGTCGTGGAAGTCCGCGGCGACGTGGTGGTGATCAACGCCGGCCTGAAGTCCGAAGGCATCGTGCCGATCGAGCAGTTCCGTAACGACGCTGGCGAAATCGACGTCGCCGAAGGCGACCTGGTCAAGGTCGCGCTCGACTCGCTCGAGAACGGCTTCGGCGAGACCGTGCTGTCGCGCGAGAAGGCCAAGCGCGCCATGGTGTGGGACGAGCTGGAAGAGGCGTTGGAGAAGAACGAGACCATCACCGGCCGCATCAGCGGCAAGGTCAAGGGTGGTTTCACCGTGGACATCAAGGATGTCCGCGCGTTCCTGCCCGGTTCGCTGGTGGATGTGCGCCCGGTGCGCGACCCGGCCTACCTGGAAGGCAAGG
>JBEVKG010000096.1:0-5367 GCA_040509765.1 Xanthomonas sp.
AGAGGTCCTCGCGGAATTCGCCGCGGGCGACCATCGCTCGCAGGTCGCGGTGGGTGGCGGCGATCACCCGCACGTCGACGCGGATCAGTTCGCGCCCGCCGACGCGGAAGAACTCGTTCTCGGCCAGCACGCGCAGCAGCCGGGTCTGCAGCGGCAGCGGCATGTCGCCGATCTCGTCGAGGAACAGGGTGCCGCCGTCGGCCTGCTCGAAGCGGCCGATGTGACGGCGCTGGGCGCCGGTGAAGGCGCCGGCCTCGTGACCGAACAGTTCGCTCTCCAGCAGTTCGGCAGGGATCGCGGCGGTGTTGAGCGCGACGAACGGCTTGCGCGCGCGCGGCGACTCGGTATGCAGGGCGTGCGCGACCAGTTCCTTGCCGGTGCCGGTCTCGCCGTTGATCAGCACCGACAGCGGTGCCTGCGCCAGCCGACCGATGGCGCGGAACAGCGCGCGCATCGCCGGGGTGTCGCCGATCAACTCGGCGCTGCCCTGCCCGGCCGGCGCCACCGCCGGCGCGGCGGCGATGGCACTGCCGGCATCGGGCAGCGCGCGTGCGGCCAGCGCCACCGCGTCGTCCAGGTCGAACGGCTTGGACAGGAACTCGTGGGCGCCGCCGCGGAACGCGCCGGCGGTGCTGGCCACGTCGGTGTAGGCCGACATCACGATCACCGGCAACTGCGGATGCGCGGCCTTGAGCTTGTCCAGCAGCACCAGGCCATCGTCGCCGGGCATGCGCACGTCGGTGAACAGCAGATCGGGCATGGGCCGCTGCGCCAGCGCCTGCAGCGCGGCGGCGGCGCTGTCGAAGCCGTCGACGCTGTAGCCGGCGTCGCGCAGCGCAGTGGACAGCACGAAGCGCACCGAACGGTCGTCGTCGACCACCCAGATACGTTGCGTTCCTTGCAGGGAGTCGGTCATCGCAGTGCTCCTAATCGGTATCCGCTGCGCGCTGCGGCAGCAGCAGGGTGAACACGGTGTGGCCGGGGCGGGAGCGGTAGGTCAGCGAGCCGGCATGCTCGCGCGCCACCTGCTGGGCCAGCGCCAGGCCAAGGCCGCTGCCTTCGGCGCGGCCGCTGACCAGCGGCAGGAACAGGTGTTCGGCCAGTTCCTCGGGCACGCCGCGGCCGTCGTCGACGATCTCCAGGCGCAGGCCGCGCGCATGCACGCGGTCGCGGATGCGCTGGCCGTGCTCGACGCGGGTACGCAGGGTGACCTGCGCGGCGCCGGCCTGGATCGCATTGCGCACCAGGTTCCACACCGCTTGGGTGAGGCGGTCGGCATCGCCGAGGAATTCGGGGATGCTGGGGTCGTAGTCGCGCTGCAGGCGCACCGACCAGCCGCCTTCGTTCTCGGCCAGCCGCAGCACCCGCTCCAGCACCGCGTGGATGTTGAGCATGGCGTGCGGCCGCGCCGGCGCCGGCGACAGCAACTGGTCGAGCAGGCTGTTGAGGCGCTCGATCTCCGCGCCGATCAGGTCGATCAGTTCGCGCTCGTCCTCGTCGCGGTGCTGGGCGCGCCGTGCCAGCAGCTGCGCCGCGCCCTTGAGCCCGGCCAGCGGATTGCGCAGTTCGTGGGCCAGGCCCTTCAGCGCCGCGCTGAGCGCGTTCGGCAGCGCCTGCGCCGGATCCAGCGTGGGGAATTCGTCGACCGGGTGCGCTTCCAGCAGCCAGCCGCCGTCGTCCAGCCGCGACAGCCAGCCCTCGGCGAAGCGCGGAGGTTCGCCGGGCACGGCCAGGGCCATGCGGTGCAGGCGCAGCACATCGCGCTCGTCGTTGCGCAGGAACCGCGCCAGCGCATCGCCCTGCACTTCCAGCGAGGCCAGCGGCTGGTCGAGCAGGCGCCGCACGCTGACCCCGAGCCAGCGCGCGAACGCAGGGTTGGCGCCACGCAGGCGGCCGTCGGTATCGGCCCAGACCACCGGGGTACCGAGCGCAGAAAGAGAGGGCGGCGTCACGTTCATGGCCATTGCACCAATGTAGTGCAAAGCCGGGCGGGCGACACGCGCGGGCGGCGCATGACGCGGGCCGTGACCGTGCGGCCGGGGCCAAGCGCGGCCGCTTCCGGGCCGGCAGAGGGTGCCGTCCGGCCTGGATCCGCGATGCCGCCAGGGGTGTTGCGGTAACAGGGGGGTGTGGCGAGGCGAATGGCCACGCGGAATACCTCGATCGCTGGAGAATGGCCGGCGCTTCCCCCCAGGAAGCGCCGGCGAAGGTCGCCGTTGCGTGGGCCGGCGATCAGCGCCGGCACACGCACCGCGACAAGGCCCGCGACCGCCGTCGCGGGCCGGCGAAACTCAGGACTCGTAGGCGGATTCGCCATGCGAGGTGATGTCCAGGCCCTCGCGCTCGGCGTCTTCCGGCACGCGCAGGCCGATCACCAGCTTGGCGATCAGGAAGCCGACCACCGAGACCACGCCGATCCAGCCGACGGTGATCAGCACGCCTTCGGCCTGCACCAGCACCTGGTGGCCCATGGTCACGCCCTCGGCGTAGCCCATGCCGCCCAGCGCCTTGTCGGTGAACACGCCGGTGAGGATCGCGCCGACGATGCCGCCGACGCCGTGCACGCCGAACACGTCCAGGGTGTCGTCGGCATTGAGCAGCTTCTTCAGCCCGGTCACGCCCCACACGCAGATCACGCCGGCGGCCACGCCGATCGCGATCGCGCCGAACGGCCCGACGGTGCCGGCGGCCGGCGTGATGCCGACCAGGCCGGCGACCAGGCCCGAGGCCACGCCCAGCGCCGAGGACTTGCCCTTGACCACCTTCTCCGTCAGCGACCAGGCCAGCACCGCCGCGGCGGTGGCCAGCAGGGTGTTGAGGAAGGCCAGCGCCGCGGTGGCATTGGCTTCCAGCGCCGAGCCGGCGTTGAAGCCGAACCAGCCCACCCACAGCAGCGACGCGCCGACGAAGGTCAGGGTCACGTTGTGCGGCTTCAGCGCGGTGTGGCCGAAGCCCAGGCGCTTGCCCACGAAGTAGGAACCGACCAGGCCGGCCACGCCGGCGTTGATGTGGACCACGGTGCCGCCGGCGAAATCCAGCGCGCCCTTGCCGAACAGGAAGCCCGGGGCCGACCACACCATGTGCGCCAGCGGCAGGTAGCCGAAGGTGAACCAGATGACCACGAACAGCAGCACCGCGGCGAACTTCACCCGCTCGGCGAAGGCGCCGACGATCAGCGCACCGGTGATGCCGGCGAAGGTCAGCTGGAAGGCGACGAACACGTACTCCGGCAGCTTGAAGCCCTTGGAGAAGGTGTCGGCCAGCGTGGTGGTGTCGACCCCGGCCAGCAGCGCCTTGTGCAGCGTGCCGATGAACGGACCGCCGTCGGCGAACGCCAGGCTGTAGCCGTACACCACCCACAGCACCGCGATCAGCGAGAACACCACGCCGACCTGGATCAGCACCGACAGCACGTTCTTGGCGCGGACCATGCCGCCGTAGAACAGCGCCAGGCCGGGCACCACCATCAGCAGCACCAGCAGCGTGGAGGTGAGCATCCAGGCGACGTCGCCCTTGTCGACCACCGGCGCAGGGGTGGCCGCGGCCGGCGCGGCGGCCGGCGCGGGCGGCGGCGTCAGTTGTTCGGTGACCACATCCGGCGTCGGCGCCGGGGTGACTTCGGCCTGGGCCAAGGCGTTGCCGGGCACGCCGACCGCCATCGCGCTGACCAGCATCAGCATGCATACCGCGTAGAACCGGGCCTTCCACCCGGCGAACAGACCTGTCTTCATGAAGGGCTCCAAGGTGGGGTTAGAGCGCATCGGCGCCGATTTCGCCGGTACGGATGCGGACGACCTGCTCGATGGCGGTGACGAAGATCTTGCCGTCGCCGATCTTGCCGGTGCCGGCCGCGCCCTGGATCGCCTCGACCACGGCGTCCAGACGCTCGTCGGTCACCACGGTCTCGATCTTGATCTTGGGCAGGAAGTCGACGACGTACTCGGCACCGCGATACAACTCGGTGTGGCCCTTCTGCCGACCGAAGCCCTTGACCTCGGTGACGGTGATGCCGGATACCCCAGCCTGCGACAAGGCCTCGCGGACCTCGTCGAGCTTGAATGGCCGGATGATGGCGGTGATCAGTTTCATGCGCATACCCCGTTGGTGGAAGGAACCGGCCGCCGAAGGCCGACCGGCACTGGGCCCATCGACCGCGCCGCGAACGGCGCGGGTGCTGCTGCGCGATGCGTTCCGTGGATCACGCCATGGCCCACCGCACCCGAGGTGCGGCGGCGACGGCGACGTGGGAGGGAACGTGGCCCACGGCACGCAAGCGCTCTGTTGCGCGGTCCATCCCCTGGACACTCGATGACACGATGGCGGGCGCGGACCACCTGCGCGGCTCCCCAGCCGGGCAGGTGGCGGCGATGGCGAAGGAGGGAGGGGAAGCCTTCGCCATCGCCGCGCTTGCAACTCAGTTGGCGTAGTACAGCTGGTATTCCAGCGGGTGCGTGGCCGCGCGGAACTTGGTCACTTCCTGCATCTTCAGCGCTATGTAGCCGTCGATGAAGTCGTCGGTGAACACGCCGCCGGCCTTGAGGAACTCGCGGTCGGCATCCAGCGCTTCCAGCGCCTGGTCGAGGCTGGAGCACACCTGCGGGATCTGCTTCTCCTCTTCCGGCGGCAGGTCGTACAGATCCTTGTCGCTGGGCGCGCCCGGGTCGATCTGGTTCTTGATGCCGTCCAGGCCGGCCATCATCAGCGCGGCGAAGGTCAGGTAGCCGGACTGCAGCGGATCCGGGAAGCGGATCTCGATGCGGCGCGCCTTCGGGTTGGACACCCACGGAATGCGGCACGAGGCCGAACGGTTGCGCGCCGAGTAGGCCAGCATCACCGGCGCCTCGAAGCCCGGCACCAGGCGCTTGTAGCTGTTGGTGCCGGAGTTGGTGAAGGCGTTGATCGCCTTGGCGTGCTTGAAGATGCCGCCGATGTACCACAGCGCCAGCTGCGACAGGCCGCCGTAGCCGTCGCCGGAGAACAGGTTCTGGCCGCCCTTGGCCAGCGACTGGTGCACGTGCATGCCGCTGCCGTTGTCGCCGACGATCGGCTTGGGCATGAAGGTCGCGGTCTTGCCGTTGCGGAAGGCGACGTTCTTGACGATGTACTTCATCGTCAGCAGTTCGTCCGCCTTCTTCACCAGCGAGTTGAACTTGGTGCCGATCTCGCACTGGCCGGCGGTGGCCACTTCGTGGTGGTGCACTTCGACTTCGATGCCGACCTGCTCCAGGGTCTTGACCATCTCGGCACGCAGGTCGTGCAGCTGGTCGGTCGGCGGGACCGGGAAGTAACCGCCCTTCACGCCCGGGCGATAGCCGCTGTTGCCGCCTTCGATCTTGGCGCCGGTGTTCCACGCCGCTTCTTCCGAAT
>JBEVKG010000097.1:0-8836 GCA_040509765.1 Xanthomonas sp.
GCGAGCGCACGAGTAGCGCGGCGGTAGATCCGCTGCTGCGCGACCTCCCCACACCCCAACCCCTCTCCCGGGGGGAGAGGGGCTAGGCAAGCCGTGCGCGGCACGGCGATTGCATGTCCGTGGGCATCCGCTGCAGCCCTGCCACCGCTCCGCCGGCAGGCCTGCACACCCCCGCTCGACCCGGGAAATCCCCAGCAGGATCAAGGCGATGCCTATTCATCTTCTCCCAGTTTGTGCATTCGAGAAATCCGGCGCTAGAATCGTGGTCGGCAGCACCTCACAGGCCTCAGGCGCAATGACACAGAACAGCAGGCACCGGCTTCTTCGACCGGTGGCAACCGGGTTGCTCGGGGCATTGTTGCCCTTTGCGATGTCCTCCACCGCACAGACGCCGGCGCCGGCGCAACCGCTGCCACCGCCCCTGCACACCGAAGCCACGCGCTACACCTCGCCGACCCAGCCGCTGCCCTACCGCGCCTCGCTGACCCAGAGCCAGGTGTTGCCGCTGGCCCGGGACTTCGACGTGGCCGCACTGGAGTCGGCCGCCGAACAACTGACCTATGGCGAGCGCGTGCCCGGCCTGGCGATGGCCATCGTGCACAACGGCCAGGTGCTCAGCGCGCGCGGTTACGGCGTCACCGACGTCAACCGCCCCGAGCCGGTCGATGCGCATACCGTGTTCCGCCTGGCCTCGCTGTCCAAGGCCTTCGCCGGCACCATGGCCGGCCTGCTGGTCACCGACGGCACCCTGCGCTGGGACAGCAAGGTCGTCGACTACGTGCCGGGCTTCCAGCTCAGCGATCCGGTCGCCACGCGCCAGTTGAATGTCGCCGACCTGCTCAGCCACCGCGTCGGCCTCACCTACAACGCCTACGACCGCGACGTCGAATCCAATCTCGACTACTACACGCTCAGCCACAAGCTGGCCTATGCGCCGCTGAAGTGCGCGCCGGGCGAGTGCTACGCCTACCAGAACGTCGCCTTCAGCCTGATCGGCGACGTGGTGTTCGCCGCGTCCGGCAGCTTCTACGAGCAGTCGGTGGAGCGGCGCATCTTCAAGCCGCTGGGCATGAACGACGCCAGCATGGGCCTGGCCGGCATCCAGGCCAGCCCGCGCTGGGCGCGCCCGCACGTGCGCAGCCGCAACGGCTGGGTCTCGCTGACGCCCAAGCCGACCTACTACCGCCTGGCGCCGGCCGCCGGCGTCAACGCCAGCATCAGCGACATGGCGCAGTGGCTGATCGCGCAGACCGGGCATCGCCCGGACGTGTTGCCGGAGCCGTTGCTGGCGACCCTGCACGCGCCGCTGATCCTCACCCCGGGCGAGATGCGCTCGGGCTGGCGCCGCGCCCGCGTCAACTCGGCCAGCTACGCGCTGGGCTGGCGCGTGTTCGACTACTCCGGCCACCAGGTGATCTTCCACGCTGGCGCGGTGCAGGGCTACCGCGGCCTGATCGCGCTGGTGCCGGAACGCGACTTCGCCGTGGCGATCCTGTGGAACGGCGAAAGCGGCCTGCCCTCGGGTCTGCTGCCGACCGTGCTCGACCGCGCCATTGGCCTGCCGGCGCAGCGCTGGCTGGACGTGGACACCGACTTCGGCAGCGACAACCTGATGGCCGAGCGTCCGGACCCGAAGGACAAGAAGGGCGCGTCCTCGTCCAAGTCGGTGGCCTCGCCGCACTGAGCGCGGTCTCCCGCGACATCCTCGCAGAAGGCGGCGCAAGCCGCCTTTCTGCTGTCCGCAGCGTTGACCTGCGCTTGTGCAGGTGAAGTCACCCTACCCCGTCGCGGGGACAGCCCTGTCCCGATTGCGACGACGGGGCGATGCCGCGACAAGGCGACACCGCCGGCGCGCGAAGGCACGGGCGCAACGGCCGAGGACACTCCACAGCGAACGCTCAGCGACTGCCCCGCCCCGACGGCGGCGGCCAGCCGGTGCACCCGCGTACGGCGGCGGCAATGGCACGCCGTCGCCTGCACGATCGTGCGCAGGGTGCGCACCGCGCCTCTCGGCGGCGTCCGCGAAGCGGACACGGCGCTCCGCGGCACCGCACGCTGCCGCCAGCGTGCTGGCAATGCGCTGCATCTTCGCAAGCGAGCGCTGGGCACCGCGCTGGTCGTGCCTGCTTGGCCCCTCTCATAACGGCGAGAAGCCTCTTGTGGGAGCGGCTTCAGCCGCGACGGGCTCTACCGGCAATGCCCGGGGCGGCGGAAGCCGCTCCCACAGGGCACGCTGCATCCGGCTCGCGGGCGGCACAGCAGGCGATCAGAGAGTTCCTGCAGTCCACGCCATGCGCGGAAACCGCGCTGCGGTGTCGACCGTCGGGCCAGGCGCACAGCACGCCTGACCAACGGCGCATTGGCCGGGTTGGCGGATGCCGGGCGCGTCTCGGTCGCCACAGCGGGCCGCGATCCCGGCGATCGGGCGAGCGACGTCCGGGTCGGTGCATTCATTCGGGACACCCCGCTTGCACTGCAGACCAGCGCGCCGCGGTGGCGGGCATGTCGCTTCCGCATAGGGCCCTCGCCGAACCCGCTTGCTCACGTGCGGTGCGGACGTGATCGCCGAGGCGGCACGCGCACTCGGGATGACCTGACGAATGACCGCCATCGCCGCAGGCGCCCGATCGCGCAACGGTGGTCCCGACCTGCAGGCGTGATCCCAATGCCAGACATGCAAGCAGAATCCCGACGTGGCGACTTGGCAATCGCGGCACAGAGAACGGGCGGCGTGGGGGTGAGACAGGCGGATGCGGCAGGCACCGCCAGTCAGCGGGACGCGGGAAGCGGCGCGAAACGCACGGGCACCAGGTCCATATCAGGACTTGGCCAGGGCACCGAGAACGGTCGGATTGGGTTGAGGCACGTGGATGCGGCAAACGCTACCAGCCAGGGCGCGTGGTACGAAACGCACAGGCGCGATGCCCTCGTCGCGACCTGGCAAGCAGGGCGCCGAAGACGGTCTGCGTGGGGCGAGCAGGCGGACGCCGCGGATGCGGTCGCGTAAAGGCGCGTGCCGCGATCGCGCACGGCGGGACGCCGCAAATAAAAAACTCCCTCCCCGCTGGGCACCGGGGAGGGAGTCTAGGAACAGCGATCGGGATGGATCAGATCAGCGGCGCGGGCGTGGCCGGCAGCGCGACCGGAGCGGCCTTCTTCTTGCGAGCGGCCGGCTTCTTCTTCGCCACGGTCTTCTTGGCGGTGGCCTTCTTCGCAGTTGCCTTCTTCGCGGCCGGCTTCTTGGCAGCCGACTTCTTCACCGTCTTCTTCGCCGCGGTCTTCTTGGTCGCAGCCTTCTTCGCGGTCTTCTTCACCGCCTTCTTGGCGACGGCCTTCTTCGCGGTCTTCTTGGTGGCGGCCTTCTTTGCCGTCTTCTTCACTGCCTTCTTGGCAACGGCCTTCTTGACCGCCTTCTTCACCTTGGCGACCTTCTTGGCCACCTTCTTGGCGACCTTCTTGACCGCCTTCTTTACCGAAACCTTCTTCGCTGCCGGCTTCTTGGCGGCAGTCTTCTTGACCGCCTTCTTAGCGGCCGGCTTTTTCGCAGCTTTTTTCGTCGCCATGGGATGGCTCCTCGTCAGTGAACTATGGATTGAAAATGCCCAGTTAAAGCAACCTCGCGGCGATGCTCCGCCTGCGAGAACCGCCGGCGCGCGCTGCGGGCCGGATCGGATACAGAAACACCCGTACCGGATGTCGATACGGGTGCGATGCCAGGGGAGACGTTGCGTTTCTCGGAGGGAAGCGACTCCAACTCCACCATCTTCGGGTTCCTGGCGGATGTCCAAGTTGTGCTTCGCGTTTTGATGTCGATCCGATTCACTCGCTTGCGCAGCAACGTCTGCTGGGCGAAACCTAATCACGGTTTTTTTTACTGTCAACACTTCTGCGCAATTTTTTTTTCGCTGGCGCGCGCGCCAAGACCGCCGCATGCCGCGCTGGCCGCCTTGCCGATGCCGTCGATCGCCGATGCCGGCACCGCAAGGAAAACCGCGCATGCAAAAAAAGCAGGGAAATTTCCCTGTTTTCTGCAACGACACGATGGCGGCGTCGCGTTGCGGGCAGACATCGGCGACACGTCGACGGCAACCGCGGCGGTGTACGCCAGCCTGTCCGCTAGCTGAAAAAAAATTTCGCGACCGCGTGCGGTTCCGGCATCGCACAAGTGCAAATGCGCAAAAGTGCGCAAACTTTTTTGCGTCGTGCGGCGTCCACGACGCGCGCGATGCGTCGCGTACCGCGTCGCCGAGACGCGGCACATCGCGCCACCGCGACGCGACCTGCACACACACCGACGACACACCGGCACACGCGACTGCCCTCGCCCACCTCACGTCATGCCTGCATCGATGCCTTCGCGCGGTCGCATCGGCCAGCGCCGATCGCGCAGCTCGTCGGCTCGCGCCGGCGCGCACCTCGTCGCCGCGCATTGGCGACGCGCGAGGCGCACGCCACCTCGCCGATGCCTGCGCCGCGCCGACCCGCATCGCGCAGCCAATGCCGCGCTGCACCTGCGCCGCGTCGGAAAACCGGCGCCGATCGGGACGCAGGCCGCGCATCGCGCCCGCCGCCACGCGCGGCGAACGCGTCGCGCGCACGGTGCTGCCCGGCGGCGACCTCACGCCGTCTTCGCGGCGACGCACCGCGGCGGCGCTGGCAACGTGGGTTGCCGAGACCGGCGCTGCCGATGCGCGGACGATGGCGATCGCGCCACGCGCCGCCCAAAAAGAAACCGGCCGCACTGGGCGGCCGGTTCGGGTGTCGCGACGGGCGGTCGGCTCAGTGGCCGTCTTCCTCGAGCAGTTCGGCGTACTCGTCCGGCGACAGCAGTTCGTTCAACTGCTCGGCGTCGTCCGCTTCCAGCACCAGGATCCAGCCTTCGCCATAGGCGTCTTCGTTGATCGTTTCCGGCTTGTCGCTCAGCGCGGTGTTGACCTCGACCACCTTGCCGCTCAGCGGGCTGTACACGTCCGACGCGGCCTTGACCGACTCGACCACCGCCACGCCGTTGCCGGCTTCGACGTGATCGCCGATGTTCGGCAGCTCGACATAGACCAGGTCGCCGAGCAGGCCCTGGGCGTGGTCGGAAATGCCGATGGTCACACGACCGTTGCCCTCGACGCGGGCCCACTCGTGGGACTTGAGGAATTTGAGGTCGCCAGGGATCTCGCTCATGGGGCTGCTCCGGAAGAAGACGGTATCGAGGATGGGAGACTAGTGTAGCGAACCGCGCGCGCGGGAACGATGGCGCGCGCGCCGTGGCCGGGGCCCGGACTCAGCCGAGCACGCCGGGCTGGACCTGGCCTTCGCGCACGAACGGGAACTTGACCACGCGCACCGGCACGTCCTTGCCGCGGATGTCCACGCGCACCGCGCCCGGTTCGCCGGCCGGCACCCGCGCGAAGGCGATCGCCTTGCCCAGCGTCGGCGAGAAGGTGCCGGACAGGATCTCGCCGTCGCCGTTGGCGGTCAGCACCTTCTGTCCGTGGCGCAGCACGCCCTTCTCGTCCATCACCAGGCCGATCATCTGCCGCGGCGCGCCACCGGCCTTCTGCGCCTCCAGCACGGCACGGCCGATGAAGTCGCGGCCCTCGTCGAGGGCGACGGTCCAGGCCAGCGCGGCCTCGTAGGGCGAGACCTGCTCGTCCATGTCCTGGCCGTAGAGGTTCATGCCTGCCTCCAGACGCAGCGTGTCGCGCGCGCCCAGCCCGGCCGGCTTGACCCCGGCAGCGATCAGCGCATCCCAGAACGCCGGCGCCTGCTGCTGCGGCAACACGATCTCGAAGCCGTCCTCGCCGGTGTAGCCGGTCCGCGCGACGAACAGCGGCACGCCGTCGCCCGAGGTCGCCTCGATCGCGGCGAAGCGGCCGAGCTTCTGCGCCGCGGCGCGATCCTGCTCGCGCAGCAGGCCGATCGCCTTGGCGCGCGCGTTCGGCCCCTGCACCGCAATCATCGCGAAGTCGTCGCGCTCGCGCACCTGCACGCCGAACGCCTGCGCCTGCTCGCCGATCCAGGCCAGGTCCTTGGCACGGGTGGCGGCGTTGACCACCAGACGGAAGAACGCATCGGACATGTAATAGACGATCAGATCGTCGATCACCCCACCCTGCGGGTTGAGCATGCAGGTGTACAGCGCCTTGCCCGGCACCTTCAGCTTGTCCACCGAATTGGCCAGCAGGTGGCGCAGGAACGCGCGGACCTGCTCGCCGTGCAGATCGACCACGGTCATGTGGCTGACGTCGAACATGCCGGCGTCGCGGCGCACCTGGTGGTGCTCGTCGATCTGAGAACCGTAGTGGATCGGCATGTCCCTGCCGCCGAAGTCGACCATCTTGGCGCCGAGGGCGCGATGGCTGTCGTTGAGGATGGTCTTCTGGGTCATGGCGCGGGTCCGTGAGAAAAGTCCCCCATTATCGCTGGCCGAGGGCGGGGATTGGGGAGTCGGGAGTGGGGAGTCGCAGAGGCGGCCGTCCCGACCCGAAAGGCTAGCGCTGATCGCAATGTTGTAGGAGCGGCTTCAGCCGCGACCTGGCGAAAGGCCGGGATCGGGGAGTCGGGAGTGGAGAGTCGCAGAAGCGGCGGTCCCGACCCGAAAGGCTGGCGCTGATCGCAGCGTTGTAGGAGCGGCTTCAGCCGCGACCCATTGCCGCTTCGCGGTCGCGGCTGAAGCCGCTCCTACGCGAGGGCCGAGGAAGGCCGAGGTGCTGCGCACTCGCGGCACCAATCCCCAATCCCCAATCCCGGCTTACGCCGCCTGGACCAGCAGCGTCATCCCGTCCACGCCGACGATGCGCACCGCGCTGCCTGCCGGCAGGTCGGGGCCGCCGACCACCCAGAAGGCGTCGTCGACCTTGGCGCGGCCGCGGCCGCCGTGGATCGGCTGGTCCAGGGTCACCACGCGGCCGATCAATTGCTCGGCGCGGCGGTTGAGTAGCGGCTGGTCGCTGACCCGGCCGCGGTTGCGGAACCAGGTGCGATACACCTGGATCGAAACGAAGCTCAGCACCACGAACGCGCCGACCTGCAGCAGCAGGGAGAGATCCGGCAGCACCAGCACCGCGAGGAACACCGCTGCGGCGGCGAAGCCCATCCACAGCATGAAGGCGCCCGGCGCCAGCGATTCGGCCGCGAACAGCAACAAGGTCAGGGCACCCCAGGCCACTACCTCAATGCGCATGGCTCAGACTCCGTTGCGCGGCGGTACGCGCGGCACCGCCGGCGGAGTGGCCTGCTTGCTCAGCGCCTCGCGCGCCAGTTCGGCGATGCCGGCGATCGAACCGATGATGCCGCTGGACTCCATCGGCATCAGCACGAACTTCTGGTTCGGCGCAGTGGCCAGTTCCTTGAACGCCTCCACGTACTTCTGCGCGATGAAGTAGTTGATCGCTTGCACGTCGCCCTCGGCGATGGCCTTGGACACCATCGCCGTCGCCCGCGCTTCGGCCTCGGCCAGGCGCTCGCGCGCCTCGGCGTCGCGGAATGCGGCCTCCTTGCGGCCTTCGGCCTCCAGCACCGCCGCCTGCTTCTCGCCGTCGGCGCGCAGGATCTCCGACTGCCGCGAACCTTCGGCCTCGAGGATCTGCGCGCGCTTCTCGCGCTCGGCCTTCATCTGCCGGGCCATCGAGTCGATCAAGTCGCGCGGCGGCTGGATGTCGCGGATCTCGATGCGGGTGACCTTGATGCCCCACGGATTGGTGGCATGGTCGACCACGTTCAGCAGCTGCGCATTGATGGTCTCGCGCTGGCTCAGCGATTCGTCCAGGTCCATCGAGCCGATCACGGTGCGGATGTTGGTCTGCACCAGGGCGATGGTGGCGATTTCCAGGTTGGACACCTCATAGGCGGCCTTGGCCGCGTCCAGCACCTGGAAGAACACCACCCCGTCCACGCGCACCACCGCGTTGTCCTTGGTGATGACGTCCTGGCTCGGCACGTCCAGCACCTGTTCCATCATGTTGACCTTGCGGCCCACGCCATACATCCACGGGATCAGGAAGTGCAGGCCCGGCGAGAGGGTGTGGGTGTAGCGGCCGAAGCGCTCCACCGTCCACTGGAATCCCTGCGGCACCATGCGCACGGTCTTGAACAGCACCACCACGCCAAAAAACACGATCACCAGCGCGAGAAAGAAGGTGGACGGCATCAGGTTGCTCCATTAACCAGAAGGGAATCGAATCGGCAGTATAGCGAGCGCTTGCGCCGGCCCCCGTTACCAGCGGATGCGGCCCAGCAGCATGTCCTTGAACATCACCCAGTCGCCGGCAAGCGAGTACAGCGGGTGCTTGAAGGTCGCGGGGCGGTTCTTCTCGAACACGAAATGGCCGATCCAGGCGCAGCCATAGCCGCAGACCGGTGCCGCCCACAGCCAACGCGGCTGGCCGGTGCACAGCGCCAGCAGCAGGCTCGCCAGCACGCCGAGGCTGCCGACGAAATGCAGCCGCCGCGACAGCGGATGGCGGTGCTCGCTCAGATAGAACGGATAGAACGCGCGGAAACTGGCGAAACGGCGCATGCGATGACCCTCCCGAGGCGACGCAGGCGTCCAGCATACGCCGGGATCACCGGCGTCCGCTCGCCGCGCGCAGACACCATCTGCCGGGCAGGCTCGAGTGCGCGCGCGAGGTCCGGCCATGCAGGAGCGGCAGTGGCGCACCTCGTCAGGCCTGCCCGCGACGCGACAGCATCGTCGGGACCGTGCAGATCAAGGGCACCTCCAGCAACGCGCAGCGCTTCGGCAGCGGGCCGCGTCGTCGCATGCAGGCGCGGCGTCAGGACATCTCCGCTGACGCGCCGTGCAGCAACGCAGCGGGATATGCCATGCCCCGCGCAGGAGCGG
>JBEVKG010000098.1:0-5306 GCA_040509765.1 Xanthomonas sp.
GCCGGTGCCGACTTCGAGCACCCTGGTCGGGCCGACCTGCAGCACTGCCTCGGTCATCCGCGCGACCACCCAGGGCTGCGAGATGGTCTGGCCGTGGCCGATCGGCAGCGCGGTGTCCTCGTAGGCGCGCGAGGCCAGCGCCTCGTCGATGAACAGATGCCGCGGCACGGTGCGCACCGCGTTGAGCACGCTCTCGTCGCGGATGCCGGCCTCGCGCAGGCGCTCGACCAGGCGATCGCGCACACGCTGCGAGGTCATGCCGATGCCGATCGCCTCCGGCTGCAGGCGCAACCGCGGCGTCATGCCGGGCGGTCCAGCGCGGCGGTCAGGCCGCCGACCCAGCTGGCGACCTTTTCCAATGCCTGATAGCGGGTCAGATCGACCTGGATCGGGGTGATCGAGATGAAGCCGGTGCGCACGGCATGGAAGTCGGTGCCGAGACCGGCGTCCTGTTCGCGCCCGGCCGGGCCGATCCAGTACACGGTGCCGCCGCGCGGGTCGGACTGCGGCAGGCAGGGTTCGGAGCGGTGGCGGTTGCCGAGCCGGGTGACCTCGAAGCCCTTGATCTCCTGCCACGGCAGGTCGGGCACGTTGACGTTGAGGATGGTGTCGGCCGGCAGCGGATCGGCCTTGAGCCGCGCCACGATCTCCACCGCCGCGCGCGCGGCGGTCTGGAAATGCTTGGGCTCGTGGTTGTGGGTGACCAGCGACACCGCCACCGCCGGCAGGCCGAGGAAGCGGCCTTCCATCGCCGCCGAGACGGTGCCGGAATAGATCACGTCGTCGCCGAGATTGGCGGAATTGTTGATGCCGGAGACCACGATGTCCGGGTCGAACTCCAGCATGCCGGTGAGCGCCAGATGCACACAGTCGGTCGGGGTGCCGGCGACGCTGCAGGTGTAGTGGTCGATGCGCTTGAGCCGGATCGGCAGATCCAGGGTCAGCGAATTGCTGGCGCCGGACCGGTCGCGGTCGGGTGCGACCACCGTCACTTCGTGGCCGGCGCCGCGCAACTGCTCGGCCAGCATGCGAATGCCGGGGGCGTCGACGCCGTCGTCGTTGCTCACTAATACGCGCATGGTGCTCCTCGAAAACCGGGGCATGATACCGGATGCGTCCGGCCAGGTCGCTGACAGCGGGCCGACGATCGCGTTGCCGGCGGTCGCGCGGGACGCCGCAGCGGCGTTGTCGTTGACGATCGCAGCGCGGCCGCTGCGCGCCGGCAATGCCGCGGCCCGAGGTGCAGGCACTGCCGGCCACGCCCCACTCACCTCAAACCGCGCAGCACGCTCTAAGCTGTGCGCATGGCGCATTCCGACGACGAAGACCCCGCCGCGCTGTTCCGCGCGGCCATCGGCAAGGTGGCCCCGCTCAACGCGACGCCACCGGCCAACCCCAAACCGCGCCCCAAGCCGCGCGCACGCATGGCCGAACGCGACGAGGCCGAGGCGCAAGGCGAATTCCAGCAATTGCTGCGCCAGAGCGCGCCACTGGAAGCCGGCGATGTCGCCAGCTACCGCCGCGAGCATCTGCCGGCGCGGGTGTTCCAGCGCCTGCGCAAGGGCCAGTTCTCGGCCCAGGACGAACTGGACCTGCATGGCGCCACCGCCGCGCAGGCCGAACTGCTGCTGCGCCAGTTCCTGGCCGAGGCGCACGCGCACGAGTTCGGCTGCGTGCGGATCGTGCACGGCAAGGGCCTGCAATCGGGCGGCGTGCCGCTGCTGAAGAACCTGGTGGACCGCCTGCTGCGCCAGCGCAACGACGTGCTGGCCTTCCATTCGGCGCCGACCGCGCAAGGCGGCACCGGGGCGATGCTGGTGCTGCTGGCGCGGCGCTGAGCGGCGGCGCAGCCGCGGGCATCCCGTCGCGCGGACCGATGGAGGATCGACGCACCGCCGAAGTCGCAGGCGCCGGAGCGTGTCTGCGCCGAATCCGGCAGCGCGCACCGATCCGTCCGACACCGCTGTAGGAGCGGCTCTCGCTCCTTTTGCGGGATCAGCCGCGACGGGCCTTCCCTGGAAAGCCGTCGCGGCTGAAGCCGCCCCTCCATCAGCGCATCGACGTGACGTGGCGCGCCTTCGCGGCCTGCGGGACACCGGTCCGGCCTGGCCAGGACGCCGCATGCCCGGCCGACCAGGTCGCGTGCGGACCCATTTCAATTTTCGCGCGCTGAAACGTCTTGTCAGAGAGTACCGCCCCTCTGCGAGCCGAACGTGACTGAAGCGACCACCGAATTCTTCCTGCAACCCACTGATCTGGTGGACGTTTCCGCGAGCGCGGCGGCGTTCGAGACGGCGTCGGCTCGCCTGGCCCGGCCGGCGCCGCCGGCGCCGTCCCGGCCAAGCGGCAGCGCCGCACCGTCGCGCTGGTGGCCGTTGTTCCTGGCCTCGTTCCAGGGGCGGACCGACTGGCACGGCAACCGCCTGCAGCGCGGAATCAAGGCGACTAAGTACCTGCTGCGTTCGCTGCGCATGCCGGCCGCGCACGGCCGTTTCCTCGACGAACTGCACCGCGACCCGCGGATGCGCGGCTATGCCGAGCGCGATCCGCGCCTGCTCGAGCGCCACCTGCACCGTTTCGTCAACACCCGCTGGCGCGGTGCGGCGCGGCTGCGCCACCTGCGGCAGCACTATCGCCTGATGCTCGATCGCCTGCCCGCCGCGCTGTTCGACGCCATCTACCGGCAAGGCCAGGCGGACCTGGGCACGCTGCCGCTGCACGATGGCAGCGCGTTGACACTGTCCCTGCTGCCGCCGGCGCCGATGAGTTGCGAAGGCGAACTGTGGCTGCAGCTCAGCGACGCGGCGGGGCGCCAGCTGTATCGCCTGGTGCTGACCGTGACCGGCGACGACGCCCACCCGAGCGTGCTGATCGGCTGCCTGCAGGGTCCCAGCGGCGGCGATGCCCGGGACGTGGTGCGGACGCTCACCAAGCAGCTGCACGGGCTGCGCCCCAAGCAACTGATGCTGGCGCTGGCCTATGCCTTCGCCGAGCGCATCGGCGCTCGCGGCATCCGCGCCATCGGCAACGCCGCGCATCCGCTGCAGCGCAAGCGGCAGGTGTTCCTGGCCGACTACGATGCATTCTGGATCGAACAGGGCGCCGCGCCCGCGGCCGACGGCTGGTTCGACCTGCCGCCGGCGCAGCCGCGCAAGAGCGTGGCGGACGTGCCCAGCCAGCACCGCGCCGCGTTTCGCCGCCGCGAGGCGTTGCGGGGACACGCGGAAGGCCTGCTGGCCGCGGCGTTGCCGGCCGCCGGCGGTGCCGCGTCGCGTGGCGGCCAGTGAGCCTGGCTATACTGCCGCGGCCGCGTCCCTCCAGGAGCACCAGCAGTCGTGAGTCGGGCCGAGCACACCGAGGGCGCGCCGTCGCCGGAGCAGGCGCCGGCGCACCACGTCGACGCCTTGTTCAAGGAACATCATCGCGCCCTGCTCGCCTTCCTGCACTGCAAGCTCGGTTCGATGGCGGACGCGCAGGACGTGGCGCAGGAGGCGTACATGCGCATCGTGACCCTTGAGCGCCCCGACGCGCTGGCATCGCCGCGCGCCTACCTGTTCCACGTCGCCTCGAACCTCGCGGTGGACCGGCTGCGCATGCGCAAGGTCCGCGAGAACGCGGCCGTGGCGCTGCCGGAACACGACCTGCCGCTGCCGCCGATTCCGGAGCGGCACGCCACGGCCAGCGAACAACTGCGCGCGCTGACCCGGGCGCTGAAGGAACTTCCCGCCAAGACCAGCCGCGCCTTCGTGCTGCACATGATCGAAGGCAAGGACTTCGGCATGATCGCCAAGGCGATGAACGTGAGCGAACGGATGGTCCGCTACCATGTGGCCAACGCGCTCGCGCATTGCCGCAAACGCTTCGACGAAGCGGAGATTCCGTAATGGACAGCGGCCTCGACCAACACCTCCTCGACGACGCCGCGCGCTGGTGGACCCTGCTGCGCGAACCGGACAGCAACGAAGACACCGTGGCGCGCTGGCTGGACTGGACCGCGGCCGACCCGCGGCACCTGCAGGCGTTCGAGCGGATCAATGCGCTCGGCGGCGAGCTGGGGACGCTCGACGCGGCCGCACGGCACGAGGTGGCACGCCAGTTCGCGCCGCCGCGCTCGCGCTGGCGGCCGCTGCAGGTGGCGGCCTGCGTGGGCGCGCTGGCGCTTGGCGGCGCCCTGACCTGGCGGCAGTTGAACCCAGCGCCGGTCACCCAGGTCTACAGCAGCGCGACCAACCGCCACCAGGACATCGTGCTGACGGACGGATCGAAGATCGCGCTCGGCGGCGCATCGCGGCTGAGCACCCGGTTCAGCGCAGCGCAGCGCCGCGTGGACCTGATCGCCGGCGAGGCCTTCTTCGAAGTGGCGCATCACGCCGGGCGTCCGTTCGTGGTCGATGCCGGCGGCGTCTCGATCCTAGACGTGGGCACCGCCTTCGACGTCAGCCGCGACGGCGAACGCGTCGAGGTCGCGGTCACCGAGGGCCGGGTGCGCATCTATGGCGCCGGCCGGGTGCCGGCCGACGGCAGCGGCGGGCTGGAAGCAGTGGCCGGACAGCGGGTGTCCTACGACCCGGCCCGGCCCACGCTGCAGGTCAGCCAGATCAACGTGGAGCAGGCCACCGCCTGGCGCGATCACCGGCTGGAATTCGTCGATACGCCGCTGGACACGGTGATCGCCAGGGTCAACCGCTACAGCGATCGTCCGCTGCGCCTGGCCGACCCGGAGCTTGCGCGGCTGAGCTTCACCGGCACCGTGGACACCCAGGCGACCGCGCAGTGGATCGAGGCCTTGCCGCAGGTGTTCCCGCTGCGGGTGCGCCAGGGCAAGGACGAGATCGTGCTGAGCCGCCGTTAGGCGGTGTCGTCCCTCATCCTGGCCGCCGCCCAGGCGGCCGTCGCGCGGGCTTGGTCCCGCGTCGGGAATGTCGCGCATGGCATAATTCGCGCTTCCGCTGGGGGGCGACGGGCAGTGCGTGGGCTGAGGCGACTGATCATCTGCGGCAGCCTGGCACTGCAGCTCGTATCCTGGAACCGCGCCCTCGCCGTGCCACTGGCGTCCGACACACGGCAGATCGCCTTCTCGATCCCGGCGCAGGCGCTGTCCACGGCATTGATCGCGTACGGCAAACAGGCCAACGTGCAGGTCCTCACCGCCAGCCCGACCCTGGGCGGGCTGCGCAGCGACGGGCTGCAAGGCGCGTTCACCGCGGACGCGGCGCTGCAGCGCCTGCTGCAATCCAGCGGCCTCGCCTACCGCGTGCTCGATGCGAACACGGTGGCGGTCACGCCCGCCGCGCCGGCGCCGGTCG
>JBEVKG010000099.1:0-21659 GCA_040509765.1 Xanthomonas sp.
CCGGCGGGCCCCGGGCCACGCCGTCGGGGCGGTGTGGGCCGGGGGGACCCGGGGTGTGGGGCCGCCCCCACCCGCGCCGGCGCCGACGTCCCACCACGGCATGCGCAGGCCGCGCACCAGCAACGGGCCCGCCGCCTGCGGCACGATCGAGTAGCGACGGCTCACGGTCACCTGCGGACCGCCGTCGACGAAGCGTTCCTGCACCTGCGGCGGCTCGGCGAACACCTGCGCGCCATCGACGCTGGGCGTGGGCAGTTCGGGGAACTGCGCCTGGGTCGCGCCGCGTGCAGTGGCCTCGACCACGATATCGGCCGCCTCGCCGGCCTTGGCACGCTGCGGCGTCGCGGTGTAGCGCAGGCGCAGTTCGTGCAGCGGCAACCAGGGCTGCGGCGCGTTCGCCGGCTGCGCACGCACCTGCAGGGTCTGCGCGGTGCCGCGCGCATTGAGTTCGCCGCCGCGGCCGAAATAGTCGTCGAAGAAGCCCGTGGGGCCGCGGCCGCTGAAACGCGCTCCCGGCAACAGCAGCGAGCCGCTATGTTCCGGGACCAGCAAGTAGTGCCGCTCGACCACGGTGTACATGCGTCCATCGATCTGGCGGCGGTTCTGGATGTCGTCGCCGACGCGCTGCAGCGACGCCCCAGCCGGCGCGTCCAGGTCGAGTTCGCCCGAACTCAGCGGTACGCCGAGATACAGCCGCACCACCACGCCCACGCTCTGCTGTACATAGGGCCGCGCATCGTCGACGACGGTCTGCACGAACACGTCGGCGTTGCCCACCTGCGCTGGTACATCGGCATCGGTGGTGGCAGGCGCCGCGGCACTGGCCGCAGCCACCTCCAACCGCAATGGCGCGGTGCGCTCGTTGCCGACCTGCAGCGACGGAATCTCCAGCGTGCCGGTGCTGCGCGGCGTCAGCATCACGCCGAACAAGGACTTCGCCGAGACCGCGCCGTTGACGATCTGCATCTGCCGGCTCTTGACCTCGTTGCTGAGCGCGAAATCCGCGCGCAGCGGCGCGTAGTCCGGCGTCGCCGCGGCCTGGTCGGTCTCGATGTTGAGGGTCACGCCCTCGCCGGCGCCGACAGTGTCGCGATCCAGCCATGCGCGCGTGGCGGCGCCCGCCGGCAACGCCAACAGCAGCGCGGCCAGCATCATCAGCACCGCGCAGACGCGTGCCCCGTGGCCGAGTCGCTTGAAGAGGATCATGGTTCTTGTTCCCGCTGCCTGCGTTCGTGTTCCAGCCTGAATTTGGCGCGCAGCAGATTGCCCGGATCGTCCGGCACCCGCCGCAGCCACGCCTCCACCGCCTGGCGCTGCTCGCGCTGCTGCGGCGTCTCGTTCGCGGCGGCAGCGGCACGTTCGGCGGCCTGCTTGTCGGCGCCGCCCTGCTGCGCCATCGCCTGCTGCATCTGCTGGCGCTGCGCCGCATCGGCCTGCTGTTGCGCCTGCGTGTCGCCGGGTTTCGGCGGCGCCTGTTGCGCGTCCTTGCCGCCATTGCGTTCCTGCTGGCCGTCGCGCTGCTGGCCTTTCTGTTGCTGTCCGCCCTGCTGGTCCTTCTGCTGCTGGTCCTTCTGCTGCTGGCCCGACTGTTGCTGACCGTTCTGCTGCTGACCGTTCTGTTGCTGGCCGTTCTGCGGCTGCCCATCCTTCTGCTGCTTGCCGTCCTTGCCCTGCTGGCCGGACTTGGAGTTCTGCGACGACTGGCGCTTGCGTGCCGCCTCCACCGCCGCGCGGTTGGCGACCGCGTCGGCCATCTGCGGATGCAGCTTCAGTGCCTTGTCGTAAGCGTCGATCGCCTCGTCGTAGCGGCCCTGGCGCGCCAGCGCATTGCCGAGGTTGTACCAGCCGGCATCGCTGTCGATGCCTTCGAACTGCTGTTGTGCCGCGGCGAAATCGCCCTTGCGGTAGGCCTGCACGCCCGCGTCCAGCCGTTGTTGGCGGACCTGGTCGGCACGCTCCCACCAGCCGCCTGCCACAGGACCCGGGGCCGGCGTCTGTGCCTGTGGCGGCGCCGGTGCCTGCGCATGGGCCGGTAGTGGCATCGCCAGCGGCGCCAGCACCAGCAGCAGCACCGCGGCGCCACCGCGACGGCGGAACGCGAGCAATGCCAGCAGCATCAGCGGCGGCAACAACCAATAGCCCTGATCCAGCCAGACCCGACCATGGCTTTCGTCGGCCGCCGTCGCAGCTTCTTCCTGCGGCCGCAGCACGCCCAGCGCGCGCAGATCCGCATCGTCGGGCGTCAACGCGACATAGCGTCCCGCCCCGGCCGTGGCCAGCGCACGCAGCGAGGCGGCATCCAGTTGCGCGTGCGCCAGGCGACCCTGGTCATCGCGATAGGCGGCGCCCTGCGCGGTGCCCAGCCCCAGCACGGACACGCGATAGCCCTGCCCGGCCGCGCGCGCCGCCGCCTGCCGCGCCTGCGCGTCGGCCTGATCGCTGAGCACCAGGATGTCGCCGCGGGAGAAGCCGGCCTGGCGCAGCAACTGTGCCGCCCAGTCGATCGCCAGGTCCGTGCGCTGCCCCGCCACCGGCATCACCTGGGGCGACAGCGCGTCGAGGAACAGACCCACGTTCGCCGCATCGTCGGTCAGCGGCGCCACCGTGTACGGCTCGCCGGCATACGCAAGCAGGGCCACTTCGCCGCCGGCGCGCTCGTGCAGCAGCCGCGCCAGCTTGGCCCGCGCCTGCAACAGCCGCGACGGCGGCAGGTCGCGCGCGTCGATCTGCGCGGACAGGTCCAGCGCGATCACCAACGGCGTACGCGCCTGCCACAGCGGCTGCTGCTCCTGGCGCCAGCTCGGCCCGGCCAGCGCCAGCACAGCCAACGCATAGCCCAGCGCCCCCAGCAGCAGGCCGGCGCTGCCCTTGGCGCCGCCACGCGCCAGCAGATGAGGCAGCAGATGCGGGTCCACCGTGCGCCGCCAGATGTCGCGGCGGCGGCGCCGGCGCCACCAGCTCCAGCCCAGCAACGGCAGCAACAGCAGCGCCCACAGCCACTCGGGGCGCAACAGGTGCAGGGCCTGGAGGACTTCCGCCACGCGGGTCATTGCCGCCTCCAGGGCCAGATGAAGGACAGCAGCGCCAGCGCCAGCGCCGCGGCCAGCGGCCAGGCATAGCGCTCGATCCGCGGCCGCACCGCCGGACCGGCCGAACGCACCGGCTCGAGCCGGTCCAGCTCGGCGTAGATCGATGCCAGTTCGGCGGTGTCGCGGGCGCGGAAGAAGCGCCCGCCGGTGTCCTGCGCGATCTTGCGCAGCGTGTCCTCGTCGACCTGGTCGTCACCGCCGCTGCCCGGGATCGGCAAGCCGAACAGCGACATGCCGCCATCGCCGCCGAAGGCGATGGTGTACACGCGCACGTGTTCGGCCTTGGCCAGTTCGGCGGCCTTCAGCGGGTCGAGCACGCCGGCGGTGTTGACGCCGTCGGTGAGCACGATCAGCACCCGCTCGCCCTGCTGCTCGCGCAGACGCTTGACCGCCAGCGCGATCGCATCGCCCAGCGCGGTCTCGCGTCCGGCCAGGCCGACCACGCTGTCGCGCAACTGATCGCGCACCGTGGCCAGATCCGCGGTCAACGGGGTCAGCGCATACGCCTGCTGGCCGAACACCAGCAGGCCGATGCGATCGCCGTCGCGACGGTCGAGGAAGTCGGCCAGCACCGCCTTGGCCGCGGTCAGGCGATCGACCACACGGCCGCCCAGGCTCATGTCCGGCTCGCTCATGCTGCCGGACAGATCCACCGCCAGCATCAGTTGCCGCGCCTGCTGCGGCGGTGAGATGGGTTCACCCAGTTGCAGCGGCCGCGCCGCCGCCGCGCACAGGCAGAACCAGGCCAGCCAGGCCAGCCACACGCTGGCGCGCCACAGTCCGCCACGCGTCGGCGCGGCGGCCACGGCCTGCAGGCGCTCGCCATAGGGCACGCGCAAGGCAGGCGCATTGCCGCGCCGCGCCGGCAGCAGCAGATTGGCCAGCAACGGCAATGGCATCGCCAGCCACATCCAGGGCCAGGCGAAGCCGGCCACCAGGTCGCTGAGGCTCTGCCACGAGGACGGCAACAGGCTCATCGCCGTCCTCCGCGCCGCGTCGCCATCAGCTCAAGGAACCGGCGCCGCGTCAGCGGCAGCAGCGCCTGCACCTGTGCCGGGTCCACGCTGGGCCGGTAGCCGCCGTCGAGCAGCACACGGCCAGGCCCGGTGGAGAACGGCTGCCGCTTGTCGCCGCCATCCAGAAACCGCAACCAGTCCTCGCCCTGCAACGTCGCAGCGGCCGGATCGCGGCGTTGCGCCGCACGCCGCAACAGCTCCGAGACCGCGGCCACCTGCGTCGGCGGTTCGCCCGCGCGCGCTGCCGCATCGAACTGGCGCTGCCAGCGCTGCACGCGCTGGCGCCGGCGCAGCCACACCAACAGCACCGCGCCGATCGCCAGCAGCAGCACCGCGGCCAGCATCCACCAGCCCGGCGCGGGCGGCCACCAGGCCGGTGCCGGCGGCAGATGCACGTCGCGCAGGGGCAGTTGTTGCGGGCTCATGCCGGTGCCCCCCGCTGTACTGGCAGCAACCACGACTCGCTGGGTGCGTCGCTCAACAGCACCCGCACCTGCACGCCGCGGCCCGGCAGTTCCGCAGCCAGGGTTTCCAGCGGCTGCACGAACTGCGCGCGCCAGCGCTGCTGCGCGGTGCTCGCCAGCAGATCCACTTCCACGCGGCGGCCGCTCGCCCAGAACGGCAGGGCCGCGCGCGGCGGCTGCACTTCCAGCGGATCGGCGAGCAGCAGCAGTTCCACTTCGTTGTGCAGCGCCAGCCCGGCCCAGCGCGCCGCGGGCACGGCCTGCGCGCTGGCCGGGTCGGCCAGCACGGTCAGGCGCGATCCTGGTCGCAGCAGCTTGGCCGCGTGATCCAGCGCCATGGTCAGGCCGGCATCGTCCTGCGGCGGCTGCGCATACCAGCGCGCCAGCGCATCGAGCACGCGCAGCACGCCGCGCGGTCCCGAGGCGGGCGGCACCGGCGCTTCGCTGCGGCTACCGCGCAAGGCGGCCAGGCGATCGCCCTGGCGCTGCGCCGCCCACGCCGCGACCGCCCCGGCACGGGCCGCCTGCACCGACTTGAAGCGGACGCGGGTGCCGAAATAGAGCGACGGCGCGGTATCGGCGACGATCAGACTGAGCCGCTCGCGCTCGGCCTGGAACAATTTGGTGTGGGTGCGGCCGCTGCGGGCGGTGAGCCGCCAGTCGATGTGCCGCACGTCGTCGCCGGCCACGTACTCGCGCGACTCGGCGTACTCCATGCCGCGTCCGCGCATGGGCGACGGGGCGGCGCCACTGAGGCCATGGCGGCCTCGGCGCGGCGGCGGCATGCGCGCGACCGCGGCGCGCAGGGCAACCAGTTCGGCCAGGCTGGGACGGATCCCCGTCTCGGCCGGCGCGGCGGCGTGCGGCATGCCCGGCGCGGTCGGCTGCGGTGCCATCGTCGTTACTCCGCGTGTGCGCGGGCGGCGGGCAACCGCCGTGCTTGGCAGCGTCCGCTCACGGCGGCGGCACCTTGTCCAGCAGCGCCGCCACCAGGCGATCGCCATCCCAGCCTTCGGCGGTGGCTTCGTAGCTGGGCAGCACACGGTGGCGCAGCACATCGGCAGCGACCGCGCGCACGTCGTCGGGCGTGACGAAGTCGCGTCCGGCCAGCCAGGCCCGGGCACGCGCGCAGCGCTCCAGCGCGATCGAGCCGCGCGGGCTCGCCCCCCAGGCGATGCGGCGCGCCAATGCGGCGTCGTAGCCGCTGGCATCGCGCGAGGCCAGCACCAGTTCGATCAGATAGCGCTCCAGCGGCGGCGCCATGTGCAGCGCCAGCACCGCACGGCGCGCCGCGAACACGTCGTCCAGCGGCATGCGCGGCGGCGGCGCCTCGCCAGCCTCCAGCGTCTCGCGTGCGCGCTCGCGCGCCAGGCGCAGGATTTCCGCCTCCGCCGCCGCTTCCGGATAGCCGATCCGCACGTGCATCAGGAACCGGTCCAGTTGCGCCTCCGGCAGCGGGAAGGTGCCTTCCTGCTCGATCGGGTTCTGCGTCGCCATCACCAGGAACAGCTTCGGCAATGCATAGGTATGCCGGCCGACGGTGACCTGGCGCTCGCCCATCGCTTCGAGCAGCGCCGATTGCACCTTGGCCGGCGCACGGTTGATCTCGTCGGCAAGCAGGATCGGATGGACGAGCGGCCCGGGCAGGACCTCGAAGCGGCGTTCCTGCGGACGCCATACCTCGGTGCCGGTGAGGTCGGCCGGGAGCAGGTCGGGGGTGAACTGCACGCGGGCGAAGTCCGCTTCCAGGCGCGAGGCCAGCGCGCGGATCGCCGTGGTCTTGGCCAGGCCGGGCGCGCCTTCGACGAGCAGATGGCCATCGGCGAGCAGCGCGATCAGCAGGCGCTCCACCAGCGCCGACTGGCCGACGATGGTCTGGGACAGGCCGTCGCGCAGGGCGACGAACGCGGCGTGCAGGCGCTGCTGCTCGGACGCGGCCGGTGAGGAATCGAGGGTCGGGGATGGCGTGTTCATTTGCGCAGTCTGACCGATCGTCGGTGAAAATGGTTCCGCGCACCGCCGACGCCGTGCGTTGCGAATTCAGGATTTCCTCATCCATGGCCCCCAAACGCCGACGGGAGAGGCCTGCGCCTCTCCCGTCGAAGATTGCCGCGCGTCTGCGCCGATCAGCTGGCGCGCTTGGCCACGCGCATCACCTTCGGGGTCACGAAGATCAGCAGTTCGGCCTTGCTCTTGCTGCGGCCACGCTGCTTGAACAGGTTGCCGAGGAACGGCACGTCGCCCAGGAACGGCACCTTGGACACGCTGCTGCGATCGGTGAACTCGTAGACGCCACCGATCACCACGGTCTGGCCGTCATCGACCAGCACCGCGGTGTTGATTTCGCGGCGATTGATTTCCGGCACGGTGCCGTAGTTCTGCAGGGTGACGTAGCGTTCCACCTCGTCCTTCTTGACGTTCATGTTCAAGAAGATGCGGTTGTCGTCGGTGATGGTCGGGGTCACCTTCAGTTCCAGCAGCACTTCCTTGAACTGCACGTTCGGCGTGGCGGCGGTGCCGCCGGTACCGCCGGTGATGGTGACGTAGCCGATTTCCTTACCCTGCTTGATCACCGCCTCGCGCTGGTTGGAGGTCACGATGCGCGGGTTGGAGATCACTTCGCCACGCCCCTCTTCCTGCAGCGCCGACAACTCCATGTCCAGCGAGAAGTTGGCGCCCAGCAAGGTGTAGGCGATGGCGCCCGGCGTGCCGTTGGTGAAGGTACCGGCGGGCATATTGAAGTTCAAGCCGCCGGGAATGTTGTGCACGTTGTTGTTGATGATGGACGTGTTGTTGGCCAGGTTGCCGCTGACCACGCCGGTATTGCCGCCGTACTGCCGGCGGCCGGCAATGCCGAAGCGCGCGCCCAGGTCGCGGGCGAAGGTGTCGGTGGCGATGACGATGCGGCCCTCGATCAGCACCTGGTCGACCGGCCGGTCGATCACGTTGATCAGCTCGCGCATCTGCGCGACCTTCTTCGGGATGTCGCTGATCATCAGCGTGTTGGTGCGCTCGTCGGCGACAAGACGCCCGCGCGGCGACAGGAAGCCGTTGTCGTTCTGGCTGCCACCGCTGCCGCCGCCATTTCCGCCACCACCACCGCCGCCGATGCCCTTGGCCTCGGTCAGCGCCTTGAAGATCGCCGTGGCGCTGTGATAGTTGATCTGCACATAGTCGGTGATCAGGTCCTCGCGGTTTTCGATCGCGATGCGCGCGTCTTCCTTGTCCTGCTCGAACTTGGCCAGCTCCTGCTGCGGCGCGACCCAGATCACCTTGCCGTCGCGGCGCTTGTCCAGGCCCTTGGCGCGCAGGACGATGTCCAGCGCCTGGTCCCACGGCACGTTGACCAGGCGCAGGGTCACGCTGCCCTGCACGGTGTCGGAGGCGACGATGTTGAGGTTGGACTCCTCGGCGATCAGCTGCAGCACCGTGCGCACCGGCACGTCCTGGAAGTTGAAGGTCACCGGCTTGCCGCTGTAGCCGCGGGCGGCCACCTGCGCGGCGGCCTGGCTGACCGTGGTCGCGGTGACCGCGCCCACCGCCGGCGCGGCGGCGCGCGGGGTGATCTCGACCACGTACTCGTTGCCCGACTGGTAGGCCAGCGATTCGAACGCACCATTGGTGTTCAGCACCAGCTCGGCACCGCCAGCGTAGGGCTTGGCATCGATGCGCTGCACCGGCGTGGCGAAATCGGTGACGTTGAGCGGGCGCTGCAGCTCGGGCGGCAGCACGGCGTTGCCGACGTCGACCACGACGCTGTTGCCCTGGGTCCGCAGATCAGGGCTGGCACCGGTGCCGCTGAAGGACAGGATCAGCCGCCCCGCACCGCCGTCGCCACGCTTGAAGTCGATCTTCGACACCGTGAGCTTGGCCGGCGCCGCCGCGGCTGCGGCGGGCACGACCGCGGGCGCGGCGGCCGGCGCCGCGCTGGCGACGAGCGCGTTCCCGAGCAGTGCCGCCAACCCCAACGCGCATAGCCGCATCGTCGCGTGGCGCCGGATGGGGCGCAGGCTCAGGGCTTTGGAAAAAGTCATCGTGCTATCCCCATAATCAATCATTGATCGTCCAGCGCGACGGAGGCGGGACGTTCCAGCCAGCCGCCGGCGCCATCCGGCACCAGTTCAATCAAATCGATGCGATCCTCGTGCACCCCAGTCACGCGGCCATCGCTCTGCCCCATGTACACGCCCGGACGCACGCGGTAGGTCACCTTGTCCGGCGCCATCACCAGCGCAACCTGGCCTGCGCCGCTGCCCAGCGTGCCGACCATGTTGAGGCTGTCCAGCGGGAACTGTTCCAGCGGCTCCTTGCGGCGATTCGGATCCGGACGCAGGCCGCTGCTGCCGTCGGGGCTGGCCCAGGCATCGCTGAACGGATCGCGCAGGCCCTGCGCCGCATACTCGAAGGTCTCGAACTGCTGCATCACCGGCAGCGGCTCCAGCGGCTGCGCCGGTCGCGCGCGCACTTCCTTGACCCAGTTTTCAAGATTCGGCGCATCGCCAGGGGTGCTGGTGATGCTGCGGCCGCAACCGCCAAGCACGAGCGCCAGCGCGCCTGCGGCGAGCATTCTGAGCATCTGCTGCCGGCTCATGCGCCACCGCCTTGCTTGCCCGCCTTCTTCGCGGCCGCCGCGGCCTGTTCCTGGTCCGCCATTTCCTTGTCGTCCAGGTAGCGATAGGTCTTGACCGTGCCGGACAGTTCCAGCTCGCCGCGCGCGGTGATGCCGTTGCTCTTGTCGCGCGGCTTCAGGTTGATGTCGTGCATGGTCAGGATCACCACCCGCGGCAGCGACGCCACGCCACTGACGAAGGCGCCGAACTGGTGGTAGCTGCCGACCATGCGCAGGGCGATCGGCTTCTCCGCGTAGAACTCCTTCGGCGACTCCGGACCCGGCTGGAACAACTCGTTGGTCAGACCGCTGGACAGCGCGGTCTGCGAGATGTCGATGATCAGGTCGGGCATCTCGGTCTTGCTCGGCAGCTGCCGCAGCATCTGCTGCAGCACCTGCTCCATCTGCACCAGTTGCTGCTTCAGCGGCTGCAGGTTCACCGCGCGGCTCTGCTCCTTCTCGAAGGAGGCGCGCAGCTCGGTTTCCTTCTGTTCCAGCGCCTGCAGCTCGTCGCTTTTGCTGCTGATCAGCAGGAACCACGACAGGATCAGAATGAACAGGGTCACCAGCACGCAGAAGACGATCTTGGCCTGCTGCGGCCAGTTGCCGATGTTGTTGAAATCCAGCTCTTTGATGTTGAATTTCTTGCTCATGACGCCGGTCCCTGTTGCGCTGGCTTGGCGGCGGGTGCCGGCGCGGTGGCCGGTGCCGGTGCGGCAGAGCTGCCGGAGGCAGGTGCAGGCGCCGGTGCACCCGGCGGCTGCGCAGGCGGCGTGCCAGGCGCTGCGCCCGCCGGTGCTGCGCCCGGGGTCGCGGGCGCGGCCGAACCGCTCGGTCCCGTTGCCTCGGCCGCCGGATCGGTGCTCTCGCCCGGCACCGGCAGCTTGACCCGCAGCGTGAACACGTACGGCAGCGCCTTGGTATCGACGATCGGGCCCTTGGCTTCCTTGTCCTGGGCCTTGGCCTCGATCACGGTCAGCTCCGGATTGGTCATCCAGCCCGAGCCTTCGAGGTTGCGCATGTAGGTACTGACCCGCGCATTGGACTGCGAGCGGCCTTCCAGGGTCAGCATGTCGCCTTCCTGCTTCACCGAGGTCAGCACCACGCCATCGGGGATGGTCCGCACCAGCGAATCGAACAGATGCACCATCTGCGAGCGCTTGGCCTGCAGTTCCTCGATGACCTGCTTGCGCGCCAGCAGCCGGCGCTTCTTCTCGTCGAGGGTATCGATTTCCTTGTTCTGCGCCTGGACCTTCTCGATCTCGGTCTGCAGATATGCGTTGCGCTCGTTCTGGCCGCTGATCTGCAGGTCGTAGTACAACCAGATCAGCCCCGCCAGCAGCACCCCGGCGAATGCGGCCAGGCCCAGCATCGAATAGAACTCGCGTTCGCGCTGCTTGCGCCGTTCGGCCCGCCAGGGCAGCAGATTGATCTTCGCCATCAGTCGAAGCTCCTCAGCGCCAGGCCGGTGGCGATCATCAGCGCCGGTGCATCCTGGGCCAGCGCATGCGCCTGGACCTTCGGCCCCAGGGTCATCTGCGCCAACGGATTGGCGACCACCGTGGCCACGCCCAGCTGTTCCTCCACCATCTCCGGCAACCCGGCCAGGGCGGCGCAGCCACCGGCCAGGACGATGTGGTCGACCCGGTTGAACTCGCTGCCGGCGTAGAAGAACTGCAGCAGGCGGCTGATCTGCTGCACCGTAGCTTCCTTGAACGGCTCCAGCACCTCGACCTCGTAGCTCTCCGGCAGCCCGCCCTGGCGCTTGGCCATGCCGGCTTCCTCGTAGGTCAGGCCGTAGCGGCGCATCACTTCATCGGTCAGCTGCTTGCCGCCGAACACCTGCTCGCGGCTGTACAGGCTGCGCCCGCCGCGCAGGACATTGAGGGTGGTCATGGTGGCGCCGATGTCGACCAGGGCGACGATGCCGTCGGCGGCCACCGGCAGCTCGCTGGCCACCAGCGCGAAGGCGTTCTCGACCGCGAAGGCCTCCACGTCCATCACCTTGGCCACCAGGCCACCCAGTTCCAGGGCCGACTGGCGCAGTTCCACGTTCTCCGAGCGCGAGGCGGCCAGCAGCACTTGCACCATCTCCGGATTGTTGGGAATGACGCCCAGCACCTCGAAATCCAGGTTCACTTCATCGATCGGATACGGGATGTAGTTCACCGCCTCCAGCTCGACCTGGGCTTCCAGCTCGCTCTCGTCCAGCTCGGCCGGCATCGGGATCACCTTGGTGATGACCGCCGAACCGGCCACGGCCGCTGCCGCGTGCTTGGCGCGGGTGCCGGAACGGGTCACCGCGCGGCGGATCGCCTCGCCCACCGCCTCGACCTCGACGATGTTCTTTTCGACCACGGCATTGGGCGGCAAGGGTTCGACGGCGTAATGCTCGACACGGAACCGGTTGCCGTTACGCGAAAGCTGCAGCAGCTTGACCGCGGTCGAGCTGATGTCGATGCCGATCAGCGGTTGCTGACTCTTTGGGATAAGCCCCACGGATTTTCCCCTGCCGGCGGGCACTTGGACGCCAATGTTGCGCCAGCGCATTAATAACAAATTTTTTGCAATTGGCAACCGCCCGGCTGCATGTCGCGATCCGTGTCACGGCATGACCTGCGGCAGCAAACCCGTCGCATCCCCGGAACCGGCCCCAGCCGTTCCCCGGCGTACTCTATACTCTGCGCCCAAGAAATCTGCAATCGGAATCTCTCGCGATGCCCCGTTTTCGTCGTTGGCTGCGCTGGGCGCTGGTCACGTTCGTCCTCCTTGGCCTGGTCGGCGCCGCCGTGGCTGGCGGGCTGTACTACGTCGTCTCCTCCAAACTCCCGGACGTGCAGACCCTGCGCAAGGTCGAACTGCAGGAGCCGATGTACGTCTACTCCAGCGACGGCAAGCTGATGGCGTTGTTCGGCGAGACCCGGCGCTACCCCATCACCATGAAGGACGTGCCGGAGCGCCTGAAGCAGGCCTTCCTGGCCACCGAGGACGCCCGCTTCTACGAACATGGCGGGGTCGACTACAAGGGCATCGCCCGCGCGGTGTGGCTGCTGGCCACCACCAACGACAAGCGCGTACCGGGCGGCGCCACCATCACCCAGCAGGTCGCCCGCCAGTTCTTCCTGAGCTCGGAGTACAGCTACACCCGCAAGCTGGCGGAGATCCTGCTGGCGCGCAAGATCGAGGCCGAGCTCAGCAAGGACGAGATCTTCGAGCTGTACCTGAACAAGAGTTTCTTCGGCAACCGCGCCTACGGCATCGCCGCCGCCGCCGAGTACTACTACGGCAAGAAGCTCAACGAGCTGAGCCTGGACGAGATGGCCTCGCTGGCCGGCATCCCCAAGTTCCCCTCCAGCGGCAACCCGATCAGCAACCCCGAGCGCGCCAAGCAGCGCCGCGACAACTACGTGCTCAGCCGCATGGCCGCCCTGGGCTTCATCACCCCGGCCGAGGCCGAGGCGGCCAAGGCGGTGCCGATGCACGCCACGCCGCACGAGCGCCCGGTCGAGGTCGAGGCGCCGTACGTGGCCGAGCTGGTGCGCCAGGAGATGATCGCGCGCTTCGGCGGCGACGTGCTGGACAAGGGTTACCACGTCTACACCAGCATCGATGCGACCCTGCAGGCCGCCGCCAATCATGCGGTGCGCCAGGGCCTGGTCGTCTACGACCGCCGCCACGGCTGGCACGGGGTGGAAAAGCATTTCGACGTGTCCGCCACTGCCGATGCGGCGGCGCTGGCCAGCCACCTGAGCGGCGTCTACGTACAGGGCGGGATGCTGCCCAGCATCGTCGCCAGCACCGGCAGCGACGGCAGCGCCACCGTGGTGCTCGCCAACAAGACCGAACTGACGCTGCCGGTCGCCGCCAGCCGCTGGACCGGGCGCAGCCCGGCCGCCCTGCTCAAGCGCGGCGACATGGTGCGCATCCAGGCCGGCGACAAGCCGGGCGAATGGGAGATCACCCAGATCCCGCGCGGCCAGGCCGCGCTGGTCTCGCTGGACGCCAACAACGGCGCGCTGCGCGCCATGGTCGGCGGCTTCAGCTATGCCGGCAACAAGTTCAACCGCGCCACCCAGGCGCGCCGCCAGCCGGGTTCCAGCTTCAAGCCGTTCCTGTACGCGGCCTCATTCGAAAAGGGCTTCAACCCGGCCTCGATCGTGCTCGACGCGCCAGTGGTGTTCCGCGACCGCCGCGGCAAGACCTGGTCGCCGCAGAACGACGGCGGCGGCTTCCGCGGCCCGATGCGCCTGCGCGAGGCGCTGGTGCAGTCGCGCAACCTGGTCTCGGTGCGCCTGCTGGACGCCATCGGCGTGGACTTCGCGCGCAAGTACATCAGCCAGTTCGGCTTCCAGGAAGCCGAACTGCCGCCGAACCTGTCGATGTCGCTGGGCACCGCCTCGCTGACCCCGCTGTCGGTGGCGCGCGGCTATACCGTGTTCGCCAACGGCGGCTCGCTGGTCAACACCTGGATCATCGACAAGGTCACCGACCGCGACGGCAAGGTGCTGTTCCAGGAGCACCCGCTGACCGCCTGCCGCAGCTGCGGCAGCGTCGGCGGCAACGCCGCGCCGGTCAGCCAGGTGGTCGACGGCTTCAATTTCGGTGCGGCCACGCCGCCGCCGGCGGCCAAGCCGGCCGCGACCGCCGCCGCGCCGGCGACGGACGAAAAGACCCCGACCACCGATCCCGAGGCCAAGGTGGCACCGCGCGCCATCGACGAGCGCACCGCCTATCAACTGGTGTCGATGATGCGCGACGTGGTCCAGCGCGGCACCGGCACCCCGGCCAAGGTGCTCGGCCGCGAGGACATCGGCGGCAAGACCGGCTCCACCAACGACCATCGCGACGCCTGGTTCTCCGGCTTCGGCGGCCCGTACGTGACCACGGTGTGGGTCGGCCGCGACGACTACCGCTCGCTCGGCTACCGCGAGTACGGCGGCAAGGCCGCGCTGCCGATCTGGATCGACTACATGCGGGTGGCGCTGAAGGACCAGCCGATCGCGCGCAACGATCCACCGGCCGGCATGGTCCAGGTCAGCCTCAACGGCGCCACCGAATGGGTCAAGACCGAGGACATGGACCGCATCCAGCAGTTCGACGAAAGCCTGCAGGACCAGAAGACCGACGACGCGGCGTTCGACATCTTCTGATCGCGCCGCCTTGCCCAGTCCCCCGGCGCCTGCCGGGGGCATCGTCCGCCGGGCGCGCTTCGCCCGGCCGATGCTCCATCACGCAGCGTCGCCGGCTACACCCGAATTTCGCAAGGCTGCGGTACAGTCGGGCCAGGCTTTGAGGGGAGGCGCACCATGCACCACGCTCGGCAACATGCCCGGACCCGCACGCACGAACGTCGCCGCCGGCTGGCGCACGAAGCCGCCCGCCTGATGGCCGAAGGCGGCATCCGCGATTTCCACCAGGCCAAGCTCAAGGCCGCCGACCGGCTCGGCATCCACGACGACGCCTCGCTGCCGCGCAACAGCGAGATCGAGGACGCCCTGCGCGAATACCAGCGGCTGTTCGCCGGCCCGGACCATGCCGGCGAGCTGCGCCGGCGGCGCGAGGCGGCGCTGCGCGCGATGGACTTCCTGCACGCCTTCGCGCCGCGCCTGGCCGGGCCGGTGCACGACGGCACCGCCGACGCCAACAGCCCGGTGCAACTGCACCTGCACAGCGACGACGCCGAAGCGGTGGCGCGCTTCCTCGAAGAACACCGGATCCCGGCCGAACTGCGCAGCCGTCGCCTGCGCCTGGACCGCGAGCGCAGCGAGGACTTCCCGGTGTGGCTGTTCGCCGCCGAGGAGTTGACCTTCGACCTGACCGTACTGCCCTACGACGCGCTGCGCCAGGCGCCGCTGTCGCAGGTGGACGAAAAGCCGATGCGCCGCGCCTCGATGCCGCAACTGCGGCAACTGCTGACCGAGCAGGACATCGCCGACTACCAGGACGGCTGAGCGCATCACTGCGCCGCCGCGTGGATGCGGCGGCGCATACGACGGGCGCCGCACGATCGGGCGGTGCCCGTGTTTCCGCTCGCCGCGCGCGACCGGGCGCCTGCCAGTCCGCTTCCCGGTTGCGACCCCGCCCCAAACGAAAAACGCCCCGCGAGGCGGGGCGTTCCGGATCGCCTGACGCGATCGATCAGCGCTTGTCGGCGCTGGCGTAGTCGCGCTTGTCGTAGCCGGTGTAGATCTGGCGCGGGCGGCCGATCTTCATTTCCGGATCGACCTGCTGCTCCAGCCAATGCGAGACCCAGCCGGCGGTACGGGCAATGGCGAACATCACGGTGAACATCTCCACCGGAATGTTCAGCGCCTTGTAGATGATGCCCGAGTAGAAGTCGACGTTCGGGTACAGCTTGCGCTGCACGAAGTAGTCGTCCTTCAGCGCGGCCTCTTCCAGCTTCAGCGCCACTTCCAGCAGCGGGTCGTTGACGCCCAGCTCGCCCAGCACCTTGTGGGTCATCTCGCGGATGATCTTGGCGCGCGGGTCGAAGTTCTTGTACACGCGGTGGCCGAAGCCCATCAGGCGGAAGCTCGAGTTCTTGTCCTTGGCCTTGGCCACGGCGCTCTCGACGTTGTCGGCGGTGCCGATCTCTTCCAGCATCTTCAGCACGGCTTCGTTGGCGCCGCCATGCGCCGGGCCCCACAGCGCGGTGATGCCCGCAGCGACCGAGGCGTACGGGTTGGCGCCGGTGGAACCGACCAGACGCACGGTCGAGGTCGAGGCGTTCTGCTCGTGGTCGGCGTGCAGGATGAACAGCAGGTCCAGGGCCTTGGCCACGACCGGGTTCATCTGCAACTGCTCGCTCGGCACCTCGAACATCATGTGCAGGAAGCGCTCGACGTAGCCGAGGTTGTTGCGCGGATAGCGGATCGGCCAGCCGATCGAGTAGCGGTAGGCGGCGGCGGCGATCGTCGGCACCTTGGCGATCAGGCGGATCGCGGCCAGGCGGCGCTGCTCCGGATCGTTGAGGTCGAGGGTGTCGTGGTAGAACGCCGACAGCGAGGCCACGGTACCGGCCATCATCGCCATCGGGTGCGCGTCGTGGCGGAAGCCGCCGAGGAAGTTCTTCAGCGACTCGTGCATCATCGTGTGATGCGTCACTTCGTGGTCGAACTTCTTGAATTCGTCGGCGGTGGGCAGTTCGCCGTTCATCAGCAGGTAGGCCACTTCGAGGAAGTTGGACTTCTCGGCCAGCTGCTCGATCGGGTAGCCGCGGTACAGCAGCACGCCGTTGTCGCCGTCGATGTAGGTGATCGCCGACTTGCAGCTGGCGGTCGCGGTGAAGCCCGAGTCGTAGGTGAAGAGACCGGTCTCCTTGGTCAACTTGGAAATGTCGACGCAATCGTTGCCCAGGGTGGGCTTGAGTACCGGAAGAACGACCGACTTGTCGCCGGCGTTCAACGTGACCTGATCAAGATCGGACACAGTGTGCGCTCCTCGATGGAAGGCGCCTGTCCGATTACGTTGCGAACAGACGCGTGAAGGAAGTCCACGGCAATCGCCACGGATCGCGCCATTATCGCACAGCAGCATTTGCGTCGTCGCTCATCCCTCCTGCCGCACGATGACGGCAGGAAAGCGACACAGCGTTGCATCCTCGCCGCACTATCGCGGAAGGATGACACCGGCGCATTCACGCCGGGAGGGGAGAGCGGATAGCAAAACGGCCGCGCAAGCGGCCGTCGCTTTACATCCGTTCGACGGTTCCAATCAGCGCGCGTAGCGCTTCTGGAACTTGTCGATGCGGCCGCTGGTGTCGATGACCTTGTGCTTGCCCGTGTAGAACGGGTGCGAAGCCGAGGAAATTTCGACCTTGATCAGCGGATACTCTTCGCCGTCCTCCCACTTGACCGTCTCTTTCGAGGACATGGTCGAACGGGTCAGGATCTTGAAATCGGAGGTGACATCGTGGAACACGACGTCGCGGTACTGGGGATGGATGTCGGCCTTCATGGGCTCGCACCGTAGGTGGCTGCTGGACAAGAGGGAAACTATAACAGCCCTCCTGCCCTCCACGCAACGTTTACGTACCGGCAAGTGAGGTGCCGCCGCCCGGGCGTGCCCCGCTCCCGGGATCCCGCCCGGAGGCGGGCGGGACCGGCAGACTCAGTCGGCACCGACCGCGGTGCGGGCCAGGGCCAGGAACCGGGCTTGGTCGTAGCGGATGAGCATGGTCACGTTGTCCGGCAGGCCCAGTTGGCGGTTCCAGTCGACCAGGGTGGCACCGCGGGTGTGCACCCCGGACAGCTCGATCTGCATCGGCCGCGATTGCACCTCCTGGGCGCCGTCGGGCTGCAGCGCCCAGGCCATCGCCAGCGCGTCGGCGGCATACCAGTGCTCGCCGCGCGCATCTTCCGACCACAGCCGGGTCTTGCGCGAGATCAGCTCGTAGAAGCGCGCCTTCGGCGCATCCACCGCCAGCCATTGCTCGACCTCGCGGTGCGGCAGGCCGTGCGCCACGGTCGCTTCCCAGTCGGCGACCTCGATCTGCGGGAACGCCTTGAACACGATATGCGCCGCCTCCGGATCGAAGGCGATGTTGAATTCGGCGGCCGGGGTGATGTTGCCGTGGCAGGTGATCGCCCCGCCCATCACCAGGAAGCGGCCCACGCGCTGCGGCAACGTCGGGTCCAGCTTCAGCGCCAGGGCGATGTTGGTCAGCGGCCCCAGCGCCACCAACAGCAGGCGCCCGGCGTACTGGTGCGACAGGCGCAGGATCGCCAGCGCGGCATGCTCGGCCTCGGCGCCGCGCGCGGCCGGCGGCAGGTCGACGTCGCCGAAGCCGTCCTGGCCATGCACGTGCCCGGCGTCCACCGACGGATGCAGCAGCGGATCGGCGCAGCCGGCGAACACCGGCACATCCTCGCGCCCGGCCACTTCGCACAGCTTCAGCGCATTGCGCACGGTGTGGCGCAGCCCGACGTTGCCGGCAGCGATGGTCAGCCCGACCACGTCGTGGCGCGGATCGGCGAACGCCATCAGCAGCGCCAGCGCATCGTCAACGCCGGGGTCGGTATCGATCAACAGGGGAATCTTGTCGCTCATGCGTCGGTTCGCTCGTCCATTCGGCCGCCGAGTCTGGCACCGCTGGGCAGGCATGGGAAGAAGCCGGGATTGGGGAGTCGGGATCAGGGATTCGCAAGAGCGGCATCGCCACGCCTCTCCCTGCAGGAGCGGCTTCAGCCGCGACCGAGCTTTCCCGGTAACCGCCGGGCGGGGGCTTACCCCGCTCCTACAACAGCAGCAGGACCGGCCGCTTTTGCGAATCCCCGCTTTCAACAGCCGAATGGCTGGTCATCCCAAATGCCGAATCCCCGCCCCGTCACGCCCCGGCGAACCGCACCGCGCCACCGACCCAGCGCGCGACGATGCGGTCGGCCAGCACCGGCGCCTCCTCCAGCAAGCGGTCGGCCAGCGCGTGCACGCGCGGCAGCAGACCGGCGTCGCGGGCCAGGTCGGCCACGCGGAACGCGGCCAGGCCGGTCTGGCGGGTGCCGAGCAGTTCGCCGGGGCCGCGCAGTTCCAGATCCTTCTCGGCGATGACGAAACCGTCGTTGGTCTGGCGCATGGTTTCCAGGCGCTGCCGCGCCATCGCCGACAGCGGCGCCTGGTACATCAGCACGCAGCTCGACGCCGCCGCGCCGCGCCCGACCCGGCCGCGCAACTGGTGCAACTGCGCCAGGCCCAGGCGCTCGGCGTTCTCGATGATCATCAGCGAGGCGTTGGGCACGTCCACGCCGACCTCGATGACGGTGGTGGCGACCAGCAGGTCGATCTCGCCCTGCTTGAACGCGCGCATCGCCGCCTGCTTCTCCGCCGGCTTCATGCGCCCGTGCACCAGGCCCACGCGCAGCTCCGGCAACTGCGCCGACAGCGCCTCGAAGGTGGCCTGCGCGGCACTGGCCTCGAGCCGGTTGCCGGCACCGCCCTGCGCGGACTTCTCGCCGTCTTCGGCTTCTTCGATCAGGGTGCAGACCCAATACGCCTGACGGCCTTCGGCGCAGGCCACGCGGATGCGCTGCACCAACTCGGGACGGCGATCGGCGTTGAGCACGATGGTCTGCACCGGGGTGCGCCCCGGCGGCAGTTCGTCGATGGAGGAGACGTCCAGGTCGGCATACGCGGCCATCGCCAGCGTGCGCGGGATCGGCGTGGCGGTCATCACCAACTGGTGCGGCACACCGGCGCCCGAGGCACCCTTGTCGCGCAGCGCCAGCCGCTGGTGCACGCCGAAGCGGTGCTGCTCGTCGACGATGGCCAGGGCCAGGTCGTGGAAGCGCACCGCCTCGTGCATCAGCGCATGCGTGCCGACCACCACCTGCGCCTCGCCCGAGGCGATCTGCGCCAGGGTCGCGCTGCGCGCCTTGCCGGTGACCTTGCCGGCCAGCCAGGCCACGCGCACGCCCAGCGGCTCCAGCCAACCGCGCAGGTTGGCCAGATGCTGTTCGGCGAGCAGTTCGGTCGGCGCCGCCAGCGCCGCCTGCTTGCGCTTGTCCACCGCCAGCATCGCCGCCAGCGCGGCGACCACGGTCTTGCCGCTGCCGACGTCGCCCTGCACCAGCCGCAGCATCGGTGCCGGCCGTTCCAGGTCGGCGCGAATCTGCGCGAACACGCGCTGCTGCGCGCCGGTCAGCCGGAACGGCAGCGACTGCTGCAGGCGCTTGGCCAGCAGCCCGCGGCCGCGCAACGACGGCGCCGGCTGGCACTGCATGGCGATGCGTTGGCGACGCAGGCTCAGGTGATGCGCGAGCAGTTCCTCCAGCGCCAGGCGCTGCTGCGCCGGATGCAGGCCGGCAGCGAGCGCAGCCAGGTCGGCCTGCGGCGGCGGCCGGTGCGCGACCAGCAACGCGCTGCGCAGCGACGGCAGGCCGAGTTCGACCAGCACTGCGGCCGGCAGCAACTCCAGCGCCGCTTCCTCCGGCAGCCGGTCCAGCGCCTGGCCGATCAGCCGGCGCACGGTCGCCGGGCCGACGCCCTCCACTGCCGGATAGACCGGATCCAGGCGCTCGCCCAGCGCCGCGTCGTCGTCCTCGCCGAGGATCTGATAGCTGGGATGCACGAATTCCAGCCCGTGCTGGCCCGGCTTGGGTGTGCCGAAGGCGCGCAACCGCGCGCCGACCGCGAACTGCGCCACCTGTGCGGCACGGAACTGGAAGAAGCGCAGCACCAGGGTGCCGCGCGAATCGTCGGCCACCGCCACGCGCAGCATCGGCCGATAGCGGAAGCCGCGGTCCACCGCCTGCACCCGCCCCTCGATCTGTGCCGGCACGCCCGGCTGCAGGGCCGCCACCGTGGTCAGGCGGGTGCGGTCCTCATAGCGCAGCGGCAGGTGCAGCCACAGGTCCTGCAGCGTGGACAGGCCGCGCGCGGCGAATTTCTCCGCCAGCTTGGGACCGACGCCGGGCAGCGTGGTCAGCGGCACCTCGCCTGCCGCCGACAGCGCCGGCGCCGGAACCTGCACGCGCGGCACGACGGGGGATCAGTCCAGCACCATCACCGCATCCACTTCGAAGCCCGCGCCCTTGGGCAGCGCCGAGACTTCGATGGTGGAGCGTGCGGGGAACGGCGCCTGGAAGTAGTCCTGCATCACCGCGTTGACCTGCGCGAACTGCGCCAGGTCGGTGAGGTACAGCCCCAGGCGCACGATGCGATCCAGCGAGCCGCCGGCCGCCTCGGCGACCGCCTGCAGGTTGTCGAAGGCCCGGCGCGCCTGCGCGGCGATGTCGCCAGCGACGATCTCGCCGGTGACCGGATCCAGCGGGATCTGCCCGGAGAAGTACACGGTGTTGCCGGCGCGCACGGCCTGCGAATACGGGCCGATCGCGGCCGGTGCACGGTCGGTATGGATGATCTGGCGGGACATGGCGACTCCGTTGGAAGAATGTCCGCCTAGTTTAGCTGGCGCGCGCGGTTGGGGATTGGGGATGACCAGCCTGCGGCTGTTGAAAGCCGGGATTCGGGATTCGGTAACAGCCTGTCGGCGAAGCATGCCGCGGCCATCCGCTTCGCCCGCTTTCATAGGAGCGGCTTCAGCCGCGATGTTCTATCGGTAAGGCGTCGCGGCTGAAGCCGCTCCTACGACAGCTACGCCAGTCCGCTCCGACTCCCCAATCCCCAATCCCGACGTGCTACTGGCGCCGCACGCTCTGCACCGCATGCAGACGCCGCAGCCGGCGCATCACTTCGGCCAGGTGGTTGCGGTCGCGCACCTGGATGTTGAAGCGCAGCACCGCGGCGTTGAAGTCGCGGTCCAGGTAATCGACACGCTCGATGTTGGACTGGCTCTGCGCGATCGCCGCGGCCAGTTGCGCCAGCACGCCCGTCCGGTTCTCCACTTCCACCACCAGTGCGGTGTCGTAGTCGCCGATGACGCTGCTGTCCCAGCCGATCGGCACCCAGCGCTCGGGCGACTTGCGCAGCTCGGCCAGGTTCGGGCAATCCAGGCGGTGCACCACGATGCCCTTGCCGGCGGTGTGGT
>JBEVKG010000100.1:0-17900 GCA_040509765.1 Xanthomonas sp.
GCGGCGCGCTGGCTGCTGGGCGCGGCGCTGCTGGCGCTGGCGGGCGGCGCCGCCGCGAAACCGGCGCCGACCGCGCAGCGCGACAGCGCCCCGCAGACCGCGGCCGCGGCGGCCGCACCGGTGGTCAGCAACAACTACAGCTACGTGCGCTACCGCGCCGACTACGAGGTGCGCGAGGACGCCACCAGCGTGGAGACCGACGAGTACGAGCTGCTGCTCAAGACCAAGGCCGGCGTCGACCAGTTCAGCCAGGTGCGGCTGGGCTACAGCGAGAAGCTGGAGACGCTGGAGGTGCTGGCCGCCTACACGCTGACCCCGGACGGGCTGCGCCACGATGTCCCGGCCGACAAGATCTACACCCAGGAAAGCTATTCGAGCGCGGCGGCGGCGATGTACGCCGACCGCAAGGTCAAGGTGGTGGTGTTCCCCAACCTGATGCCCGGCGCGCGCCTGGTGTACCGGGTGCGCCGCACCCAGAACGTGCCGTACTTCCCCGGCTATTTCAGCCTGTGGGAGACCTTCAGCGTGTTCTCCCAGTACGACGACGCCACGGTGACCCTGGTGGCGCCGCGACGCCTGCAGATGCATCTGTACACGCGCGGCGTGCAGGGCAGCAACACGCCGCAGATCGACGGCGAACAGGCGCGCTGGGAATGGCGCTACAGCCGCCGCGAACCGATGAAGAGCCAGAACTGGTCGGCGGCGACCTGGGAGTTCAGCCCGACCATCATGGCCAGCAGCTTCCGCCGCTGGGCGCAGATGGCCCAGGCCTACCAGCGCAGCAGCGCCGCCGCCGCGCAGGTCACCCCCAAGGTGCGCGCCCGCGCCGAGCAGATCACCGCCGGCATCGGCGATCGCCGCGCGCAGGCCGCGGCGCTGTACGCCTGGGTGGCGCGCAACATCCGCTACGTGGCGGTTTACCTGGGCAACGGCGGGCTGCAGCCGAACAGCGCCGACAGCATCCTCGACACCCACTACGGCGACTGCAAGGACCACACCGTGGTGCTGGAAGCGCTGCTGGCGGCCAAGGGTATCGCCAGCACGCCGGTGCTGATCGGCGCGCAGGGCGGGCCGACCCTGCCCGAGGTGCCGGTGCTGGGCCGTTTCAACCATGCCATCACCTATCTGCCGGAGTTCAAGCTGTACGTGGACTCGACCAGCCCGTACGCGCGCTTCGGCCAGTTGCCGGCCGGCGACCTGGGCGCGCCGGTGCTGCACACCGCCGACGGCACCGTGGCGCGCACGCCGCCGGACGATGCCAAGGTCAACCGCTATCTGGCCGAGACCGACTACCGCTTCGCCGCCGACGGCAGCGTCAGCGGCATCACCCGGCTGGACAGCGGCGACGTCGGCGAGGTCGGCCTGCGCACCATGTTCGTGCAGCTCAACGCGCAGAACCGCACCCGCATCGAGGAATCGATCGTCGCCGCGTCCGGCTTCGACGGCAGCGGCGAGCTGCTGCTGCAGGGCGCGCCGCAGGACCTGAGCCGGCCGTTCGGCTACGCCTACCGCTTCCGCGCCCACGACTACGTGGACTTCGGCGTGGTCGGCGGCATGAGCCTGCCGCTGATGCCCGGCGCCGATTCGGTGCGCGGGGTCTACAGCACCGCCTCGGCCGAGCGCAATCTGACCCCGTTCTACTGCAACGACAACGCGCGCCGCGAGACCTACCGGCTGACCTTCCCGGACAGCGTGCCGATCATCGCGATCCCGGCCGACACCCGGTTCCGCAATGCCGCCGGCGAGTACGCCGCCACCTGGGTGCGCGACGGGCAGACCGTGACCGCCACGCACACGCTGCACCGGCGCGCGATCCACGGCCCGGCGGCGCTGTGCCAGCCGCAGGACTACGCCGCCTTCCGCGAGCTGTACCAGCAGGTGCGGCGCGGCTTTCGCGGGCAGATCCTGTACGGCGACCTGGGCAAGATGCAGACCGGGCCGTAGCCGCGGTGCGGCCGCTCGCGTCGCTCTGATCGCCTATTCAGGCACGCCGCGTCACACTTCCCACACTCCATCCGGAAATCCATCCGCATGCTTCGCACACTCCGCTACACCGTTCTCGCCACCGCGCTGCTGGCCGGCTCCGCCTTCGCCGGCGCCCGCGAGGACCTGACCGCCTTCACCCGCGGGCTGAAGGGCCTGGACGGCCAGTTCGCGCAGAAGGTCTACGACGGCAAGGGCACGCTGAAGGAAAGTTCCAGCGGCCGCGTCGCGCTGTCGGCGCCGCGCCTGTTCCGCTGGGAGTACCGCAAGCCCTACACCCAACTGATCGTCGCCGACGGCAGCAAGGTCTGGGTCTACGACCCGGACCTGAAGCAGGCCACGGTGCGCGCGCAGGGCAGCGAGGACCAGAACAGCCCGCTGACCGCGCTGATCGACCCGGGCCGGCTCGATCGCCAGTACGACGTCAGCGAGGAAGCGGTGGCCCGCGACGGGCTGCAGTGGCTGACCATGACCCCGAAGGTGGACACCGAGGCCAGCTTCCAGATGGCCAAGCTCGGCTTCGACCGCAACGGCCTGGCGCGCATGGAAGTGGTCGACCCGGTCGGCCAGCGCACCGACATCAGCTTCAGCGACTGGAAGCGCAATCCGTCCTTCGCTGCCGGCACCTTCCGCTACGTGCCGGACAAGGACGTGGACGTGGTCGGCGACCGCTGAGCCGGCGGCCGCCGCGCGCTGCCTCGGTGCGCGGCGGCCTTTCGGTCACTCCGGGCAGGTCTGCACTTCGCTGCTGACGTGGCCCAGCGTGGCCACCCCGTGCAGGCGGGCGTGGTAGAACGCCGCCGGCCGCGGCCGGTGCGTCACCAGCGACACGATCGCCGCGTGCTGGCCGGGACCGACCCGCCACACGTGCAGGTCGGCGATGCGCTCGTCGTCCTGCTGCAGGCGTTCGCGGATCTGCGCCTGCAGCGCCGCCGGCGCCGAGGCATCGAGCAGCACCGCGCCGGTGTCGCGCAGCAGCGCCAGCGACCAGCGCGCGATGACGATGGCGCCGACGATGCCCATCAGCGCATCGGTCCACGCCCAGCCCAGGTATTTGGCCAGCAGCAGGGCGACGATCGCCATCACCGAGGTCAGCGCGTCGGCCAGCACATGCAGGTACGCCGAGCGCAGGTTGTGGTCGGCGTGTGCGTGGCGGTCGTGGCTGCTCGCGGGCGCGGCCTGGGCGTGCGCATGCCCGTGGTGATCGCGAGGGTCGTGACCATGCGCGGCGTGGTGGTCGTGCGCATGGTCGCCATGCCGGTGCGCGGCATGGTCGTGATCGTGATGATGGCTGTGCCCATGCCCATGCCCATGCCCGTGATCGTGGTGGTGATCGGCGCCCAGCATCCAGGCGCTGAGCAGGTTCACCAGCAGGCCCAGCGCTGCGATCCACAGCGCCTCGTCGTAGGCGATGTGGACCGGCTGGGCCAGGCGCAGTGCCGACTCCACGCCGATCCCGAGCGCGATCAGCGCCAGGATCAGCGCGCTGGAGAAGCCGGCCAGGTCGCCGACCTTGCCGGTGCCGAAGGTGAAGCGCGGGTTGTGCCGGTGCCGCCGCGCGAACCAGTAGGCGAAGCCGGCCAGCGACAGCGCGCCGGCGTGGGTGGCCATGTGCAGGCCGTCGGCGAGCAGCGCCATCGAGCCGGTCCACCAGCCGGCGACGATTTCCACGAGCATCATCGCGGCGGTCAGCACCACCACCGACCAGGTGCGGCGCGCATTGCGCTCGTGGCGCGTGCCGAGGAAGTCGTGCTGATGGGTGAACGCGTCCAGGGTGTCGTGGTGGCTCATGGCGGGGCGGCCGGGCAGGGAGGCAGCGCGATTCTAGCGCTGGCATCTGTGCGGCGCTGGCCTGCGCCATCCGCCGGCACCCGCCACACCTGCAGACAGCGCGGCGTGCACGGGCCGCGGCGATAGAATGGGCGCATGGCCAAACGCAGACCCTTCGCTTCCGATACCCCCGATCTGCTGAGCGTGGATCGCGACGCCATGCGCCCGCTGGCCGAGCGCATGCGTCCGCGCACGCTGGACGAGATGGTCGGGCAGAAGCGCCTGCTGGCGCCGTCCAGCGCGCTGCGCCGTGCGGTCGCCGCCGGGCGTGTGCATTCGATGATCCTGTGGGGGCCGCCGGGCTGCGGCAAGACCACCCTGGCATTGTTGCTGGCGCAGTATGCCGAGGCCGAGTTCAAGGCGATCTCGGCGGTGCTGTCCGGGTTGCCGGAGGTGCGGCTGGTGCTGGCCGAGGCCGCGCAGCGTTTCGCCGACGGGCGCCGCACCGTGCTGTTCGTCGACGAGGTGCACCGTTTCAACAAGGCGCAGCAGGACGCGTTCCTGCCGCATATCGAACGCGGCACCATCCTGTTCGTCGGTGCCACCACCGAGAATCCCTCGTTCGAGCTGAATTCGGCGCTGCTGTCGCGCTGCCGCGTGCACGTGCTCGAGCCGGTGTCGCCGCAGGACATCGCCGAGGCGCTGCAGCGGGCGCTGCACGATCCCGAGCGTGGGCTCGGCGCCGAGCCGTTGCAGGTCTCCGATGCCGCGCTGCTGGAAATCGCCGGCGCCGCCGATGGCGACGTGCGGCGGGCCTTGACCCTGCTGGAGATCGCCGCGGAGCTGGCCCAGGACGAGGGCGGCGAGATCACCGCGCAGACCCTGCAGCAGGTGCTGGCCGACCGCACCCGCCGCTTCGACAAGGGCGGCGAGCAGTTCTACGACCAGATCTCGGCGCTGCACAAGTCGGTGCGCAGTTCCAATCCGGATGCGGCGCTGTACTGGCTCACGCGCATGCTCGACGGCGGCTGCGATCCGTCCTACCTGGCGCGGCGACTGACCCGCATGGCGATCGAGGACATCGGCCTGGCCGATCCGCGCGCGCAGTCGATGGCGCTGGAAGCCTGGGATATCTACGAACGCCTGGGCAGCCCCGAAGGCGACCTGGCCTTCGCGCAACTGGTGCTGTACCTGGCCAGCACCGCCAAGTCCAACGCCGGCTATGCCGCGTTCAATCAGGCCAAGGCCGAGGTGCGCGAGACCGGTACCCAGGAGGTGCCGCTGCACCTGCGCAACGCGCCGACCAAGCTGATGAAGACCCTGGGCTACGGCGCCGATTACCAGTACGACCACGACGCCGAAGGCGGCATCGCCCTGGACCAGACCGGCTTTCCCGATGCGATGGGCGAGCGGGTCTACTACCGGCCGGTGGAGCGCGGCCTGGAGATCAAGCTCAAGGACAAGCTCGACCGCCTGCGTGCGGCGCGCGAACAGGCGCGGGCTGACAAGGCCGGGCACTCGCCTGCATAATCGGCGCACAGGAGATGGCATTCCTCCTCGAACCGCCCGCAGCACTGCGCGCTGATGATGCCTGCCCAACCCCCGCCGGGGTGGCAGGTTCGCGCCCCGGCATCGTCCTTGTGGAGAATCCGATGCCCGTTTCTTCTGATGTCGCTGCGGCCGTTCCGGCTCCTGTCTCGCGGAGCCGCGCATGAACCTGACCCTGTGGTGGCAGCAACTGCTGCTGGCGATGGCCGGCGGCGCGGTCGGATCCGGCCTGCGCTTCGCGGTCGGCAGTGCGCTGCTGCAGCGCTACGGCGCCGGCTTCCCGTGGGGCACGCTGGCGGTGAACCTGGCCGGCGCCTTCGTCGGCGGCTTCCTGCTGGTGTGGATCGAGGGCCGCGGCGCCAGCGCGCCGTACTGGCGGGCGCTGCTGATCGTCGGCCTGGTCGGCGGCCTCACCACGTTCTCGTCGCTGATGATGGAAAGCCTGGTGTTCGTGCGCAACGGCCGCATCGGCATGGTGCCGCTGTACCTGGCGATCACCCTGGCCGCGGGGCTGGTGCTGGTGTTCGCCGGCGCGCGCACCGCGGCGGAACTGCGGCCGCCGACGCTGACCGCCGACCGCTGAGCGGCTGGGCGCGTCTATCCCAGCAGCGCGGCGCCCACGCCCAGCGGCGGCGCCAGCAGTGCCAGCGGCACGATCAGCCGCGGCCGGTACGGCAGCAGGCCCAGGGTCAGCAGCGCCGCGCTGGCGCTGAGCGAGCCCACCCACAGCACCGGGCCGATGCCCCAGCCGCGCGCGGCCACGCAGCAGGCGAACGCCGCGCCCAGCAGCAGCCAGCCGGCGGTTTGCAGTTGCCGCAGCCGCGGCGCGGCGGCGCGGCGTGCGCCGTACAGGTCGAGCTGGTGCTTTTCCATGCCCAGGCACAGCGCGACGAAGCCGGAGAAGGCCAGGCACAGGCCGAGTGCGGTCATGCGCCCTCCGTGGCCAGCACCGGCTTGCCCGATCCGGCGCGTTCGCGTTCGCGGCGCTCGGCCGCCGACAGCGGCGGTTGCCAACGCTGCATGCGCCGCGCGGCCAGTGCCAGGGCCAGGCCGAGGAACAAGCACACCAAGTCGAACCCGGCGAGCGCCCAGTCGCCGGCCAGCAGGCTCACGCCCAGGTGCGCATCGGTGGTGAGGGCGTTGAGCAGCGGCAGCAAGCCGAACAGCGCCGCTCCCGCATACAGTTGCCAGGCCCACATCGCGCGCTTGGGCCACACCTGCGCCGCGATCAGGGCCGCGGCCCAGGCCAGGAAGAACACCGCCGCTTCGCGCTCCGGTCGTGCCTCCAGGTGCAGCGGCAGCAGCCGGTTGCCCCAGAAATACGCGGCGAAGGCGATCGGCAACCCGGCCACCGTGCCGATGTTGAGCGCGTCGACCAGGCGCAGGCCCAGGCCGATACGCCCGGCCTTGGCGTGCTTGGGCCGCTCCTTGACCGCCCACAGGATCGCGCCGCTGGCCACCATCAGGCAGCCGAGCAGGCCGCAGCCGAAGAACAACCAGCGCAGCCAGGGGCCGGCGAAGTGCGCCAGGTGCAGGCCGTACAGGGTGCTGCGGGTTTCCGCGGCGGCGCCGAGCGCGCCGCTGCGGGCGAGGATCTGGCCGCTGGCCGCGTCCAGCAGCAGCGAGGGCGTGGTGTAGCCCAGCCGCTGGCCGTCGCCCTGGCGGATCTGGATGGCCGCGGCGGCGTCGCCGGCGTTGTACACGGTGAAGCCGGCGATCGGCGCCTGCGCGCCCCATTCGCGGCGCGCCACGTCCAGCAGTCGCGCGATCGGCAGCATGTGCCCGGGCGTGCCGCTGGCCTCGCGCAGGTTCTGCGGCTCCTGGAACGCCTCGGCGTAGAACGCCTGCTCGGCGTCCGGGTAGGCGGTCCGGATGCCCCAGGGCAGGTACATCAGCATCAGCGTGACCAGCCCGGTATAGGTGATCATCGCGTGGTAGGGCAGGGCGAGCACCGCGCTGGCGTTGTGGAAATCCAGCCACGAGCGCTGGCCCTTGGCCGGGCGGAAGGTGAAGAAGTCCTTGAAGATCTTCTTGTGGGTGATCACGCCGCTGATGATCGCCACCAGCATGAACATCGCACAGAAGCCGACGATGTAGCGCGCCCACAGCGCCGGCATGTAGTGCAGGTCGAAGTGCAGGCGATAGAAGAAGTCGCCGCCGCGGGTGTCGCGGGTCTGGCTGGCCTCGCCGCTGACCGGGTCGAGCAGGGCGCTGCCGAACATCTCCTTGCGACTCTGGCGGGCGCCGTCGGCCGGCGGCGGGTTGCGCCAGAACAGGTCGGTGAACGGCGCGCGCGGGTTGGCCAGCGACACGAACCATTGCGGGGACTGCGGCGCCTCGCGCTGCAGCAGCGCCACCGCACGTGCGGCGACCACGTCGGTGCCGGGTTGCGTGCGCGGCAGTTCCGGGCGCATCCAGCGGCTGATCTCGTTGCGGAAATAGCTGGCGGTGCCGGCCATGAAGATCAGCAGCAGCACCCAGGACACCAGCAGGCCGCTCCAGGTGTGCAGCCAGGCCATCGATTGGCGGAATCCCTGCTTCATGGCGCGTGCTGCTGCAGCCAGGCGATGGCCAGCGCCATCGGCGCCAGCAGAGCCGCGATGCCCAGCCAGGCGCGCCCGGCGCTGCGCGCGGCGAACGCCCACAGCGCGGTGCAGGCGCAGACCAGGATGCCCAGCATCATGCCGCTCAACACCGCCTGCGCGCGCACCGATGGCCACAGCAGCGGCAACAGCACAGCGGTGGCCGCGGCCAGCGCATAGCCACCGACGATCGCCGCCAGGGTGCGCGCCAGCACGCCCAGCCAGGGCGGCAGCCCACGCGAGGCGATGGGCGGGGTGGAGACACGCGGCGACGCTGGCGGAACAGGGTGCATGGGGGCCCGTCGAGAGAGGCACCGGCTTGGCGACAGGGCTAGGCGGAGCGGAATGGCAGCGGCGGCTGCCGGTCAGTTAATGATACGCATTCCTATTTTCGACGCAAATCCGTGGACTGGCCCGCGCGGCGATGCTCGACGTGGGGGGACACGACCGCGTCGGTGGCATCGGTGGTCGCACTCCTGCACCATCGGTTCCATCATTGGACTGCCCGGGTATGCCATGAAGATTCTGGTCGTCGACGACTACCGCACGATGCGGCGCCTCATCCGCATGCTGTTGGGGCAACTCGGCTACGACGACGTGGTCGACGTGGGCGACGGCGAGGCGGCGCTGGCCGCGATGCGGGCGGAGCAGATCGGCCTGGTCATTTCCGATCTGACCATGGCGCCGATGAGCGGCCTGGAATTGCTGCGGGCGGTGCGCAGCGACGCGGCGCTGAAGAGCACGCCGTTCCTGATGGTGATCGCAGAGGGGCATAGCGACCAGGTGACCGCGATCCGGCAAGCCGGTGTCAGCGACCACATCGTCAAGCCGTTCAACTCGGAGATGCTGAAGGAGAAAATCGTCAGCGTGCTATGAGACGCCCGCGCGCGCCCGGTGCGGTGGCGTCAACGAGGCCTGGCTGCCGGAGCGGACGCGGCGGTCCTCGCCTCGGCGGCGGCGATCTTCTGCGTCACCGCCTCGCGCAGCGGCGATGCGGCCGGCAGCAAGGTCAACAGGTGGCGCCAGTCGCCGGCCGCATCGGCATAGCGCTGCCGCTGGAACGCGGCGATGCCGCGCATCCACAGCGCCCGCTGGTCGTCCGGTTGCTGCGCCAGCACCCGGTCGAGCATGGCGCGCGCGGCGCTGCCGACGCTCAGATCGGCGCGTTGCGCCATGTCGGTCTCGGCCCAGCCGAGCAGGGCCTCGACATTGTCCGGGGCGATCTGCAGCGCTTGCGCATAGGCCTGCTGCGCCTCGTGGGGGCGTCGCGCCTGTTGCGCCTCCCAGGCCTGCTGCAGCCAGCCTTGCAGCCGCTGCGCGCGCAGGTCCGGCGCGGCCGGCGGCAGCGGTTGCAGCGGCACGCCGGCCAGCGCCGCCGGCGTGCCGATGCGCCAATACAGTCCCGCACCGAGCAGCGGCAGGCTCAACGCCAGCAGCAGCGCGATGCCGTGTTGCCGACGTGCCCCGGGACGCTGCACGAGCAGCGGACGCAGCACCGCGAACAGGGCGACGCCCAGCATCGCGGCGGCGGCGAGCAGAAACCCGGGCGTCACCAGGCGTCCTCCGCGTCGGCGTCCGCGGCGCCGAGGGCGCGGCGGCGGTGCCGCAGCGTCGCCAGCACCATCGCCGCGCCGCCCAGCAGCAACAGCGCCGGCCCGAACCACAGCAGCCAGGTGCCCGGCGCCAGCGGCGGGTCGTACAGGACGAACGCCGAATAGCGATCGACCATGTACTGCTTGATCTGCGCATCGCTGCGCCCGGCCTGCAGTTGCGCGAACACCTGGTGGCGCAGGTCGCGCGCCAGGGTCGCATCGGAATCGGCCAGGTTCTCGTTCTGGCAGACCAGACAGCGCAGTTGCGCGGTCAGGTGCTGGAAGCGCTGTTCCTGCGCGCGGTCCTGGAACGGCAGCGGATCCACCGCCTGCGCCAGGGCCGGCACCGCGCCGCCCAGCAGCCACAACAGCACCAGCAGCCGCCACCAGGGCGTGCGCCGGCGCGGCCGGGCGGTCACCGCGCTCACCGCCGCGCCTCGCCCAGCGCGGCGATCGCCGGGCGCAGTTCGTCGGCGAGTACCGCCGGGGTCAGCACGCCGACGTGCTTGTAGCGGACCAGGCCGTCGGCATCGATCAGGAAGGTTTCCGGGGCCCCGTACACGCCCAGGTCGATCGCACGCTGGCCGTCGCGGTCCACCAGCACCAGCGCATACGGATCGCCGCGCTGCGCCAGCCAGGCGGCGGTGTCGTGCGGATCGTCGCGGTAAGCGTAGCCGACCAGGGGCACGCCCAGTTGCCGGGCCTGCGCCAGCAGCAGCGCATGCTCTTCGCTGCAGGCCATGCACCAGCTACCGAACACGTTGAGCAGATACGCGCGGCCACGCAGCTCGCGGCTGCCGCTGTAAAGGTCCGGGCGATCCAGGCGCGGCAGCGCGAACGCCGGCACCGGCTTGCCCAGCAGCGGCGAGGGCACCTCGCGCGGATCGTGGCTGCGGCTCCACCACAGCCCGAAACCGAACAGCGCGGCCAGCAGCAGGAAGGCGCCGAACGGCAGCAGCCGGCTCATGGCGCGGCTCCGGCGAGCGCGGCCGGCGTGGCGGCGCTGTCCGCGGCCGGCTGCGCACGCAAGCGGCGCGCGCCGGCGCTGACGAAGCCGCCGAGCATCATCAGCAGGCCGCCGGCCCAGATCCAGCGGATGAAGGGCTTGTCGTACAGGCGCAGGGTCCAGCCGTTCTCGATGTGCTGGTCGTCCACCGGTTCGCCCAGCGCGACATACAGGTCGCGCAGCACGCCGGCCTCGATCGCCGCCTCGGTCTGGATCCGCTCGCTGCTGTACAGACGCTTCTGCGGGTGCAGCACCGCCACGACCGCACCGTCGCGCAGCACGGTCACCGTGCCTTGCTCGGCCTTCCAGTTGGTGCCGTCGACCAGGCGCACGCCATCGAAGCGGAACGCATGCGCGCCGATCTGCGCGCTCTGGCCGGGATCCAGGCGCACGTCGCGCTCCACCGACAGGCTTTCCGACAGCAGCACGCCGGCGACGAACACCGCCACCCCGGCATGCGCCAGCAGCATGCCGGCCAGTTCGGCGGGGAAGCGGCGGCCGCGCGGGGCGCTACGCCAGCGGGTGAGCGCATACAGCCCGGTGCCGACGCCGACCCAGGCCGCCGCCGCGACCCCGGCCACCGCGCGGGGCGTGCCCGCGCTCAGCAACCACGCCAGCAGTGCGCAGGCCAGTGCGGCCAACCCCGCGCGCGCGGCCACCGCGCGCAGTGCGCCGGGCTCGGTACGGCCCCAGCGCAGGTAGGGGCCGAACGGCAACAGCAGCACCACCGGCAGCATCAGCAGCGGGAACAGCAGGCCGAAGTAGGGCGGCCCGACCGAGATCTTGCCCAGCCGCAGCGCATCGCCGAGCAGCGGGAACAGCGTGCCCAGCAGCACCATCGCCGCGGCCACGCTCAGCATGAGGTTGCCGACCAGGATCGCGGTTTCCCGCGACAACGCGGAAAACGGCTTGCCGGCGGCCAGACGCGGCGCGCGCAGCGCGTACAGCAGCAGCGACCCACCGACCACCAGCACCAGGAAGCCGAGGATGTACAGGCCGCGGCGCGGGTCGGCGGCGAAGGCGTGCACCGAGGTCAGCACGCCGGAGCGCACCAGGAAGGTGCCCAGCAGCGACAGCGAGAATGCCAGGATCGACAGCAGCAGCGTCCAGGCGCCGAGTGCGCCGCGTTTCTCGGTGACCGCCTGGGTGTGGATCAGTGCCGCGCCGACCAGCCACGGCATGAAGCTGGCGTTCTCCACCGGGTCCCAGAACCACCAGCCGCCCCAGCCCAGTTCGGCGTAGGCCCACCAACTGCCGGCGACGATGCCGGCGCTGAGGAAGCCCCAGGCGACATTGGTCCACGGCCGCGCCCAACGCACCCAGGCCTGCTGCTGTTCGCCGCCGAGCAGGGCGGCGATGGCGAAGGCGAAGGCGACCGAGAAGCCGACGTAGCCGGTGTACAGCACCGGCGGATGCAGCACCATGCCCGGGTCCTGCAGCACCGGGTTGAGTTCGCTGCCGTCGCGCGGCATCGGCGACAGCCGCGCGAACGGATTGGAGGTGAACAGGACGAAGGCCAGGAAGCCACTGGAGATCAGCCCGAGCACGCCGAGCACGCGCGCGGCGAAGGCCTCGGGCAGGTGCCGGCCGCTGCGCGCCAGCGCCACCGTCCACAGGTTGAGGATGGCGATCCACAGCAGCAGCGAGCCTTCGTGCGCCCCCCACACCGCGGCCAGCCGGTAGTACCAGGGCTGTGCCAGGTTGGCGTTGGCGGCGACGTAGCGCACCGAGAAATCCAGGTGCAGCAGCGCGTCGGCGAGCAGGGCGAAGGCCAGCCAGGCGAAACCGGCCTGGGCGTAGGCGGCCGGCCGCGCCACCGCCATCCAGGCGCGTTGCCCGCGCCAGGCGCCGAGCAGCGGCAGCACGCCCTGCACCAGGGCCAGCAGCAAGGCCAGGATCAGCGCGCACTGGCCCAGTTCGGCGCTCATGGCGAGTCGCTCCCGGCGCTGCGGACCACACCCCGTGTCATGGCCCGACCGCCGCCGCCGCGCCAGGACGGACACGGTTGGCATGCGCCTGCGCCATCGCGTCCTTCAGTTCCTGCGGCATGTAGGTCTCGTCGTGCTTGGCCAGCACTTCGGTGGCGACGAAGCCCGCGCCCTGCATCGAGCCGGTGGCGATCACCGCCTGGTTGTCGCGGAACAGGTCGGGCAGGATGCCGGTATAGGCGACGGCCGTGGCGCCGGCCTTGTCGATCACGGTGAAGCGCACCTGCAGCGCATCGGCGCTGCGCACGATCGAGCCGGCCTTGACCATGCCGCCAAGCCGGAACACCCGGTAGTCCCTGGCCGCGCCGGCCTGGACCTGGCTGGGGGTGAACAGGTAGCTGATGTTGTGCTGCAGGGCCAGCACGAACAGACCGGTGGCCAGCGCCGCGGCGCCGAGCAACAGCAGCACCAGCAGCAGGCGGCGCTTACGGGTGGGATGCATCACGCGCTCCGTTGGTGCCCGCATTGCCGCGGGCGCGGCGGGCCTGTTCGCGCGCCAGCTGCGCGCGGATCTCGGCGAGCAGGCGGCGCTGGCGACGGCGCGGCAGCAGGCTGTCCAGCAGCAGCACCACCAGCGCCAGCGCATACGCGCTCCACACGTAGACGGCGTAGCCGCCCATCGCCCAGAACCCGCTCATGCCGCGTGCTCGGCGGGCAGCGTCGCGATGTCCGCCGGCGCCGGCGCTGCCTGCATCGCGATCGCACGCACCCAGGCCTTGCCGCGCTCCAGCGCCAGCAGGTCGGTGCGCATGCGCGCGCACAGGCTCGCGACGTAGTAGCACTTGCTGGCGGCCACACCGATCAACAGCGGCCACAGCATCGACAGCGGCATCTTCGACGGACCCAGCACGCGCACCGTGGAGCCCTGGTGCAGCGTGTTCCACCAGACCACCGAGTAATGCACGATCGGCAGGTTGATCAGCCCGACCAGCGCCAGCAGCGCGGCGGCGCGCGCGCCCTGGCGCGGATCGTCGATGGCGCGGTGCAGGCCGATCACGCCCAGGTACAGGAACAGCAGCACCAGTTCCGAGGTCAGCCGCGCGTCCCAGGTCCACCAGGTGCCCCACATCGGCCGGCCCCACAGCGAGCCGGTGCACAGGGTGACGAAGGTGAAGGCGGCGCCGATCGGCGCCGAGGCCATGCAGGCGATTTCCGCCAGTTTCACCCGCCACACCAGCGCGACCAGGCCGGCCACGCCCATCGTCGCGTAGACGAACAGGCTCATCCACGCGCAGGGCACGTGCACGAACAGGATGCGGTAGGCGTCGTGCTGCTGGTAGTCCGGCGGCGCCAGCACCAGTCCGCCGTAGCCGGCCACGGCGCCGAGCAGCACGGCCGCCGCCAGGGTCCACGGGCGCACCGCGCCGGCCACGCGGTAGAAGGTCGGCGGCGCGCCGAGCCGGTGCAACCAGAGCGGGATCCAGGAACGCATGCGCTGGCCTCAGCGGGCGAGGGGGGCGCTGCGCGGCAGCGCCTGCACCGCGGCGGCGGCGTCCACCTGCAGCGCGCCGTCGCGGGTGCGGCTGGTGCGCAGCAGCAGCTCGTGCACGCTGCGCGCATCCAGTTGCGGCGCCAGCGCCAACAGCAGCGCGACCACGCCGCTGACGTGGGCGGTGGCCATCGACGAGCCGGAAGTGAAGTCGTAGTTGCCATTGGGCTGGGTGGTGAGGATGTCCTCGCCCGGCGCGCTGAGCACACCGGCCGGCGCCGGCGCGGCGGCACTGCTGCGCACCACGATCACCCCGGGAATGCCATCGGGAAACCCGTCCATGCGGCCGTTGGGCGGCATCGCCGCGACCACGATACGGCCATCGCGCAGCAACTGTTCCAGCAGCTTGCGCAGCAGCGGGTCGGCCGGGCCGCCCAGGCTGAGGTTGATGATGCGGGTGCGGGTGTCGCCGATCGCCGCCAGCGCCTTGGCCAGGGTGAAGGAATTGCAGCCGGCGCCGGCGCCTGGGCGTTGCGGATACCAGCAGGCCTTGTACACGTCGAGCATCGCCTTCGGCGCCATGCCGACGATGCCCAGGTGGTTGTTGCTGCCGGCGGCGATGATGCCGGCGACCTCGGTGCCGTGGGCGTCGCGGTTGAACGCGCCCGGGTCGGCGGCGACCAGGTCGCGGGTGGTGCGCAGGCGCCCGCGCAGGTCCGGGTGGGCGGTGTCCACGCCGGTGTCGACGATCGCCACGTCCACGCCCTGGCCCTGGCTCAGCGTCTGCGCAGTGGCGGCGTTGGTGGCGGCGAAGCCGCGCTGCATGTCCACGTAGGGATCGTTGTAGCGCAGCGGCTGCGCCGGCGCGGCCGTGGCCTGGCTGTCGGCCGAATACGTGCCGAAGTCCTGCAGCGGCTGCGACAGCGCCACCCGCTCGTCCTTGGCCAGTTGCGCCAACAGCGCCTCGCGGTCGCTGCCCGGCGCCGGCTCCAGCACCACGCAGTACAGCCCCAGCGCCTTGATCGGCCAGCCGGCGACCTGGCGCAGGCCGTAGCGCTTGTTCAGCGCGTCCAGGGTGGCGACGGCCTGGGTGCCGGCGCCGTAATAGCGGGCCGAGGCGTAGCCGAGCAGGTTGGAGCCGGCGTGGCGGCTCGGTGCCGCCATTGGGTTGGCCACGGCGAGGACGATCTGGCGCTGGCTGTCCAGCGTCGGCGACGGATCCAGGCTGGGCGCCTTGGCCGCTGGCACAGGATCGGCGACGGCCGCCGGCGCGGCGTGGGCGCAGGCGCCCAGGCCCAGGCAGGCGAAGAACAGGCAGGCGAGACGCAGCTTCATGGCGCGGCGATCGGCTCCGCCAGGCGGATGCCGGCGGTGGCGCGCAACTGCTGCACGCTGCGCTGTGGCTGCGCCGGCGCCCCGGCCTGGATCGGCACCACGGTGTAGGCGCCGGCGGCGTTGGGGCCGCCGATCACCCGCAGCTGCAGCTTGCGCAGCAGCGCGTCCCAGTCGGCCAGGGTCATGCGTGCGTCCGGCACCACCCGGATCGCGTCGGCCGCCAGCGGCTGCGCGGCGTCGCTGAGGGTGCGGTAGGCGGTGCTGCGTTCGTGCTCGGCCGACAGGCGCATGCCCAGCACGCCCCGGCCCACCGCCTGCAGCAGAGCCGCGGCGACCAGCGCCCGCGTGGTCCAACTGGTGCGGCTGAGCTGCGGCCGCGCCTGCGGCGCCGGCGCGTCCAGGCGTTGCAGCAGGCGCTGCAGCCCGGCCTCGGCGTCCACCGGCACGTCGCTGGGCAGGCTCATGGCCATGCGCAGGCGGCTCTGCTGGGCGAACTCGGCGCTGCAGTGCTGGCACTTGGCCAGGTGCGCCACCAGCCACGCGTTTTCGTCTTCCGTGGCGCTGTCCTGCAGCACCCACGGCATCAGTTCCCAGGCATGCGCGCACTCGTTGCCCGGCTCGTTGAAGCCTGTCTTCATCACGCGCTCTCCGTCAGCGTGGACGCGCCGCCGGCCAATCCCGGCAACACGTTGCGAAGCTTGACCCGGGCATGGAACAGCCGGGCCTTGATGGTGCCCACCGGGCACTGCATGATCGCGGCGACCTCTTCCAGCTTGTGGCCGAGGCCGTAGACCAGTTCCACCACCAGGCGCTGGTCGGCCGACAGGCGTTCCAGGCCCTTGCCCAGCCAGTCGCGCAGCTCGCGGTCCTCGTCCGGATCCGCCGCCGCGGCGTGGTCCTCGGCGGCCACGCCGTCGTCGATGGCGTCGTCGCTGTGGTGGCGGATCGCCTTGAGCCCGCAGCGGTAGGCGATGCCCATGATCCAGGTCGAGACCTGCGAGTCGCCGCGGAAGTCGCCGGCCTTCTGCCAGACGATCCAGAAGCAGTCGTTGATCGCTTCCTCGATGATGTCCGGACGCCGGGTCAGCCGCGACAGGAACCGGCACAGGCGGCCGTGGTAGGCGCGGTACAGGCGGGTCAGCGCCTCGCGGTCGCTGGCCGCCATGCGCCGGAGCAGCATGCGGTCGGTGGCATCGCCGAGCAGGTCGGTGTCGTTCATGGGGGGCAGGTGTGGCAACGGGCACCGGTATGTGCCGGGGGGGCACGGAAAGGTTGCGCTCGGATCAGAAGCTGCGCGAGACGCTGGCGACCCAGGGCCACAGGCCGCGGTCGGCATAGCCGGTGCGGGCGGTGCTGAAGACGCGGTCCACCTCCACGCTCCAGCGCCCGGCGTTCCAGATCAGCCCGGCGTGGCCGTAGCGATAGTGCGCGCTGTACTCGAGCCCGTACAGGGACGGCGGTGCCTGGCTGACGCCGACCCCGGCCGACAGCGACAGCGGGCCGGCGAGCGGCTGGTGTACGGTCAGGTCGAGGGCGCCGTACCAGCGCTGGCGCAGACCGCTGTCGGGCATGCGGAAGGCGGCCAGCGATAGGCTCAGGCGGTCGCGGTAGCTCCAGCCCAGGCTGGCCTCGTCGCGGTTGAACAGACGGTTGGCGCGCCCGCCGGGGTAGCGGTACAGCAGCGCCTCGGCCTGCAGTTGCCAGTTGTCGGACAGGGTCCAACTGCGCGCCAGGCCGACGCTGCCCATCAGCATCTTGCCCGGCGCATCCAGCGCCACGCTGGCCGAGCCGCTCAGCGACCAGCCCGGCGCGGGCAGCCAGAACAGCGCGCCCTGCAGGGTCGGGGTGCTGCGGGTCACGGCGATGCCGCGGTCGACCAGTTGCGAGCTGATCCCGGCGGCTCCGCCGATGTCCCCGGCCGTCGCGGCCGGCGCGTGCAGGGCGGCCAGCGCCAGGCCCACGACCAGCGCCGCGCCGACGCCTGGACGCACTGAGGGCCGGGCCACGACGGCCGGCCGGCCCGCGCGCGCATTCAGCATGCGCGGCCCGCGCTGCGGCGCGGGGTGAGGGCGGGAGTCAGGGACGAGACGCCGAGGGCGGCAGGGGAAAAGCGCACGGTGACTCGATGCTCGCAGGTCGGGAATCGGACACGGGCGCGGCACGATGGCCGGCCCGTTGGGCGCCGAATATGACCGGATCGGGCAGCGAGTTCAATGCAGGCTGTGCAGGTAGGCGATCAGGTCCTGCAACTGCTTGGCATCGTCCAGACCGTCGTACTTCATCTTGCCGCCGGGCAGGGCCTTGGAGGCCGGTTGCGACAGGTAGTTGCGCAGCTTGTCGTCGCTCCAGGTCCACTGGCTCTGCTTCATCGCATCGGAATAGCTGTAGTCCGGCACGCTGCCGGCGCGGCGTCCGACCACGCCGAACAGGGTCGGGCCCTTCTTGTTCTTGGCCGGCGCCGCGCTGTGGCATTCGGCGCATTCGCTGGCGAACACGCCGGCGCCGGGCAGGCCGCCGGCGGCATGTGCGGACGGCGCCACCGCGGCGGCCAGCGGCAGCAGGCCGGCCAGCAGGGTGCACAGTGGGGAGGCAGTGGTGGGTTTCATGCGGGAAGCTCCGTGCGGGGGAATGGGAGCGCGTGCTGTACGTTGAGACGAGATGCGTTGG
>JBEVKG010000101.1:0-8470 GCA_040509765.1 Xanthomonas sp.
CATCCCCAAGGTGCTCAAGCAGAACTACGGCCAGGTGGTGGTGAACTTCGGCGAGCCGATCGCGCTGAGCCAGATGCTGGCGCAGCGCGCACCGGAATGGGACGGCCAGCCGCTGGGCGAGGACGAGAAGCCGGCCTGGTTGAACGGCACCGTCGATGCGCTGGCGCAACAGATCCAGGTCCACATCAACGCCGCCGCCGACGTCAATCCGGTCAACCTGCTGGCGCTGGCGCTGCTGTCCACGCCCAAACACGCCATGGGCGAGGCCGACCTGATCGCGCAGATCGAACTGTGCAAGAAGCTGCTGGCGGAACTGCCGTACTCGGACCGGGTCACGGTGACTCCGCACTCGCCCGAGCGCATCATCGCCCACGCCGAAGAGATCAACGTGCTCACCCGCACGCCGCATCCGCTCGGCGACGTGCTCAGCGTCAACGGCGACAACGCGGTGCTGCTGAGCTATTTCCGCAACAACGTGGTGCACCTGTTCACCGCCTCCTCGTGGGTGGCGTGCTGTTTCCAGAACAACCGCCGCATGAGCCGCGCCGGCCTGCTGCGGCTGGGCCGCACCGTGTACCCGTTCCTGCAGGCGGAGCTGTTCCTGCCCTGGAGCGAGGAGCAGTTCGCCGAGCGCATCGAACGCACCATCGACGTGTTCGTGCGCGAAGGCCTGCTGCTGCAGCTCAACGAGGACGACGGCAGCGTGCTGGCGCGCAACACCGGCCAGACCGACGAGGTGTTCCGCCTGCGCGCCATCGGCCACTCGCTGCAGCAGGCGTTCGAGCGCTACTACATCGCCATCTCGGTGCTGGTGAAGAACGGCCCGGGCAAGCTCGGCGCCGGCGAACTGGAGAGCCTGTGCCAGCAGGCCGCGCAACGCTTGAGCCTGCTGTACGCACCGGCCGCACCGGAGTTCTTCGACAAGACCCTGTTCCGCGGCTTCATCCAGAAGCTGCGCGAACTGAAGCTGGTGTGGCCGGACGCGAACAGCAAGCTGCTGTTCGACGAGCGGCTGGACGCGTGGGCCAAGGACGCCAAGTTCATTCTCGGCCGTGAGTTGCGCCACACCATCGAACGGGTCAGTCCGGAAGCGGCCAAGGTGGAGGAGCCGCCGGTTCCGCAGGATTGAGGAAACGCCCACCCTCCGACCGCCACGCGGTGGCATTCTGGCGCGTGGCGACGCGCCATGCATAAAGGCGCCCTGTTATCACTGCGGCGCGACGCGTGGCGACGCGCCAGACATCGAGGCGCCCTGCTATCACTGCGGCGCGGCACAGTGACTTCCGACACGCGACCGCGGGCCGGTGCGGCCGCGAGCATGCTGGGAACTCCCTGATGCGGATTTCGGCGATGCGCACCGCTCCTGTCTTCGTCCTGTTGCTGCTTGCCGCCTCCGGCGGATCCGCGTGGGCCGACCAGGGCGACGACAGCGGCAGCGACAAGCACGAGCATCGGCCGCAGGTGTCCTCGCGCCAGTGCGGCCTGAGCACGCCGTTCAACGTGCTGGCCGACAGCGGCGGCATCTGGCTGACCCGCAGCGATGGCGAGGGGCCGCGCGAGATCTTCTTCCATGCCGGCCAGTTGAGCGTGGATCGCCAGGTGCAGCAGATCGGCGACGCCGACGCGCAACGGCTGCTGGAGATGGAACGCGAAGCCCGCGCACTGATGCCGCAGGTGGCCGACCTCTCGCACGAGGTGGTCGATCTCAGCTACGACGTGCTCGGCTCGGTCGTGGAGATGCTGACCGGCAGCGCCGGCAACGCGCGCAAGATCGAACGGCTGCGCAAGCACGCCAGCGCCTATGTCGACGGCACGCTGGGCAAGGGGCGCTGGGACCAGGAGGCGTTCGACGACAGCTTCGAGGACTATGTCCAGACGCAGGCGGAGAGCTTCGTGGGCAGCATCACCCGCCACGTGCTCTGGCAGGTCGTGACCGGCCGCGCGGACGCCATCGGCGAGCGCGCCGAGCGCATGGATGCCGCCCTCGACGCGCGGCTGGATGCGCGCAGCAAGGGCATCGAGCGCAAGGCCGAGGCGCTGTGCACGCGGGTGGCACGGCTGGATGCGCTGCAGCAGGCATTGGAGTACCGCTATCGCGGCCAGCCACTGCGCCTGCTCGCCGCCACCGAGGACGGTGCGAACGGGCAGAACGCGACGGCCCGCATCGGCGCCGGGGATACGCCGCGCAGCAACGCGGTCGCGGTGCCGTCGGTCCCGCAGGATTGAGCCTGCCCCCGCAGCGCGTGTCGCACTCCGCGGTGGAATTCGGGCGCGTGGCGACGTGCGGGGCGCTCTGCTGCCCCGCGCCCCACGGCGGCACGGCTCAGGCGTCGAACAGATCGCCGGTGCGCGGTCCGGCCTCGGCCGCATCGGGCGGATAGACCAACTGGCCTTGCGCGTCGCTGCGCGCGGCCGGGTTCAGCGTGGCCGGCTCCTGGCGGGCGACATCGATCAGGTGCAGCACCGGATGACCATGGTGCAGCAGGTGGTCGCAGATGATCTGGCGGTGGCACTGGCGCCAGTAGGCCTCGGCGCACATGACCGCGCACGCGCCGTCCTCGCCGAAGGCCCGCAACTCGGTCAAGGCCCCGGTGAATTCGCTGCCCAGCGCATAGTCGGCGTAATTGTGGAAGCTGACGCTGCGCCAGTGGCCGTTGCGCTGCGGATCGACGCCCGGCTGCTTGCCGCGGCGCCCGCCCAGGGCACGGAAATGCCGGTAGGCGATGCCTGCGGCGGCCAGCGCCGGCGCCAGCGCGCTGCCGTCGAACTGCGGGAACCGCCGCGAATACGGAAACGCGCGCACGTCGGCCAGGCGGGTGATGCCGGCGCCCTGCAGGATCTGCAGGAAGGTCTCCAGGCTGCGCGTGGAATGGCCGACGCTGAAGAAGCTCGCCGCGCTCACGCCGGTTCGTCGGGGATCAGCAGATGCTCCAGGCGCAGGATGCAGTCCTTCAGGTGCAGCTTGCGCTTCTTCAGCCGCTTGGCTTCCAGCTCGTCGTCCAGATTGGCCGGGATGCGCTGCAGCTGTTCGTCGAGCGCGCGGTGCTCGCGACGCAGGGCGTCGATGCGCAGGGAGATCTCGGCGGGCGTCAGGGTGTCCACGAGGTTCGAGCATACACAGGCCACCGGTCCGCCGTCACCGTGCAACGCGCCGCTATGCCGGGCGCAGGCCAGCCGGCACAATGCGCGCGGGTGCCGCGGCGGAGGCGGCGCCCTCCCATCCTCGTGCCCCCCGCGGCAGGATCGCCGCGCCGAAAGGAGTCAGCATGCGTTCGTACCGTTCCCCGTTCGTTCTCGCCCTCGCCCTGGCCGCGGCGCTGCCGTCGCTGGCCGCGGCGGCCGACCCCAAGTTCTCCGGCTTCCTGTGCTGCAACATGCGCAGCGACGGCAGCTGGATCAGCGACAGCAACTACGCCGAGGACGGCAAGCGGGTGATCCCGGCCGGCACGCCGGTGCAGGTGACCGGCTACGGCCGCTACCGGGTCAATGTGCTGATCGACGGCAAGAAGCAGTCGATCGGCAACGACTACAGCCGCGACCTGGGCAACGAGGCGTTCGCCCAGCGCTACGTGGTCGCGCAGGATCCCAAGCTGAAGCTGGCCGCCTACTCGCCCAAGATCCGCGAGGCGATCGCCGCCAATCGCGTGACCAAGGGCATGACCCGCGAGCAGGTCTTGATGGCGCTGGGCTATCCGATCACCAGCGAGAACCCCAGCCTGGACGCGCCGCTGTGGCGCTACTGGCTCGACAGCTTCAACGAGTTCCAGGTGTCCTTCGACGATGGCGGCAAGGTCGACAAGGTCACCGCCGATCTGAAGACCCAGAACCTGGTCTGGCAGCCGTAAGCGCGGCGCCGCGCGCCTTGGCGCCGCGCTCCCGAAGAGCCGGGAGGCGGCGCGAACCTCGTGCGATGGCTGCGGCTTGCCGCGACCACGGCGCACCGAGGCGGCGGCGGGCGCAGGGTGCGTCCCGCCGTGCGCTGCTCTCAGCGGCTCAGCACCTGCGGCGGATCGTTCCGCGTCGGGCCCGGTTGCGTCGCCTGCAGCATCTGGTCCTGCTCCTGCGCCTGGCGTTGCGCCTGGCCCTGCTGCGCCCCCAGTTGCTGCAGCTGCTGGTAGGTCTCCTGCGCCGGCCGCGCAATCGCCTCGCTGGTCGGCATGTGCGCGCGATTGGCGTAAGGATCGGGCGAAACGTCGCCGCCGCTGCGGTACACGAACGCCAGCTCGCCGCCCTGATGGGCGGCGGTGGGCCGGTTGAAGCCCACCGATAGCTGGTCGCGCTCGCTGAAGCCGCTCTGCCTGGCCAGCAGAGTCAGACTGGCGGTCATGCGCTCGCTGTTGTCGTCCCAGCCCTTGCCGATCGCCTGTTCCGCCTGGGCCACACCGTTGCGTACCCGCTCGTGCAGGGCGCGATCGGCGCCGCCCGGAGCGGCGGCCGGCTCGCCAGCGCGCGGCGCGGGCGGCTGCGCGGGCAGCTCGGGCTTCGGTGTCGGTGCGGGCCCGTCGCGGAATCCTGCCGGCAGCAGATCGCGTGGCACCTGCGCGGCATCGATGCCGACCGCCTTCAGGTCGGCATGCACCGCCGGCGGCGTACGCTCGGGGTGCTGCGCCTGTACCCGCTCCTCGGCATCGGCGATCTGCGCCAGCGCACGCTCGCCATAGTTCTGCGGATAGCCGCGCGCGTCGTAGAACAGCGTGCCCATCGCCTCCACGTTGCGCGGATTGTCGGCGTCGATCTTCAGATCCTTGCCGAAGCTCAGCCCGTCCTTGGCGGTGTAGGTGGCCTGGCTGCCCACGCCCTGCTTGTCGATGTAGCTCGCCATCTCGCTGCTGGCGTTGTACAGGTCCTTGAGCGTGGCCTTGGGATTGCTGCGGGTGACGTAGTCGGCCAGCGTGTTGACCCCGGCGATCTCGTCCTTGGCCTCGCGCGTACGCTGTTCCTGCGCGTAAGCCTTGAGCGTGGCGGTGTAGTCGTGCGGCGAGGGCGAGGCGGCGATGCCGTCGACCTTGGCGGCGAACGCGGCGTCGCTGCGGTCGATCGCGGCCTTGTTGATCGCATGGCCGATTTCGTGGCCCAGCACGATGCGGGCGGTGTTGGCCGAATCGTCGCGCGGCGCGTTCATCTTCGCCGTGGCCAGCACGTCCATCGGCAACGCGATCTGCCCGGTGCGCGGACTGTACGAACCGGTACCCGCCTCGGGACTGGGCGCAAAGCCGGACAGCTGCGCTTGCCCGATCGCCTGCTGCACACGCGAGCGCAGCTCCGGCGTGTTGTCCAGCATCTGCCGCAGCGCCTGGCCTTCCTTCGGATGCGCCTGCGCGAACGTGTCGACCATGCCCTTGAGGCGTTCGTCGTCGTCTGCCATCTCCGCCCTCCTTACGCGTCGACCAGGATCTGCAGCATCTCCACGCATGCCTGCGCATCGTGTTCGCTGGCGCCCTTGCCGACGAAAGCGTACACGGCGACCGCGCCGCGTTCGAAGTGCCAGCGGCCGGCGCTGCCCGGACGCGGCGGCGCGATCCACTGCGGCACGAAGCCGGCCGCGACCAGCGCCTGGCGATACCCGGCCAGCGCCTGCGTGCACTGCGCCGGCGCCGCGCCCGGCGCGGGCGTGAAGCGCAGGTCCAGCCGCGACGGCGGCGCATCGTCGGCATCGGCGACCGATTCCAGGGTGTAGCCGCCACCGCCGGCGAGCGTGCCGGAGGCGCTGAACGCGTGCCCGCCGTCGTCCTCGACCTGCAGACCGGTCTGCGCGGCAACCTGGGTGGCGACCAGATCGTGCTTGCCGCCGATCGCCAGGATCAGCCGTACTACGCCTTGTGTCAGTTGCTCTGGCGTCATCTCCGCCATGGTCCGCTCCGTGTGTGCAGGGGTGATCGAGGGGGAAGAAGACTGCGCGCCGGCACAGGCGGCCAGCACCAGGGCGGCCAGCACCAGGGCGGCGTGCGGCGCCGGACGCGTGCCGCTCCAGCGCCGCGCGGCGCGGCGATTGTCGGGAAACATCTGCTCCATCAAGCGCATCTCCGTCGAACGCCTGGCGCACACCGCGGTGCGGCAAGGCAGGGCCCGGATTGTAGCCAGCGGGCATGCGCGGCGCAGCCCGCCGCAGCGCGGCACGTCAGCGCGCATCAATCCCCATCGAAACGGCGCTGCCAGACGAAGGCTGGCAGATCGATGCGCTTGCGCGGCGTGCCGTCCCAGTCCACGGTGAAGCCGGCATCGCGCAACGCCGCGGCGACCTGCTGGCCCACCGCCAGATCCGCGTCCTCGCGCCCTTGCAGATCGCCGAACGCCAGCATCAGCCCGGCGCCGTCGATGGCGCGCTCCATGTCCTGGCCGTGATAGAAGCAGTAGCCGTGGTAGCGCCGGTCCGGCGTGTCGGCCACCGCCTGGTTCACTTCGACGTGGCCGTCGGACATCGTGTAGCCGGCATTGGCCAACGCACAGATGCCGGCATCGTGCAGCCGCTCGAACAGCGCATCGAGCCGGTCGCAATCGGTCTGCGCCGGCCAGGTCTGTTCCGCCTGCTGCTTGGCCTGCCACTGGCTGGCGACCGAGGCCCGCAACATCGCCTCGTCGCAGTCCTCTTCGAGGATGTCCTCGATCATCTCCTGGATCTCGTCCTGGGAGTAGAACCCGGACCAGACCCATTTGCGGATCTCGTCGTACACGTAGGCGTCTGATTCGTTCACGGTCGCTCCTGCGGTCTTCGGTGCATGCCGCGCGCACTGTAGCAGGGCCGTCGATCTGCTCTACCGCGTTCATCGTGACGCTGCTGTTGCTGCCGACCTTGGGATGAGACTGATGCCCCGGATTTTCCAAGGATCAGCGCTTGATGAGGACCGTCTTCGGCTGGCTGTTGCTCGTGTCCGGCAGTTGGATACTGGGCGCCGTCCTGAACGAACTCGCATCGAGTAGCGGTCTGATCCAGCTGGCCAACGATCGCCGTGGCGAATGGTCCGCCGTGACGACACCTATCATCGCGAGTGCCGGCGTGTTGTTGAGTTACTGCGGTGCGCGTTGGCTGCTCTGGAAGCAAACCTGCAGGCCATGGCGCGTCGCCTGCGCTGCCGTTCTGGTGGTGATCCTCTCATTTTGTTGGCTGACGTGGCGCTTCCACCACGCTGTCTGATGATGGACGTTCAAGCGTGCACAGCGTGGCGCCGCCGGAGCCGTTGGCGGCGGTGTCGTTGCGGACCACGATTCCGTGCTGCGAACGTACGCCGTGCAGCCTTCTCCCCGGGGAACCCGGGGAGAGGCATGGCGAGCGCGCTGCGGTCAGCAGCGCGCGCCGTCTCTGCGCCCTTAGCAGGCGTGTTCGACAAGTAACGGCGCCACCTGACGCGGACCACGCCGCGAGGTCGAGGTACCGGCCATGCCCAAGGGCTTGGCCTGGCTCCTCGCCGGCATGTCGCCGTTGCTGCCCGCCACGCGGAACAGCGTCACCGCCTCGCCGAGCTGGATCGCCTGCTCCTCCATCGCCTGGGCCGCCGCCGCGGCTTCTTCCACCAGGGCGGCGTTCTGCTGGGTGGCCTGGTCCATGTGGGTGATGGTCTGGGTGACCTGTTCGATGCCGCTCGACTGCTCCTGCGAGGCGGCCGAGATCTCGCTCATGAAGTCGGTCACGCGCTGTACGCTGACGACGATCTCGTGCATGGTGCTGCCGGCGCTGTCGACCAGCAGGGAGCCTGCGTCCACCTTGCGCACCGACTCGTCGATCAGCTGCTTGATCTCCTTGGCGGCCTCGGCCGAGCGCTGCGCCAGCACCCGCACTTCGCTGGCGACCACCGCGAAGCCGCGACCCTGCTCGCCGGCGCGCGCCGCCTCCACCGCGGCGTTGAGCGCGAGGATGTTGGTATGGAAGGCGATGCCGTCGATCACGCCGATGATGTCGGCGATCCGCCTGGACGAGGTCTGGATGCCGTTCATCGTGTCGATGACCTGGGCCACCACTGCGCCGCCTTGCGACGCCACCGCGGTCGCGCCGATGGCCAACTGATTGGCCTGGCTGGCGCGTTCGGCATTTTGGCGCACGGTGGAGGTCAGCTCCTCCATCGAGGCGGCGGTTTCCTCCAGGTTGGCGGCCTGCTGCTCGGTGCGGCGCGAAAGATCGGCGTTGCCGGCGGCGATCTCGCCGGCGGCGCCGGTGATCTGCCCGGACGCATGCTGGATGCGGCCGACGATCCCGGTCAGCTGGGCCACGGTGGCATCGGCATCCTCGCGCATCTGCGCGAACACGCCCTGGAACTGCCCCTCCATGCGCGTGGTCAGGTCGCCGCCCGCGATGTCCTGAAGCAGCCTGGACAGCGCCTGCAGATTGCCGTCGGTGGTCGCCATCAACTGGTTCAACCCTTCGACCAGGTCGCGGAAGTCGTACTGGAAGCGCGCGGTGTCGCCGCGCACGGCGAAGTCGCCGGCGGCCGCAGCGTCGACCAGCCGCCCGATCTCGGCATTCATCGCCGACAGATTG
>JBEVKG010000102.1:0-4979 GCA_040509765.1 Xanthomonas sp.
CGCCCTGCAGACAGACATCGGCCATGGACATCGGCGTCTCCACTCAGCGCTTGCGCATCACGATCAGGAAGTGGTCGCCCATGTCGCGCAGCAGCGGCCAGCCGCCGATGCGGTCGTCGAGGCGGCCCAGTGCCTCGCCCAAACGCGGGTGGCGCTGGTCGTGGTCGACCAGGTACGGCGGCGGCAGGCACAGGCTGAGCGCGCGGTACGACTCCAACTCGAAGTGCGGCGCGAACGCGCGGTAGAACTCGCGTGGGAAGTAGTACCAGGTCCAGATCGTGTGCCCGTTCATGCCGACCGCGGTGGCGCCGCGGGCGGCGCGGACGGCGGCACGGCGCAGGCGCCCGCGCAGCAGGTAGTGGCCCAGTTCCCACGGACACAGCCGGCCGATCACCGAGAACACCAGGCGGCCGTCGCGGCGCAGCAGCCGCGCGCAGTGGCCGGCGACCTCGGGCAGATCCGGCGCGCAGTTGAGCGGGCCGAAGTTGGAATACATCCCGTCGAACTCGCCGTCGAGCAGGTCCAACTGCTGGATGCCGACGTGCGCCACGCTGAGCAGGCCGCGCAGGCTCGGATCCTGGGCGCGGGCACGGGTACGCTCGACCATCTGCGGCGACCAGTCGGTGGCCAGCACGCGGTAGCCGCGCTGGGCGAAGGCGTGCGCATCCAGGCCGGTGCCGCAGCCCAGGTCGACCAACCGCGAGCCTGCCGGCAACTGCGTGGCCACCGTGTCCCACAGCGTGGTGCGCATGCGTTGGATCAACGCGTTGTTGCCGCGCGGGCCGTCGTAGTCGGCGGCCACGCTGTCGAAGGCGCGCTGCGTGTCCAGCAACCGCAGCGGATCCAGAGTGGTCGTGTGCGCGGTCGCGCCCGCCTTGCCATTCGCTGTCACCTGCACCTCTCCACTGCCCTGCCCTTGTCGGAATCCGCGCGAACCGATCGCACGGCACTGCAGGTAGGTGCGCCCGCAGCGCCGTTTGGTTGAATCGGCGAGATGCCGTTATGCGGCAGCGGCGCTGGCCCGTGCCGGCCGCGCCTGGCGCCGGCGCAGCGCGTTGCGCGCCACCGCCGCCAGCACGCCGCCGCCGAGCCCGGCCAGCAGCGCCGCGGCCAGCACCAGCAGCGGATTGGGGAACACCGCACGCGGCGGCACATAGGTCTCCCAGGGTGCCGAGGTGTCGTAGGTGTAGCGCGCGCCGAGCCGGCCGAGCAGATCCTCGCGCTCGGCCCTGAGCCCGCGCAGGGTGGTGGTCTTCTCCGACAGCAGCATGTTGCCGAGCAATTGCTGCTCGACGCTGCCGCGCCCCTCGCGTTGCTGCTGCAGCAGGCGATCGCGCTCGGCCTGGGTGGCGGCCAGATCGGCGGCCAGTTCCTGCAGCCGCGCAGTGGCCTGCTGCAGCGGGCCGGCCTGGATGCGCCGGTGCAGCGCCTGCAGTTGCGCGATGGTGGCGGTGGCCAGTTGCCGCGCCTGCTGCGGCGATTCGGCGCGCAGGGTCAGCTGGATCAGGTTGGCGTACGGATCCGGGTCCAGCTTGAGGCTATCGCGGTACAGCGCGGCCTGGCGGCTGTCCAACGCCACGCCGGCGCCGCGCAGCACCTGTTCCTGGAACTGCCGGGTCTTGATGCGGTCGATCACCCGCTGGAACGGCTCCAGCTTGGGGTCGCGCCCGGACGGGGTCGGGCCGAACTCGCCCACCTGCACCCAGGCCGTGGCCTGCCACTGGCGGGTCGCGCCATGCAGGAACAGCGCCGCCAGCGCCAACGCCAGCAGCAGCGGCAGCAGGCACCAGCGCCATTCCCGCCGCAGGATCCGCCACAGGTCGATCAGGTAGATTTCGTCTTGGTGCACGGCGGTGTCGGTCATGGCAGCGGGTATCCCGGGGAAACGGAAGGCAGGACCGCCGCCGGTGCGGCGTCGCGGCGGTTCGGCAGCAAGGCGCTGCAGGCATGCAGCAGCAGGCACAGCGCGACGAAGCCGGCGTTGGTCCAGGTGAAGGCCTGCGGCGCGAACGGCGACATCACGCAGGCATAGGCGATGCGCAGGAACACCAGCAGGTTGAACAGCGCCACGCCGCGGCCGAGCAGGCGCACGCTCCACAGTAGCGCCGCGTACAGCGCCAGCATCGCCGCCAGGGCGGCGCCGGGGCCGCCGGCCAGCAGGAACGGCAGGAACTCGGTGCCGACATTGATGTTCGGTGCATCCAGCGGGATGCCGGTGCCGGCGGTGGCGATGGAACCGCTCAGCGGCACCAGTTGGTTGACCAGGAAACTGGCATTCTCATAGCCCTTGCTGAGCAGCGCGCCGAAGTTGTACGGGCCGGCGCCGATGTACAGCAGCAGCCACTTGATGCCCTGCGGTGCGGCCCGGTACAGCGCGCCGAACGGCAGCGCCACCGAATCCAGCGAGCCCGAGCGCAGCGTGCCCAGCAGCGAGAACGCCGCGGCGCCGGCGCACAGCAGCGCCAGCACCCGTTTCCACGGCAGCGGCCGCGTCGGGTCGCGGCGCAGCAACACCAACAGGCCAACACTGAACACCGCCGCGAACAGGCGGTTGCGGTCGATCACCAGCACCGGGAAGGCGAAGCCGGCCAGCAGCAGCGCGTTGCGCACGCTGCGCTCGCGCACGCACAGCAGGCCGATCGGCGGCAGGATCCAGCACATGTTCGACACATGCCGCACGTGCGCCTGCAGCGGGCTGAGGTCGGCGTAGGCGGAGGGGTTGTGCAGCAACGGGATCGGGAACAGCAGCAGGTCCAGCAGGCAGAACAGCCCCACCGCGGCGGCCAGGCCGAGCGCGACGAAGGCCTCGCGCGTGCCGGCGTATTCGCGCGCCCGGAACGCCGCCAGCGGCGGCAGGCGGATGCCGAGCAGCGCATCCAGGCCCAGCGTCGCCAGCGCCACCGCGGCCAGCAGCGCGATGCCGGCGAGATAGCCCGGCGGCAGATCGAAACTGAGCAGGGTCAGCGCGCAGCTCAGCAGCAACGGCAAGCCGAAGTAGGCCGACGGCATTCGCAGCAGCCGGCTCATGCGCGCTCGGCCAGCGCCGGCTGGCCGTCCCGGCGCAGCCGCGCCAACAGCGACAGCCACGCATGCGCCAGCAGATGCCCACCCAGCGCCAGCGGGCTGCGCCGCAGGAACGCGATCTTGGCGGCGATGTAGTGCGCCTGCGCATGCAGCAGGGTGCGGCAGGCCGGATCGAACAGCCGCGCGCGGCGCAGCGCCACCTGCCGCGACTCGGCCAGGTTGGCCAGGCGGCTGGGCAGATGCCGGGTGCGGCTGGCGTTGCGGTCGTGCACGCGGTAGGCGCAGACCGCCACGTCCAGGAAGCCCAGGGCGTCGCGCGCGACCAGGCGCAGGAAGAAATCCCAGTCCTCGATGCGCAGGCCTTCGTCCCATTCCGCGCCCGGCTGCAGCGCGCTGCGCCGGACCAGCGCCACCGCCCCGCTCACCGCCCAGTGACGGATCACCGCGCGGCGGATGCCGGCCTCGCTCAGGTACAGGCGTTTGTCCACGCCGTGCAGGTCGCGCATGCTGCTCTGGTGCACGGTGCGGTCCTGCGCGTCGACCACGATGGCGTCGCCGATCACCGCGGCCTTGTGCGGATGCGCCCCCAGATAGGCCACCTGCACGCCCAGCCCGCCGGGCAGCAGGTAATCGTCGCTGGCGCCCAGGCGCAGGAACTCGCCGCGGGCCATCGCCACCAGGTGGTTGAGCGTGGTGGCGATGCCGAGGTTCTCGCGCGACCAGAAGCGCACGTGCAGCCGCTCTCCGTGCTGCGCGATCCACGCGGCGATGCGCTCGGCGGTGCCGTCGCTGGAACCGTCGTCGACGATCACCAGCTCCTTGTTCGGGTACGGGTCCTCCAGCACGCTGTCCAGGCATCGCTGCACGAAGCGCGCGTGGTTGTAGGCCGGGATCAGCACCGACACCAGCGGCAGCGTCGGCGGCATGTGCGGTGCGTCCATCAGCCCAGTCCCCGCAGGTAGCGGCGCACCACCAGCACGTTGAACGCCAGGTACAGCGCGTAGTTGCAGGCGAACGCGTAGGCCGCTCCGATCAGGCCCATGCGCGCGGTGAACAGCACCACCAGGCCCAGATAGCTGGCGGCGAACAGGCATTCGGAGAGCACGAACAGCCGCGTCATCGCCTTGGCCAGCATCAGGTAGGACAGGACGAACGAGGCGATCTTGAGCACGTCGCCGAGCAGTTGCGGCGCGTACAGCGGCAGCGCGGCGGCGAAATCGGCCGAGAACAGCAACGGGGTGATCCAGGCGCGGCACAGGTACACCGCCGCCGCGGCCAGGATCACCGCCGGCAGCACGTAGCGGTAGGCGCCGCGCAGTTCCTGCCACAGCGCGGCGCGCGTGTGCAGCGTGGCCAGCTTGGGCAGGTAGTAGACGTTGATGGCGGTGGTGAAGAACAGCAGGTAGGCATCGGAGACACGGGTCACCGCCTGCCAGTAGCCGACCTGCTGCCAGCCGAGCTGGCCGGCCAGGTGGTCGCGCACGCCGATGTTGACCAGCAGCGGCAGCAGCGCCGAGGCCAGGGTCATCGCCGAGAAGGCGGCCAGCCGCCGCACCATGACCCGGTCGAAGCGGATGCGCAGCATCTCGCGGCGGAAGTACGGGCTGCGGCGCAGCGCCGGCACGCCGGCGCACAGCCAGGCCACCTGCCCCAGCACCAGGCCCAGCAGCGCGCCATACAGACCCAGCCCGTGCGCCAGGACGGCCACCAACAGCACACTCAGCACCGCACCCGCGACCTGGATGAAGGCCAGCCGGCGCACGTCCATGAAGCCGTTGACCACGGCCAGGATGTAGTTGGCCAGGGCAATCCCGAGCTGGGCCACCGCCAGCACGCAGATCAGCGGCTGGTATTGCGCGTCGCCGAGCAGGCGCTCGGCGATCAGGCGGCTGCACAGCAGCGCAGCCACGCCCATCGCGCACGCGGCTGCACACGCGTAGCCCAGCGCACTGCCG
>JBEVKG010000103.1:0-4406 GCA_040509765.1 Xanthomonas sp.
CTGCGCACCGAGCTGCAGCAGCAGGTCGGCGCGTTCGAGGCCGAATTCCTGCTCGACTTCGTCGCCGAGCGCATCGGCCCGCACTACTACAACCGCGGCCTGCACGATGCCCGCGCCGCGCTGGCCGCGCAGATGGACACCCTGGACGACGCGCTCTACCAGCTCGAACAGGCGACCGCACCGCGCCGCTAGGCCATCGCACCCGGGGGCGGCGTCAGCCACGATGCGGCATCGCCGCCAGCGCCCTCGCGATTGCGGGGCCGTGCGTCGACTCCCGGGAGCGGCGCTCAACCGCCCTTGTTGCTGAGAATGGTGATGTGGCCGTTGGTCTCCAGCAGCGCCAGGCGCACGTCGTCGATGCCCTCGCAGCCCTGCTGGCGCATCGCCGCCTCGAAGTCGGCATGGCTGACCAGTTCACGGCGCAGCACCTGGCGGAACACGTGGCCGTCGCGGGCCAGCACCACCGGTTCGCCCTCGATCAGCCGCTCCACGCGGGCGCTGCGCGAGGTCACCAGGCCGACCGTGAAGTTCAGCGCGATCAGCGTCGCCGCCAGCAACAGGCCGCCGCCGAGCGAGGTGTCCTCGCCGAGCAGGGCGTTCTGCACCGCATTGCCGAGCAGCACGATCAGCAGCATGTCGAACGGCGTCAGCTGGCCCATGGCGCGCTTGCCCGAGACCCGCACCATCACCAGCACCGCCACGTACACCACCACCGCGCGGAAGACGAATTCCCACCATGGCATCGACAGATGGAAAAGATCGGGCATCGCACGGCTCGCAGGGATGGTGGAGCGGCGACCTTACGCTGTGGCGTGCAGGCGGCGATAGGGGCCGACCCGGAGCGCGGGCATAAAAAAGCCCCGCGGACCAGGGGGAGGTCGGCGGGGCCAGGGAACGGAGACTTGGGGAGGAGTCGCCGCTCCTGGATCTGCTCCAGGGGATGGGAGGAGATCCGCGACAGGTATTGCGCCTGTCGAGGGATATAAGAACATTTCCCACCTTGCTCGTTCGTGAAGATTTAAGTTAAAAATTTGTCAGATTAAGGACGGATTCATTCCCGAAAATCCAGGTAAATAAACTGCGTCAAAATTTCGTTCAAACAACACGCCCTGGCGCTCCTCAGGGTGTGACGCCAGTAGGAATTCCGCGGCTTGCGGCACGCGATCGGGTCAAAAAACCAACGCGAATGGGAAAACGAAAATCACCGGCGGGATAATCCATCGGAAAACCCGATTCGATCCGTGGCGTGCACCCGCGCGCGCTGTCTACGCAAAACACCGCTGCGCCAATCGGGTCCCGGATTCATGCCCGGGACCCGGACGATCAATGCGCCTCGTCCCAGTTGTCGCCCACCCCGCTGTCCACCACCAGCGGCACCTTCAGCTCCGCCGCGGCGGCCATGCGCTGGGTGACCTCCGGCAGCAGGGTGTCGACGAAGTCGGCATCGGCCTCGAACACCAGTTCGTCGTGCACCTGCAGGATCATCAACGCGCGCTCGCGGTGGTCCTGCAGCCAGGCATCCACGCCGACCATCGCGCGCTTGATGATGTCGGCGGCGGTGCCCTGCATCGGCGCATTGATCGCGGCGCGCTCGGCGCCGGCGCGCAGGCCCTGCTGGCGGGCGTTGATGTCGTTCAGGTACAGGCGGCGGCCGAACAGCGTCTCCACATAGCCCTGGGTGCGCGCCTGCTCGCGCATGCGCTCCATGAAGTCGCGTACGCCCGGGTAGCGGCTGAAGTACAGCGCCACGTAGTCCTGGGCCTCGCCGCGGCCGATGCCCAGGTTGCGGGCCAGGCCGAACGCGCTCATGCCGTACATCAGGCCGAAGTTGATCGCCTTGGCGGCGCGGCGCTCGTTGCCGGTGACCTCCTCCAGCTTGCGCCCGAACACCTCGGCGGCGGTGGCGCGGTGCACGTCCACGCCGGCGCCGAAGGCGCGCAGCAGGCCCGCGTCCTCGGACAGGTGGGCCATGATCCGCAGCTCGATCTGCGAGTAGTCGCAGGCGATCAGCTTGCGCCCGGGCGGGGCCACGAAGGCGCGGCGGATGCGGCGGCCGTCGTCGGTGCGGATCGGGATGTTCTGCAGATTGGGGTCGGACGAAGACAGGCGGCCGGTCGCCGCACCGGCCTGGTGGTAGCTGGTGTGCACGCGGCCGGTGTCGGGGTTGAGCATCTCCGGCAGCTTGTCGGTGTAGGTGCTGCGCAGCTTGGCCAGGCCGCGGTACTCCAGGATCACCCGCGGCAGTTCGTGCTGGTCGGCGATCGCCTCCAGCGCCTCTTCGTTGGTGCTGGGCTGGCCCTTGGGGGTCTTCAGCACCGCCGGCAGCTTCAGTTCGTCGAACAGCACCGCCTGCAGCTGCTTGGGCGAGTCCATGTTGAAGCTGCGCCCGGCCAGCGCGGTGGCCTTCTGCTGCGCGGCCAGCATGCGCTGGCTCAGGTCCTGGCTCTGCTTGCGCAGCTCGGCGATGTCCACGCACACGCCGTTGGCCTCGACCCGCGCCAGCACCGGCACCAGCGGCATCTCGATCTCGCGGTAGACCCGCGCCAGCGCCGGTTCCGCATCCAACTGTGCCGACAGCGTGCGGTGCAGGCGCAGGGTGATGTCGGCGTCCTCGGCGGCGTAGCCGGTGGCGTCGTCGATGGCCACCTGCGAGAAGGCGATCTGCTTGGCGCCCTTGCCGGCCACGTCCTCGTACTTGACCGTGTCGTAGCCCAGGTAGCGCCTGGCCAAGGAATCCATGTCGTGGCGGCTGGCGGTGGAATTGAGCACGAAGCTCTCCAGCATGGTGTCGTCGGCGTAGCCGCGCACGTCCACGCCGTGGCGGCGCAGCACGTGCAGGTCGTACTTGCCGTGCTGGCCGACCTTGGCCTTGGCCGGGTCTTCCAGCAGCGGCTTCAGCGCCGCCAGCGCCAGCGCCCGGTCCAGTTGCACCGGTGCGCCGGGATAGTCGTGGCCCAGCGGCAGGTAGTCGGCGCGGCCGGGTTCGGTGGCGAAGCTGAGGCCGACCAGGTTGGCGCGCATCGCGTCCAGGGCATCGGTCTCGGTATCGAAGGCGAAGCCGTCGGCGGCGCGCAGGCGCCCGAGCAGCGCTTCGAACTGCGCGGGCGTGGTCACCGCGGTGTAGTCGCCCTTGGCGGCCAGTGCCGGATCCAGCGCAACGGCCTCGGCCGGCGCGGCGCCACGCGCATAGCCGGCGGCGGTGCCGCGCAGGCTGGGCGTGGCCTCGCTGGCGGCCTCCGGCGCGGCCACGCCGCCAACCAGGTCGCGCAACGCCTGGGTGAAGCCATAGCGCTGGTACAGGCCACGCAGCTGCTCCGGCTCCTGTTCGCGCAGGCCCAGGGTGCGCGGGCCGCCGGGCAGCGCCACGTCGGTCTTGATGGTGACCAGTTCGCGGTTCAGCGGCAGCCGCTCCAGCGCGCCGCGCAGGTTCTCGCCGATCTTGCCCTTAATGGTGTCGGCATGCGCGATCACCCCGTCCAGCGAGCCGTACTCGGCCAGCCACTTGGCTGCGGTCTTGGGCCCGCACTTCTCCACCCCGGGCACGTTGTCGATGGCGTCGCCCATCAGCGCCAGCAGATCGACGATCTGGTGCGGCCAGACCCCGAACTTCTCCATGACCGCCGCGTCCGAGTCCATGCGGCTGCCGCTCATGGTGTTGACCAGTTGCACGCCGGGGCGCACCAACTGGGCGAAATCCTTGTCGCCGGTGGAGATGGTGACGTCCAGGCCGTCGCCGGCGCCCTGCAGGGCCAGCGTGCCGATCACGTCGTCGGCCTCCACTCCGTCCTGGCGCAGGATAGTGATGCCCAGCGCATGCACGATCTGGCACATCGGCTCGACCTGCGCGCGCAGCTCGTCGGGCATCGGCGGACGGTTGGCCTTGTACAGCGGGTACAGGTCGTCACGGAAGGTCTTGCCGGGCGCGTCGACCACGAAAGCCACGTACTCGGGGCGCTCCTTGAGGGTGGCGCGCAGCATGTTGACCACGCCGAACAGCGCGCCGGTGGGCTCGCCGGCGGCATTGGTCAGCGGCGGAAGCGCGTGGAACGCGCGATACAGGTAACTGGACCCATCGATCAGGACTAATCGGCTCATCGGCCAATTCTACGCTGCGGCGTGTTCGCCCCTGGAACTGGGGCAGCCGCCAAGGTGCAGCAAGGAGCGATTAGCCCCTCTCCCGTCGGGAGAGGGGTTGGGGTGAGGGTCGGCGCGAAGCGACCCGCTGATTTGGGTCCACGAGGCTGCGCCCGCACCCTCACCCGCGCCTGCGGGGCACCTCTCCCGTCGGGAGAAGGGAGCGGCTAGCCCCTCTCCCACCGGGAGAGGGGTTGGGGTGAGGGTCCGGCGCGAAGCGACTCGCTGATTTGGATCCACGGGGCTAGATCGGAAGAGCGTCGTGTAGGGAA
>JBEVKG010000104.1:0-8938 GCA_040509765.1 Xanthomonas sp.
CTCCCCCCGGGAGAGGGGTTGGGGTGAGGGTAGGGGGCGAAGAGCCCCTCGCAAACCCGACCTGCGCTACCGGACGCCGCACGAGGCTGCGCCCGGACCCTCATGCGCCCCTGCGGGGCGCCTTCTCCCGAAAGGGAGAAGGGAACCAGTCGCCGCAGACGATGGAACGATGGGTTGCGCCGGTCGCCGTTGGCCGCGCTGGCGGCGGCAACCATAGTGGAGATCTCATCAGGAGATCGTCCACCATGACCGCTTCCACCACCGTCGCGCCCGCGCGCATCGTGCGCGCCATCCGCGGCCACGCCACCGCCGACGGCGATGGGGTCAAGCTGACCCGCGTCATCGGCGGCGGTGCGCTGCCCGAGCTGGATCCGTTCCTGCTGCTCGACGAGTTCGGCACCGACCGGGCCGAGGACGACATCGGCGGCTTTCCCAGCCATCCGCACCGCGGCTTCGAGACCGTCACCTACATGCTCGACGGGCGCATGCGGCACAAGGACAACCACGGCAACGAGGGCCTGCTGACCCCGGGCAGCGTGCAGTGGATGACCGCTGGCCGCGGCCTGGTGCACTCGGAGATGCCCGAGCAGGAGCAAGGGCGCATGCGCGGCTTCCAGCTGTGGGTCAACCTGCCGGCGCGCGACAAGATGACCGCACCGCGTTACCAGGAGTTCGCGCCCGAGCGCATTCCGGTGGCGCAGCCGGCGCCGGGGGTCACGGTCAAGGTGATCGCCGGCCAGGTCGGTGAGGTCCACGGCCCGATCGCGCAGCCAGCCACCGACCCGCTGTATCTGGACATCGCGCTGGAGGCCGGCACGCGCTGGGCGTTCGAGCTGCCGTCCGGGCACAACGCCTTCGCCTACCTGTTCGAGGGCGAGGCGGCGCTGGGCGAGGGCGAGGCGGCGCGTGTATTGCCGGCGCAGACGCTGGCGGTGCTCGGGGGCGGCGACCTGCTGCAGTTGCAGGCCGGTGCGCAGGGCGCGCGGCTGATCCTGGTCGCCGGCCGGCCGTTGCGCGAGCCGGTGGCGCGGCATGGGCCGTTCGTGATGAACACCCGCCAGGAACTGATGCAGGCCTTCGTCGATTTCCAGGAAGGGCGCTTCTGAGGGCGCGCTTCGCGCGCCTTCTCTCCGGCGTCGTGCCGTCGTAGGAGCGGCTTCAGCCGCGACGCGCCTTCCCGGGAACACCTGTCGCGGCTGAAGCCGCTCCTGCCTCATGTTTCGGACGTGCTGGCCTTCAGCGCTCCAGCGCCAGGCTCGACTGGCGCATGTCCAGGCCCTGCACCAGCGACTGCAGGGTCTGCAGTTCCTGGGTGTCGGCGGCGTCGATCCACACCTGTGCGTACTGGTCCTTCTTCAGTTCCGCGACCGTGATGCGGCGCGTGGCCTGGTTCGGCAGCTCGGCGCCGCCCACATCCGGTCGGTACCAATACACCTGCTCGCCGGCGATGGCGCCCTTTTCCTCGCGCAGCGCGCGCTGCAACGGAATGTTCGGGTCGCGTGCGGTGAACATCATGCCCAGCACCTGACGTCCGTCGGTGTCGCTGGCGCGGCAGACGATGAATCCCTTGTCGCTGCGCTCGCTCCATTGCAGCTTGCTCTGCGGCGGCAGCGGTGGGCAGTTCTGGGCCTGCTGCGCGGTGGCGGCAGCGGCGGGCAACGCCGCCGCAGCGGTCAGCAGCGCCTTGCGCAAGAGTGTCTTCATTCGCGATGTTCCCCATACGCCGCGATGCGACGCGTTCGATCCATACGCACGCCTATGGCGTCGTCTGCGGGAGCGCCCATCCTGTGCGGGATCCCGGCAGTGCATCCCCCGACGCAGTGCGTGTCCCGTGTGCGGCCACGCGCGCGCGGCCGCGTCTGCACCATAGCCCAGCGCCGCCGCGCTGACAATTGGGATGCCAATTCCGGAATGTCCCCAGCCGGGTATGGCGTGGTGGCGGCCGCCCGGCTGCGCCGGTCAGGCGGCTCCGGGCGCGGAACGACTGCGGCTGACAGGAGGGCGCAGCAGGGTGTGGCGCCCCGGGGCCGGCTGCGCTCAGCGGCCGGGTTCGGGGAGCGGAATGAATTCCTGGTCGTCGCCCGGAATGGTCCCGAAGCGGCCGTCGCGCCAGTCCTGCTTGGCCTGCTCGATGCGCTCCAGTGAACTGGACACGAAGTTCCACCACAGGTGGCGCGGGCCATCCAGCGGTTCGCCGCCCATCAGCATCGCCTTGAGCGGGGTCTTGGCACGCAACCGTCCGCGCGCGCCGGGCTCGGGCAGGACCAGGTGCCGCGCCGGGATGTCCACGCCGTCCAGTTGCGCTTCGCCCTCCAGGATGTACAGCGAGCGCTCGGCATGCCCGGTATCCAGGTCGAGTTCCGCGTCCGCATCCAGGTCCAGGGCCACGTTGAGGGTATCGGCGAACACCGTCACCGGCGATTCCTCGCCGTAGGCGCGGCCGGCGATCACCCGCAGCCACGCGCCGTTGCGGCGCTGCTGCGGCAGGCTGGCGGCGGCATGGTGGTAGAAGGCGGGGGCGGTCTCCTCCGCCGATTTCGGCAGTGCCACCCAGGTTTGCATGCCGTGCAGCGGATGCGCGTGCTCGCGCAGCGTGGTCGGCGTGCGTTCGGAGTGGGAGATGCCGCGACCGGCGGTCATCCAGTTGACGTCGCCGGCGCGGATCACCTGGTCCGAGCCGAGCGAATCGCGGTGGCCGATCTCGCCGGACCACAGGAAGGTGACGGTGGCCAGGCCGATGTGCGGATGCGGGCGCACGTCCACGCCATGCCCGGGCTCGAACACCGCCGGCCCCATGTGGTCGATGAAGACGAAGGGGCCGACGCTGCGCGCCTGCACGCTGGGGACGGCGCGGCGCACTTGGAAGCCGCCGATATCGTGGACGCGGGGGGCGATCAGGGTGGGCATGCCGGCGCTCGCGGTGGCAGGAACGGAAGCGAAGCTTCGCATGTGCCGACGGCCGCGGTGCGGCGCCACCGCAAGATGGACTGTCCCGCATGCGCGGTTGTGCGCGGGCGCGACCGTGCATGCGCCATGCCGGGCTATGTCGCCCGGTTATGCCCGCGCGTCGGAATCGCATAGTGCGAATCGTGCAGGCGTCTTGTCTGCGACGGCGCCGTGCGCCTGTGAATAATCGAGCCCGCGTCAGGCCGGCTGCGCAGAGCGCAGGCGTGCCGCGGCGTCGATCCTTCTTCCCCCAATGGAGCGTAAGCGCAATGAACTCCGCATCGAGCCTCAACCGTCGGCGCGCCACCGCGTCGTGCCTCAGTGCCGTCCTCATCGCCTGCGCGGCGTTCGCCGCCCAGGCCCAAGGCGTGCCGGACATGAACGTGCCCACCGAGATCATCAACGATCTGTGGGGCGCGAAGGCCTTGCTGGTCACCGGTGGACAGGGCAGCGGCTGCTATCCGGTGGCCGATGGCCATCGCGTCACCGGCCCGACCCTGCGCACCAATGTCCGCTACACGGCGATCGGCATGTCGACCGACAACTGCGCCGCAGGCAGCGGCATCGCCAGCGTCAACATCACGTTCTTCGCGCGGCCGCGTCCGGCGGGCATGTACATCCACATCGTCGACAACGGCATCGTCGTCAGCAACAAGTGATCGACGCGGACGCCGGCCGCGGCACCCGATTCAGAACAGCGATCGGGTGTCGGCGGCCGGCACCAGCACCTCGCCGCGGCGCGACGCCAGCCGGTCGGCCAGCCGGGTCGGTTCCGGCAGGCGGTAGCCGCGCAGATAGCGCTGGGTCCACCGCAGCGCGCTGTCCACCGCCACGCGGTGCCCGGGCGAGACGATCAGCGGATTGCAGCGCAGCTTGCTGCGCAGCGCCCAGCCGACGATCTCGCCACGATGCACGATGGGACTGTGGTCGCCGGCCTGCGGCCCCGGTTCCTCGAAGCGGCCGGCCAGCAAGGTCTTGGCCACGCCGATGCTGGGCAGGCCGGTGACCACGCCGAAGTGCGCGGCGATGCCGAGCCGGCGTGGATGGGCGATGCCCTGGCCATCGACGAACACCAGGTCCGGGCGTTGCCGAAGCAGGGCCAGTGCGGCCAGCAGCGCCGGCAGTTCGCGGAAGCTCAGCAGGCCAGGCACGTACGCCATCGACGTGGGCACGCGCGCGATCTCGGCCTGGTGCGGCTGCAAGGTCTGCGCGTCGAGCAGCACCGCCGCGGCGCGGGTGACCTGGCCGTCGTCCTCGAAGCCGACGTCGAAGCCGGCCAGCCAGCGTGGCGGGTCGGCGACCTCGTCCTCAAGGCTGACCTGGCGCGCCAGCGTCGCCTGCAGCGCGCGCGCCTGCACGATGCTGCCGTCCCAGTCGCCGAACACGGGGTGCGAAGACGTTTCCATGCGCCGATGATCGCGCTGCGCTCGTGGCTGGGGTGTGGAGAGGCTGGGAGTGGGGAGCCGGGAATGGGGAATCGTGAAAGCCGGTTCGCGCGCGGTTCCGGCGATCAGGCGGCGCCCGACTGCCCGATTTGCTGGACAACCCAGCCGTTGCGATTCCCCATTCGCGGCTCCCCATTCCCAGCCAAGAGCTACAATCCAGGGCCGCACGCCCCATGCATCCCCCAACGGAGACCGTCGCAGTGACCCGCAAACTCGTACTGTTGCGCCATGGCCAGAGCCAGTGGAACCTGGATAACCGCTTCACCGGCTGGGTCGATGTGGACCTGACCGAGCAAGGCCGCCAGGAAGCCGTGGCCGCCGGCCGGCTGATGCGCGAGGAGGGGCTGCAGTTCGACGTCGCCCATACCTCGGTGCTCAAGCGCGCCATCCACACCTTGCAGGGCGCACTGAAGGAACTGGACCAGGACTGGCTGCCGGTGCACAAGAGCTGGCGCCTCAACGAGCGCCACTACGGCGGCCTGCAGGGCCTGGACAAGGCCGAGACCGCGGCCAAGCACGGCGAGGACCAGGTCAAGATCTGGCGCCGCTCCTACGACATTCCGCCGCCGCCGATGGACGCCGAGGACCCGGGCCATCCGCTGCACGATCGCCGCTACGCGACCCTGGACCGCAACGCGCTGCCGGCCACCGAGTCGCTGGCGACCACGCTCGAGCGCGTGCTGCCGTACTGGCACGACGCCATCGCCCCGCAGCTCAAGGCCGGGCAGACCGTGCTGGTCACCGCCCATGGCAACTCGCTGCGCGCGCTGTACAAATACTTGAACGACGTGTCGCGCGAGGAGATCCTCGAGCTCAACATCCCCACCGGCATCCCGCTGTTGTTCGAACTGGACGACAGCCTGCAGGTGCAGTCCTACCGCTACCTGGGCGATCCGGAAGCGGCGAAGCAGGCGGCCGAAGCGGTGGCCAACCAGGGCAAGGCAAAGTAAGCACCAGGATCGGCAGACGGCCGGCGGGAGGAGACGATGGGCGGATTCAGCATCTGGCACTGGCTCGTGCTGTTGGTCATGCTCGCGGTGCCGCTGTTGATCGGCGTCGTGGTGTGGCTGGCGGTCCGCTCTCAGCGGCGCCGGCCGGCGGTCGCGGCGCCGCCGCCGTTGCCGTCCACCGTCTCGGTCGAGCAGCGCCTGCGCGCGCTGCAGGACCTGCAGGCGCAGGGCCTGATCGACGCGGCCGAGTATGCGCACCGGCGCGAGCAGATCCTGGCCACGTTGTGAATTAGCAATGCCACAGCAGGCGGCGCGTCCTCGCGGCCTGCCGAGGCGTGGTGAAACGCGAGTGCTCGCCACGCGCGGCATGTCGTAGGCAGTGCGCGTCGCCGCATCCGCGCGGCCACGTGTTCACGCCGGAAGCTGCTACCAGACGCAACTGGTCAGCAGCAGGCCGGGCTGCACGTCCACCCAGCGCAGGCGATGCCGCTGCCCGGCCGGCAAGGCCGGCGCCAGCGGCGTGGCGATCCGCGTGTCCACGCTGCCGCCGTCCGGGTCGCAGCCTTCGATGCGCAAGGCGTCGAAGTCGAAGAAGCGGCCGACGGTCGCCGCTGCGGCCTTGTAGAAGCTTTCCTTCGCCGAGAAGCCCAGGGTCAGTGCATACGGCCAGCCGCGGACGTGGGCGAGGCCGGCCAGCGCGGCGCAGTCGCAGGCATCGAGGGCCACGCTGCGGATCGCCTCGATCTGGTCCGCCGCCGCCACGCGCTCCACGTCCAGGCCGATGCCGCGTGCGCCGGCGGATGCCGGCAGGGCGATCGCGACCGCCACGCCGTCGGTATGCGAGAGGCTGCCGAGGAAGCCGGCCGGCCAGACCGGCGCGCGGTCGGCGCCGATCGGCAGGTCCGTTGCCGTGCTGCCGGCCGCCCGCAACGCGGCGAGCGCTGCGCGCCGCCCGGCCAGGTACTCGGCCTGGCGCTTGCGCACGCTGCGCGCGATCGACGGCGGCGGCTGCAGGCCGTGGCGCTGGAAATCATCGCTGTCGAAGGCATCGACGTCGAACGGCAGCAGCCAGGCATCCGGCACGGCGGTGCGGTGCGCACCGAGAGCAAGACGGGCGAACGGCGGGGCGACGGGGACCAGAGCATCCATGGCCCTAGCTTAGAGCGTGCGCTGGCCATTGCGACGCATGCGACGCGGCCCTTGAAGCGTGGCAGGCGGGCGCTGCTTCGGCGAGGCGCACGGCGTTTCGCCGCAGATGGCGGTTGGCAATGCCTGCGATCTGCCGCGTGGTTGTCTGCAAGCGTGCGCGCAGGCAGCAGCACGCCACATGGCGCCGGTGCCATCGGTAGCCGAGCCCATCCCGGCCACGCACAGCGCGCGCCTCCGCCGCGAGCGGACCTGGGCTAGGGCGGCTTCAGGGCGCCTGCAATCACCTGCTTCCGCCACACTCGAGCCGGATGTAGCAAAGCGTGTGAGCGCGGCTTCAGCCGCGACGGGCTCGGCCGGGACCGCCGCGTCGCGGCTGCAGCCGCTCCCCCAGGACGCGTCCCCGGCGTGATGGGAGGTGCCGTTCAGCCGTCGCTGGCGTCCACCCAAACCCGCATTTCGCCCTCGCCGCGGTTGGCCCAGGCGAAGTAGGGCACGAAGGTGAGGGTCTGCGGCTGCCGCGCTGGCGGCGGCGCATCGTACCGGTACAGCGGCGCGGCCGCCGTGTCGGCGTCGGTGTGCAGGCGTTCGCCCGTGGTCTGCAGCAGCACCTGGCCGGCCAGCGCGCCGGTGCCGGGCACGGCCTGCAGCGTGGCGCTGGCGGGCAGGCGCAACTGATGCAGGTCGGCGCCGTTGTCGGCCTGCTCCAGGCAGTACACCAGCGGGCCGCGTTGCACCGCGACCTTGCCGGCCAGGTGGCGCACGCGCGGATGCCCGCTGACCCGCATCGGCGGCATCGGCAGGCGCAGTTGCAGGGTGTCGCCGGACTGCCAGCGCCGGCGCAGCACGCAGTAGCCGTGCTGGCGGTGCGCGTCGATCGCCACCGGGGCGCCGTTGAGCTGCAGTTGCGGTGCTTGGCACCAGTCCGGCAGGCGCAGGGCCAGCGCCGCGTCCACCGGTGCGCTGCACTCCACGTCGAAGGCGATGCTGTCCTGCCACGGATACTCGCCGCGCTGGCGCAGGGTCAGGGTCTGCCCGCCGATCTCGAACAGCGCATCGCTGCCGACGTAGAGGTTCACGTACAGGGTGTCGTCGCGGCGGGTGTAGAGGTAGTGGCCGAGCGAGGTCAGCACCCGGGCGATGTTGGGCGGGCAGCAGGCGCAGCCGAACCAGCGCTGGCGCACCGGCTTGACGTGGTCGAAGGTGTGGTTGCCGTGCACCGTGGGCGGGTGCACCTCCAGCGGATTGACGTAGAAGAAATGGCGCCCGTCCAGGGCCATGCCGCCCAGCACGGTGTTGTACAGCGCCCGCTCCATCACGTCGGCGTAGCGGCCGTCCGGCGCCAGCTGCAGCATGCGGTTGGCGAACATCATCAGCCCGATCGAGGCGCAGCTCTCGTTGTAGGCGGTGTCGTTGGGCAGGTCGTAGTCGACGCTGAAGGCTTCGCCGTAGCTCTGCGCGCCGATCGCGCCGGTCAGGTACATCTGCCGCTGCGTGGCGTTGTCCCACAGCCGCTCGCAGGTCGCGCGCAGGGTGGCGTCGCCGCTGTGCCGGGCCAGGTGGGCCACGCCGGCGTACAGGTACACGAAGCGCACCGCATGGCCGACCGCGGTGTCCTGCAGCGCCACCGGCAGGTGCGCCTGGCTGTAGGCCTTGTCCTGAATCATCCAGGCCGGGCCGTGCCCGCCCCAGAAGAAAGTGTGGCCGCGCTTGGCGTATTCGGCGTCGTAGTAGTGCGGCGTGGTGCCGCGCTGTTCGACGAAATAGCGCGCCAGCGCCAGGTAGCGCGTCTCGCCCGTCGCTTCGTACAGGCGCATCAGTGCCAGTTCGATCTCCGGATGCCCGGGGTAGCCGTGCAACTGCGTCGGGCCGGGGCCGAAGGTGGCGTCGATGTGGTCGGCGAGCCGGCACACGATATCGAGCAGGGCGCGCTTGCCGGTGGCCTGGTAATAGGCCACGCCGGCCTCGATCATGTGCCCGGCGCAATACAGCTCGTGGCATTCGGCCAGGTTGCTCCAGCGTTCCTGCGGCGCCTTCACCGTGAAGTAGGTGTTGAGGTAGCCGTCGGCCTGCTGTGCGGCGCCGATCAGTTCGATGGTGGCGTCGGCATCGCGCTCCAGCGCCGGGTCCGGATGCTGCGCCAGCAGGTAGGCCACGGCCTCCAGCCACTTGGCCACGTCGCTGTCCTGGAACACCATGCCGTAGAAGGCGCCGTCGCTGCGGCCGGCGGCGATGCGGAAGTTCTCGATGGCGTGGCTGGGTTCGGCATCGGCGACGTTGTCGTTGAGCGCGTCCCATTGGTAGGGCAGCACCACCTCCTGCACCAGGCGCTGGTAGCGCTGCCAGAACGGATCGGCGATGCGCAGGTGGGCGAGCGGCAGTTCCGGGGACGGCACGGGCGAATGCGGCATGGAGCGGAGATCCTGAAGAGTGGGGAAGGTCAGTGCACCG
>JBEVKG010000105.1:0-5848 GCA_040509765.1 Xanthomonas sp.
CCCGGGCGCGGCGGCCCCGACCTCGCCCCCCCGGGCCCGCCCCGGGGCCCCGTCCCCGGCGGGCCCCCCCCGCCCACGGGGGGCCCCGCCCCCCCCGCGCGGGCCACCCCCCGCTCCTACCGATCACGTCGCGTCGTTGCGAGCGGTGCCCTACAGCCGCGCCCACTCCAGCCCCTCGCCGCGACGGTAGAACACCGCCAGCGCCTTGCCATAGACGCTGTCGGCATCGACGAAGCCGAAATAGCGGCCATCGACACTGTCGCCGCGATGGTCGCCCATGACCAGCAGCTTGCCGGGCGGCACCTGCACGTCGTGCAGGTCCGGGCCGCCGCCCTGATCCAGGTCGAGCCGCGCGACGCGCGCGCCGAATCGCTCCTCATCGCCCGCCGCGCCCGACTATCCGGATACAAACGAAAAACGGGATGGCCGCAAGGCCATCCCGTTCTCGACACACCCGATCGGCGCGGCGCCGATCAGTTCTTCAAACCGCGGTTTTCCAGCAGCGGCTCGACGCTGGGGTCCTTGCCGCGGAAGTCGCGGTACAGGGTGGCCAGGTCGACGGTGTTGCCGCGCGAGAGGATCTTGGCGCGGAAGATGTCGCCGTTGGCGCGGGTCAGGCCGCCGTGCTCCTTGAACCACTGGAACGCGTCGTCGTCGAGCACTTCCGACCAGAAGTAGGCGTAGTAGCCGGCCGAGTAGCCGCCGCCCCAGATGTGGTCGAAATAGGTGGTGCGGTAGCGCGGCGGCACTTCCGCCAGGTCCACCTTGTACTTCTTCAGCGAGTCTGCCTCGTACTTGTCCACGTCCTGCAGCGGCGCGTCGGCCGGCAGGGTGTGCCAGGACAGGTCCAGCAGCGCCGCCGACAGGTACTCGGTAGTGGCGTAGCCCTGGTTGAAGGTGCGCGACTTCTTGATCTTCTCCACCAGCTCGGCCGGCATCGCCTCGCCGGTCTGGTAGTGCTTGGCGTAGTGCGCGAACACCTTCGGATCCGACGCCCAGTGCTCGTTGAACTGCGAGGGAAACTCGACGAAGTCGCGCGAGGTGGCGGTGCCGGCCAGCGTCGGGTACTTCACGTTGGAGAACATGCCGTGCAGCGCATGGCCGAACTCGTGGAACATGGTGGTGACGTCGTCGAAACTCAGCAGCGCCGGCTGGCCCGGGGCGGGCTTGGTGAAGTTGCAGACGTTGTAGACCACCGGCTTGGTGCCGGTCAGGCCGTTCTGGCCGACGAACTCGTCCATCCAGGCGCCGCCGGACTTGCTGTCGCGCTTGAAGTAGTCGGTATAGAACAGCGCCAGCGACTTGCCGTCCTTGTCGAACACTTCATAGACCTTCATCCCGTCGTGGTAGGTGGGGATGTCGGTGCGTTCCTTGAACGTGAGGCCGTAGAGCTGGTTGGCGGCGTAGAAGACGCCGTTCTGCAGCACGTTGTCCAGTTCGAAGTACGGCTTGATCTGCGCTTCGTCGAGGTCGTACTTGGCCTTGCGCACCTGCTCGGCGTAGAAGTCCCAGTCGGCGGCGGTGAGCTTGAAGCCACCCTTCTGCGCGTCGATCACCTTCTGCATCTCCGCGGCCTCGCTGCGCGCCTTGGCGGTGGCGGCGGGCACGGTGTCGGTGAGCAGCTTCAGCGCCGCGGCCGGGGTCTTGGCCATCTGGTCGCTGAGGCTGTAGGCGGCGTAGCTGTCGAAGCCGAGCAGCTTGGCCTTCTGCGCGCGCAGCTGGGCCAGGCGCTGCACGGTCTGGCGGGTGTCGTTGGCATCGCCCTTCTCGGCGCGCGACTGCGAGGCGGCCATCACCTGCAGGCGCAGGTCGCGGTCCTTCAGCGAGGCCAGCACCGGCTGCTGGGTGGTGTTCTGCAGGGCCAGCAGGTACTTGCCGTCGAGCTTGCGCGCGGTGGCGTCCTGCGCGGCCGAGGCGATGTCGCCATCGGACATGCCGTCGAGCTTGGCCTTGTCGTCCACCACCACCGCACCGGCGGCGGTGGCCGCGACCAGCTTGGTGTGGAACTGCGTGGCCAGGGTGGTCTCTTCGACGTTGAGCTTGCGCAGGGTGGCCTTGTCGGCGTCGGACAGCTGCGCGCCGGCACGCACGAACTCCTGGTATTCGTACTCGACCAGGCGCTTCTGCTCCGGATCCAGGGTCAGCGTGTCGCGCTGGTCGTACAGGCTCTTGATGCGCGCGAACAGCTTGGGATCCAGGCTGATCTCGTCCTGGTGCGCGGCCAGCTTGGGCGCGATCTCTTCCTGGATCTTCTGGCGGGCATCGTTGGTGTCGGCCTGGACCAGGCCGAAGAAGATGCGCGAGACGCGGGTCAGGGTCTCGCCGCTGCGCTCCATCGCTTCCAGGGTGTTGGCGAAGGTGGCCGGCTCGGGGTTGTCGGCGATCTTGCGGATCTCGGCCAGGTGCTGCTTCATGCCCTCTTCGAAGGCCGGCAGGTAGTCGCTGTCCTTGATCTTGTCGAACGGCGGCGCCTGGAACGGCAGCGTGCTGGGGGTCAGCAGCGGGTTGGCGGCGGCGGCGGGCTGCGCGGCGGCCGGGGCAGCGGGAGCGGCGGGCACGGGGGTGGACTCCTTACCGGAACAGGCGGCCAGCGCCAAGCTGATGGCGGCGGCCAGAACGACGTTACGCGACATGAGGTGGAACTCCTGAGAGGACCTGGGGCCAAGACAGCCGTGCACGTTACCGGGTTTGCCGGGCAGCGGCATGTGCCATTGGCTCGGCCCGGCGCGGCAGCCAGCCGGCGTACAGATGGCCGCGTGCAGGGCGTGCGCACCGGCCACCACTGCCTCGGCAGCACCGGCGGCAGGAGGCCGCGCCGGTGTGCTGCACGGGCGTCCCGGGCGGCGGCGCCGGCCCGGGACGAACGGCTCACTGGCCGCCGGGCAGCGGCAAGGCCTCGTCCTTGAAGATGGCCACGTGCGGCACGCCGTCGGCGCCGATCCAGCCGCGGTACATGCCCTCGGTGTTGAACGGGAAGGCCACGCTGCCGTCGGCGCCCAGCGCGATGGCGCCGCCGTCGCCGCCGGCCTTGGGGATCTGCTGGTCGATCACCGCGTCGGCGGCCTGGGCCAGGCTCTGCCCGGCGTACGTCACTCGCGCGCAGATGTCGTAGGCGGCCACCGCGCGGATGTAGAACTCGCCCCAGCCGGTGCCGGACACCGCGCAACGGCGGTCGGCATAGGTGCCGGCGCCGATGATCGGCGAATCGCCGACACGGCCGTAGCGCTTGTTGGTCATGCCGCCGGTGGAGGTGCCGGCGGCGAGGTTGCCCTGCAGGTCCAGCGCCAGCGCGCCGACCGTGCCGAAGTGCTTGGCGGTTTCCAGATCGGCGTGCGCCTGCTTGTTGGCCTCTTCCTTCAGCGCCTGCTGCAGTTGCTGCCAGCGCTTCTCGGTGCGGAAGTAGGACGGGTCGACCAGGGCGATACCGTGCTGCTTTGCGAAGACCTCGGCGCCATCGCCGACCAGCATCACGTGCTCGGACTGGTCCATCACCGCGCGCGCCAGTTCGATCGGGTTCTTGACCCGGTGCACGCCGGCCACCGCGCCGGCCTTGCCGGTGCGGCCGTCCATGATCGCCGCGTCCAGTTCGTTGCGGCCGTCGTGGGTGAACACCGCGCCCTTGCCGGCGTTGAACTGCGGCGAATCCTCCAGCACGGCGATCGCCGCGGCGACCGCATCCACCGCCGGCTTGCCCTGCGCCAGCAGCGCCTGGCCGGTACGCAATGCCTGCTCCATGGCCGCGCGCGCCTCGGCCAGGTCGGCCGGGCTGCTGCTGGCACGCTCGACGCCGGCGCCGCCATGGATCACCAGGGTGGTAGCCGGGATCTCGCGCATGCGCCCGTCCTGCACGGCGTAGTAGCGGTGGAACACCGGCGCCTCGACGCGGCCGTCGGGCAGATGCAGGGTGGACCCCGGGCCGACCCCGACGGTCTCGATGCGCGCGGCCTGCAGCGGCTGCCCGGCCGGGGTGGGCGGTTGCAGCGGCCCGGCGACCACGGTGGCCACCGCCTGCGGATCGGTGGCGTAGACGCGGGCCGTGCCATCGCCTTCCACCGCCAGCGCGGCGCTCTCGTCCACGCCCAGGCCGATCAGCGGCGCGCCCGGCGGCGCCAGGGTGGCGGCCTTGGCGCGGAACGCGAACAGGCGGCCGAGGCGGTCGCGCTCGCGGAAGTGGGTGTCGGTGATGACCCGCTTGAGCAGGTCCAGATGCAGGAAGTCGGTCTCGAGGGTGACCGCCGGCCCGAGCGGATCGGCCAGCGCCGCCGGGCTGGCAATGCTGCCGCCGTCCATCGCGCCGTACAGGTACTCGCCCAGCATCGCCAGGCCGGCGCTGGTGCCGCCCAGCGGCTTGCCGGCGCGCACGTGCGCGTCCAGCGCATCGGCCACCGGGGTGTTTTTCCAGTAGCGCACGTAGCGCGACTGGTCGCCGCCGGCGATGAAGATGCCGTCGGCGCGGGCCAGCGCGCGCAGCAGCGCCGGGTCGCTGGAGGCGCCGCGGCCGCTGAACACGAACGTCTCCACCGAGGCCACGCCGCCGACCTTGCGGTAGAACTCCTCGCCCACCTCGCCCGCCTGCGAGGCGCGCAGCACCACCACGTGGCCGTGCCCGGCCTTGGCCATGAACCAGCGCAGCGCGTCGTAGTTGCGATCGCCGCCGCCCATCAGCAGCAGGCCGGGCGACACCGGGCCGGGCGTGGGCGCGGCCGGATCGCCGACCAGGTACTGGCGGTAATCGCGCGCGACGGCGGGCGTGGCCAGGCACAGGCCCAGCAGCAGCGATATCCAGGGCCGGAACATGCCGACGGAACGGGTCATGCGGATCTCCTCGGGAACGGGGCGGGCAGACGAGCGCGCGGCTCGTTGCTGAGAGGGGACGAACGGCGGCACGGTTTCCCCCCGCCGTCCCAACCTCCCACGTTCGACCGCGCGGCACGTGCCCGCACGCGCCGGCGATCGGCTAATGTGGGATCCATGTCCGCTTCCCTCGACGATTGGTTCGTTCAAGAAATCCTCGTCCACGAGCAGGCGCTCAGTGGCTATCTGCGGCGCTGCTGGCCGCATCGCGAGGAGTGGCACGACCTGCGCCAGGAGATCTACGTGCGCGTGTACGAGGCCGCCGGCAAGGCCCGGCCGAGCCTGCCCAAGTCGTTCCTGTTCGCCACCGCGCGGCACCTGATGACCGACCGGCTGCGCCGCAACCGGGTGGTGTCGATCGAGGCGGTGGGGGATCTGGAGTCGATGCACGTCCTCATAGACGAGCTGTCGCCGGAACGCTGGTGCGGCGGACGCCAGGTACTGGGCCGGCTGGCGGCGGCCTTGGACCGGCTGCCGGACCGCTGCCGCAGCGTGGTCTGGTTGCGGCGGGTTGAGGAACTGCCACAGAAGGAGGTGGCCGTGCGCCTGGGAATCAGCGAGAAGAGCGTGGAGAAGCAGGTGGCCCGGGGCATGCGCCTGCTGGCCGATCATTTCCATGGCGACGAGGGCGCGGCTGCGCCGGCGACGCCGTTGCGGGCGCGGGCACGCGATGGACAGCAGGTGGATTGAGGCGCGTGCGGCGGCCTGGCTGGCGCGGCGCGACCGCGACGACTGGTCCGACGCACGGCAGGCGCGCCTGGACGCGTGGCTGGCCGCGGCCACCGCGCACCGGGTGGCGTTCCTGCGCCTGCAGGCCGTCTGGCAGGAGAGCGGGCGTCTGCAGGCGCTGGGAGCGGGCCAACGCGATGGGCAGGTGCCCGAGCGCGGCCGCTGGCAGGGCCTGGGCGGCCGCAGCACGCTGGCGCCGGCCGCCGCGGCCGCGCCGGACCTGCGCGGCCTGCGCTTCGCCCCGCGGCCGCGCGCGCAGCGGCGA
>JBEVKG010000106.1:0-5143 GCA_040509765.1 Xanthomonas sp.
CATCGTGTCGAACGTGCGGGCGCGGCTGCGGCCCGGCGCCAGTCCCGGCGCGGTGATCCGGGCGGTGTATCCCGGCGGCACGATCACCGGCTGTCCCAAGGTGCGCTGCATGCAGATCATCGCCGAGCTGGACCAGACCCCGCGCGGCGCCTACACCGGCGCGTTCGGCTGGCTCAACCGCGACGGCGACATGGACCTGAACATCCTCATCCGCACCGCCGAGGTGGACGGCGCGCAGGTGCAGTTCCGCACCGGCGCCGGCATCGTGTTCGACTCCGACCCGGAGCGCGAACTCGACGAGACCCGGGCCAAGGCGCGCGGCCTGCTGCGCGCGCTGGAGCCATGAGCGACGCGATCCCGGGCGATGCCGGCCGCGCGGTATCCTGCACGCCATTGAATTCGCTTCGAGGTGGTCGTGGCCTGGGCTAAACGCGGGTGTCTGATCCTGGTGGCGGCGGCGCTGGCGCTGGCGCTGCTGCTCGCCGCGGCCGGCGCGTGGTGGTGGCACGGTTACCGCGCCTTCGCCGAGCAGCCGCTGCAGGCGACCCAGCCCAGCGTGGAGGTGGCGCGCGGCGCCTCGCTCAACGGCGTGCTGCGCAACCTGCGCGCCGCCGGTGTCACCCAGGGCAGCGACCTGCAGTGGCAGGTGCTGGCGCGCGAGCTGGGCGTGGCCGGCAAGCTCCGGTTCGGCGAGTACGCGCTGCAACCGGCGCTGAGCCCGCGCGCGCTGCTGCTGCGCATGCGCAAGGGCCAGGTGATCCAGTACCGCTTCACCATCGTCGAAGGCTGGAACGTGCGCCAGCTGCGCAGCGCCCTGAACGCGGCCACGCCGCTGGTGCATACCACCGCCGACCTCAGCGACAGCGAGCTGATGGCCAAGCTCGACCAGCCCGGCCAGCACCCCGAAGGCCGCTTCCTGCCCGAGACGTATCTCTACCAGCGCGGCGACACCGACCTGCAGCTGCTGCGCCGCGCGCATGCGGCGATGGACAAGGCGCTGGCCGAGGCCTGGGACGCGCGCGCCAGCGACCTGCCGCTGCAGTCGCCGGAGCAGGCGCTGACGCTGGCCTCGATCGTGGAGAAGGAAACCGGCCTGGCCGCCGAGCGCCCGCAGATCGCCGGCGTGTTCGTGCGCCGCCTGCAACTGGGCATGAAACTGCAGACCGACCCGACCGTGATCTACGGCATCGGCAGCGCCTACGACGGCAACATCCGCAAGCGCGACCTGGAGACCGATACGCCGTACAACACCTACACCCGCACCGGCCTGACCCCGACCCCGATCGCCATGCCCGGACGCGATGCGCTGCGCGCGGCGACCCATCCGGCGCCGGGCGACAGCCTGTACTTCGTGGCCATCGGCGATGGCAGCGGCGCGCATGCGTTCTCCTCCAGCTATGCCGAACACAACGCCGCAGTGGCGCGCTATCTGCAACGCCTGCGCCAGGCGCGCAGCGACGCGGCGGTGACGCCATGAGCGAGGCCGTACTGCGCCACCATCGCTTCGTCAGCCTGGAAGGCGGCGAGGGCGCCGGCAAGACCACCGCGATCAACGCGATCCGCGACACATTGCAGGCGCAGGGCCACGAAGTGGTGCTGACCCGCGAACCGGGCGGCACGCCGTTGGCCGAGCGCATCCGTGCGCTGCTGCTGGACAAGACGCCCGGCGAGGTCGCCGAGCCGCTGGCCGCCGAGACTGAGCTGCTGCTGGTGTTCGCCGCGCGCGCGCAGCACGTGCGCGAGGTGATCCGCCCGGCGCTGCAGCGTGGCGCCTATGTGGTCAGCGACCGCTTCACCGATTCCAGCTATGCCTACCAGGGCGAGGGCCGCGGCCTGGACCGCGCCTGGATCGCCGACCTGGAGCGGCGCGCGGTCGGCCTGCAGCCGGGACTGACCCTGCTGCTGGACCTGGACGTGCAGATCGGCCGTGCCCGCACCAGCGGCCGCGACCTGTGGCCGGACCGGATCGAGAGCGAGCAGGACGATTTCTTCCAGCGCGTGCGTGCCGGCTTCCGCCAGCGCGCCGCGCAGGATCCGCAGCGCTTCCGCGTCATCGACGCCAGCCAGCCGCCGCAGGCGGTGGCGCAGGCGGTCGCCGCCGCGCTGGCGGAGTGGGTGCGGCAGCAACAGGAGCCGACGCCATGAGCGATGTGCCCTTCGCGCCGTGGCAGCAGCGCGCCTACGACCAGACCGTGGCCGCGCTCGACGCCGGCCGCCTCGGCCATGGCCTGCTGATCTGCGGGCCGGACGGCCTGGGCAAGCGCGCGGTGGCGCTGAAGCTGGCCGCGCACGTGCTGGGCCAGGGCGAACCGGCCGCGAACGTGCGCAGCGCGCAACTGATCGCCGCCGGCACCCATCCGGACCTGCACCTGATCTCGTTCATCCCCAACCGCACCGGCGACAAGCTGCGCACCGAGATCGTCATCGAGCAGGTGCGCGAGATCTCGCAGAAGCTGGCGCTGACCCCGCAGTACGGCGTGGCCCAGGTGGTGGTGGTGGATCCGGCCGACGCGATCAACCGCGCCGCCTGCAACGCCTTGCTGAAGACCCTGGAAGAGCCGCAGCCCGGCCGCTACCTGTGGCTGATCAGCGCGCAGCCGGCGCGGCTGCCGGCGACCATCCGCAGCCGCTGCCAGCGCCTGGAATTCAAGCTGCCGCCGGCCGACGAAGCGCTGGCCTGGTTGCTGGCCCAGGACTTCCCCGAGAAAACCGCGCGCGAAGCGCTGGATGCCGCGCGCGGCCATCCCGGCCTGGCCGCGCACTGGCTGCGCGAGGACGGATTGAAGCTGCGCCGGCAGGTGGCCGCGGACCTGGAGCAGGTCGCCGCCGGCAAGCTCGGCACGCTGGACGCCGCGCAGCGCTGGAGCAGCGACGGGCTCGCCGAGCAGCGCCTGGGCCATGCCGCCGACCTGGCGCTGGCGCAGGCGTCGCAGGCCGGCTTGACCGACCCGGCGCGATTGCACAAGCTGGCCGCGTGGTTCGACGTCGCCAATCGCACCCGCGACCTGCTGCGGACCACCGTGCGCGCCGACCTGGCGATCGCGGAACTGTTGCTGGCCTGGCGCGATGGCGATCGCCCGGCCCGGAGAGGGGCACAACGATGAGCGCGATGAGCGGACGCCAGGGCATCCTGTCGCTGGCGGTGAAGGACAAGGCGGCGCTGTACAACGCCTACATGCCGTTCGTGAAGAACGGCGGCATCTTCGTGCCCACGCCCAAGCGCTACTTCCTCGGCGACGAAGTGTTCCTGCTGCTGACCCTGCCCGATTCCAGCGAGCGCCTGCCGGTGGCCGGCAAGGTGATCTGGGTGACCCCGGTCGGCGCCCAGGGCAACCGCGCCGCGGGCATCGGCGTGCAGCTGCCGGACAACAGCGAAGGCGAGACCATCCGCACCAAGATCGAGACCCAGCTGGCCGGCACCCTCAACGCCGACAAGCCCACCCAGACCATGTAGCGGCGGCGCGGCGACGCCGCGCCACGGGCCTCGACAGGACCCATTGACGCCGCGCCCCACAGCCCTATAATGTGCGGCTCGCGACACGGGCGGTTAGCTCAGCGGTAGAGCATTGCCTTCACACGGCAAGGGTCGCAGGTTCGAACCCTGCACCGCCCACCACGAATTTTAGCTTCAACGAAAGCCGGCCTAGTGCCGGCTTTTTCGTATCTGCACGAGAGAAGCAACGGCCAGCACGGGCGCGATCGCCAGGCGGGTTCGACCTACCGGGCCAGCCCGGGTGTTCGCCGCGCGCGTCGGCCATTTCGTCGGCCTTATCCTCGTTTTGTCCGAAGGCCCCCGCCCAGGTATTGGTCCGGCTCCATACTCGCGGCCGTTCCATCATGCCGGAGTACATCGTGCGAAACCTCTTCCGTTCCGTTACGTATCGCTTGCTTGTCGGTGTGCTTGTCTTCCTCTGCGCGGCGATGCCGCTGCGGGCGCAGTCGCAGGCGACGCCACTCGAAGACTTCATCGCGACCTATGCCGCGCAACACGGCTTCAGCGGTACTGTCCTGGTCCAGCAGGACGGCAATCGGCGATACCAGCGCAGTTTCGGTCTTTCCAGTGTCCAGTACGGCGTTGCCAACGGTGACCAGACCCGGTACTGGATCGCTTCCATCACCAAACTGTTCACCGCCACCCTGGTGCTGCAACTGCATGAAGAAGGAAAATTGGACCTGCAGGCGAACGTGGCCAGCTACCTGCCCGATTACGCCATCGCCGGTGCCCACCGTCTCACTTTGCATCAGCTGCTCAACCACACTTCCGGACTGCGGAACTTCGACCAGGTGAAAAGCTTGGAGCAGGCATTGACCAGCGGCTTGCCGACCTACCAGTCGCCCTATACCAGCGATCAGTTGATAAGAAAATTCTGCAGCGGACCGCTACTGCATGCCCCGGGCACGACTTTCGACTACAACAACGGCGATTACCTGATCCTGGGCAAGGTCATCGAACGCGTCACCGGCAAAACCTACGAGCAGGTGCTGAAGGAACGGATTCTGAAGCCGCTGGGACTGAACCATACCGGCATGCTGCGCCATGAAAGCATCGTCCAAGGCTTGGCCTCCACCTACTCGTATCGCGAAGACCTCAAGTCCCTGTCCAACGACTTCCCGGTCTATCCGGAGAACTGGTACTCCGCCGGCGCGATGTACTCCACGGCCGAAGACGTGCTCAGGTTCTCGGACGCGCTGTTCGGGTCAGGCCTCTTGCGCAAGGAAAGCATCGCCCAGCTGACCACTCCCGGGCTCGACGACTACGGTTATGGCCTGTGGGTCTACGATACGCGGATAGGCGCTGCCAAGCATCGAGTCGCCAAACGTCCAGGCCGGATCATGGGCGCGCAGGCGCAGCTGTATCGTTTCCTCGACCGCGACCTGACCATCGTCATTCTCGCCAATACCGCCAACACCGACCTGGACGAATTCGTTTCGCGGATAGGCGAGGCGGCGGTCGGTTCAAAATAGTGCGTGCGATGACTGTTCGCGCGGCCCGAGCCGCCCATGTTCGTGATATCTACGAAGATGATGCGGTCGAAATTTCTTGGAAAGATGCGGCTCATGTCTGCCACTCCGCGGCGGCTGTCATTAACGTATTCGGTCCCGGCCGCTGCAAACCGAGTACGCGTCGTAACTGGAGCGAGCG
>JBEVKG010000107.1:0-5190 GCA_040509765.1 Xanthomonas sp.
GCGAGTGCACGGCGCAGTCGGCTTCGCCGCGCAGCATCGCCAGCTCCAGCTCCTTCAGGAACAGCCCCTTGCCGCCGATCGCCGCCAGCGAGCGGTCGAGCACTTCGTCGCCGCGGGTGCTCATCGGCACCAGTTCGACGGTCAGGCCGGGGTGACGGGCGCGCAGCTGGGCGGCAACGTGCTCGGTCTGCCAGAGGGCGAGCGGGCTCTTGCGGGTGGCGATGCGGAGGGTGGTCATGGGCGGGATTATCGCCCGGCGGGATGGGACTGGCCTGCGGCAGGTCAATTCCGGGGCCTGACCGCGGCAGTGTCGGCGCGGCAATCGGTTGGATCGTGGCTCCGTTGCCCCTCACCCCAACCCCCGGCCCTGCACTCCCTGCGGTCGCCGTTGGGAGAGGGGCTTCACCGGCGCGGCCGGATCCCCGCAGGGCTGCGGCTCGCGTCGGCCGCCCTAAAGATGCTTGAGCGTCTCGCGCAGCCCCGCCACGCAGCGGCGGCTGACTTCCAGCGGCTGCTTGCCGTGGCGCAGCAGGGCCTGGACGTGGCCGTCGGGGCTGCGCTTGAGCTCGACGATCTCGTGGCGGGCCACCAGGCAGTTGCGGTGGATGCGCACGAAGCGGCTGCCGAAGTCCTCTTCCAGCGACTTCAGCGATTCCTCGATCAGATCCTCGCCGCGGGCGTGGTGGACGATGACGTACTTCTCCTCGGCGTGGAGGTAGTGCACGTCCTCGATCGGGATCAGGCGCAGGCTGCCGCGCAGGCGCGCGCACAGGTGGGTGCGGCGCTGCCCGGTGGGCACGGCCATGTTGCGCTCGCGGCCGGCGGCGAAGGTGCGCACGCGCTCGATCGCGGCGACCAGGCGCTCGGCGCGCACCGGCTTGACCAGGTAGTCGATCGCCTCGGCTTCGAATGCGGACAAGGCATGCGCGTCGTAGGCGGTGCAGAACACCACCGCCGGTCGTGGCTCGAACGCGGCCAGGTGGCGCGCGGTTTCGAGGCCGTCGATGCCGGGCATCGCGATATCGAGCAGCACCAGGTCGGGATGGTGTTCGGCGCAGGCATGCAATGCATGCTGGCCATCGGCCGCTTCGGCGACGACTTCAACGCCGCGCGGTTCGGCCAAGAGTCCCCGCAGGCGCTCGCGCGCCAGCGGCTCGTCGTCGGCGATCACTATCCTCATTGGCGCCTCTACCCGGTGGGCACTGCCTCGGGACTGATGGTAGCCCCCGCCAGCGCCCGCTACCAATCGGGCCGGCAACCGGATCAGCGAGGATGCGACTCAGCCCGCAAAAAGCGTGCTCAACCAGTCGCCCAGGGCGTGGATCTCCTCGGCGCAGACCTGGTGGGCCATCGGGTAGTCGTGCCACTCCAGGGCGAAGCCCAGGTCCTTCATGGTCGCAGCGCCCATCTGTCCGACCACCGCCGGCACCACCGGATCGAACTGGCCGTGGGCCATGAACACCGGCTGCGACAAGGCCGCAGGCTTGAGTCTCGCCGTCGCCTGCTGCTGCCCGAGCGGCAAATAAGTGGAGAGTCCGACGATGCCGGCCAGGGGCTGCTCGCGGCCCAGCGCCGAGGCCAGGGCGATCGCGCCGCCCTGGGAGAAGCCGATCAGCACGATGCGTTCGGGCGCGGTGCCGCGCGCGATTTCGCGTGCGATCAGGGCTTCGACCTGGGCCACCGATTCGGTCACGCCGGCTTCGTCGGCACGCTTGCCGGCGGCCAGCGCGTCGAAGTCGAAGCTGACGATGTCGTACCAGGCACGCATGCGCATGCCGTTGTTGATGGTGACCGGACGCACCGGCGCATGCGGAAAGACGAAGCGCAGTGCCGGCCAGTCGCGGCGCACCAGCTCGGGCACGATCGGGGCGAAGTCATGGCCGTCGGCACCCAGCCCGTGCAGCCACAGCACGGTCCAGGTCGGCGAAGGGGCGGTTTCGTGCTCGACGGTTTCGAGCAGGGCGACATTGGCATCCATGGCGGCATTGTCGCCGCTGCCGCCTTGCCCTGCCATGCCCTTGCGGGCGGGCTGCGGCCTCCGGGCAACCTCTGCAGCCAGGATGGGCACCGTTTCGGGCAAACCCGGCATGCCAGCGCGGCCAGCAACGAAATTGTGTATCGCCGGCCCCGGCGCGTAGGCTTGCCGCCATGCCTGTGCCCTCCGCCCTCGTCGCTGCCCTGCGCCTGCTGCTGCTCGGCATGCTGCTGGCCGGCTTCGTGCTGAAGCCGGCATTGGCGTTCGCCGAGGAAGTCCATGAGCTGACCGCGCATGCGGCGGCTGACAGCCACGGCCATGACCATGCTTTTGGCGAGCATGCCGTCGATGGCGACGACCGCGCGGCCGCACCCGGCGACGGCGCGCCCGACGACGGCACGGCCGGCCACGATGACGACCATTGGCACCTGACGCACTGCTGCGGCCAGCAGGCGGCGGTGTTGCCGCGCATGCAGTTCGATCTTCCCGCCGCGGCGACGGCTTCGCCGATGGCAACGCTGTCGGTCGCCTTCGCGCCGACGCGCCTGGTGGCTCCGTTCCGTCCTCCGATCGCGGTGTGACCGGCCCGGCCCTGTGCCGGATTTCCGTCCCACCCTTTCATCGGAGCGTTCCCCATGTATTCGCGACTCGCGGCCCGTGCCGCGTTGGTCGTCGTGCTTGCTGCGGCCCTGCCCGCACAGGCCGGCGATCGCCTGACCCTGGACGATGCGTTCGCGCGCGTCCTGGGCACTGCATCACTGCCCCCGCATCCCGACCTTCGCCTCGGCAGCGCCCGCGGCGACATCCTTGCCGCGGAACTTGACGTCGCGGCGCAACGACCGGCCCTGGTGGCCGGTGCCGAACTCGAGAACGTGCTCGGCAGCAACGGTTACAGCGGCCTGACCGTGCCGAGCTGACACTGACGCTGGCCTCGGTGCTGGAGCGCGGCGGCAAGCGCGACGCGCGCCGTGCACTCGCGCAGAGCCGCATCGATGCGCTCGGTGTCGAGCGCGAGGCCACCCGGCTGGACCTGCTGGCGGAAACGGCGCGGCGTTATCTCGCCGTCGTCGCCAGCGGCCCGCAACTGCAGATCGCCAACGACGACATCGCACAACGCGGCCGCACCGTCGCCGCTGCGCAACGGCGACTGCAGGCCGGCGCCTCGCCGGAGTCGGTGGTGCTGACCGCACAGGCCGCACTCGCACGCGCCGAACTCGACCGTCGCCGCACCACCCAGGAACAGGCCGCCGCGCGCCAGCATCTGGCCGCGCTGTGGGGTGAGCGAGAGCCAGACTTCGAGGTCGCCGGCGCCGACCTGCTGGCGCTGCCCGAGATCGCCGACTTCGCGACGCTCGCGCAGCTGCTGCAGGCCACGCCGGAGCTGGCCCGCTTCGCCGACCAGCGCCGCATCGGCGAAGCCCGCCTGCAACTGGCCCGCGCGCAGGCCGCACCGGACCTGCAATGGCAGGCCGGTGTGCGCGGCTTCAAGGAGGACAACGACGTCGCCCTGGTCGGTGGCCTCTCGCTGCCGTTGGCCAGTGGCCGCCGGGCGCAGCCGCAGATTCGCGCCGCCGAAGCCGAATTGGCCGTCAACGAAGTCGAACGCGAAGCGCAGGGACTGGCGCTGTACTCGACCCTGGTCGAAGCGCACGGCCGCTACCGCGTGGCGCAACTGGAAGTGCTGCGCCTGCGCGACGACGTGCTGCCCAAGCTGGCGCGCGCCCAGGCCGCGGCCGAGCGTGCGTTCAACGCCGGCGCCATCAGCTACCTCGAGCTTGCGCAGCTGCAGTCCGAGGCCACCGCGGCGCGCCGCCAGCAGCTCGATGCCGCGCTGTCGGCACAGCGCGCGCTGATCGAAATCCAGCGGCTTACCGCCGAGCCACTCGTCGTTGCCGCCACCCGAGGCCAGACCCCATGAACACCTTCAAGAAGACCGCACTGCTCGCGATGGTGCTTCTGCTGGCCGCCTGCGGTGGTGAGCGCTCCACCGACGCCGGACACGCACACGAAGCCGGCGACACCCATGACGAGGCCGAGGCCGTGAGCAAGGGCGCCCATGGCGGTCGCCTGCTGGAGCAGTCCGGTTACCGCGTCGAACTGGCCATGGCCGCGGCCGGCATGCCGCCCCGCTACCAGGCCTGGCTGTCCCGCGACGACAAGCCACTGCCGGCCATGGCCGGCACGGTCGAAGTGCGGTTGCGGCGGCTTGGTGGCACCAGCGAGCGCCACACGCTCACGCCACGGCCGGACGGCAGCCTGGTCGCCACCACGGTCGTCGCCGAGCCGCATTCGTTCGACGTCGAAGTGCTCGCCAGCGTCGAAGGCAAGTCGCTGCGCTGGAGTTACCCGAGCTACGAGGGCCGCACGCGCATTGCCGCGGCGACCGCGCAGTCGTCCGGTATCCGGGTTGCGCCCGCAGCGGCCGGCATGATCGCCGACGAGCATGAGGTGCAGGGCCTGCTCACGCCGGTCGAGGGCCGCGAGGCGAAAGTGGCCGCGCGCTTCCCCGGCCCGGTGCGCTCGCTGCGTGCCAACCTCGGCGATCGCGTGCGCGCCGGCCAGGCGCTGGCGACGATTGAAAGCAACCTCAGCCTGAGCACGTACACCGTCACCTCGCCCATCGACGGCGTCGTGCTGGCGCGCAACGCCGCAGTCGGTGACGTCGCATCCGAGGGCGCGTCGCTGTTCGAGATCGCCGACCTGTCGAAGCTGTGGGTCGACCTGCACATCTTCGGTGCCGATGCCCAGCACATCCGGCCGGGCGTGCCGGTGCGGGTCACGCGGCTGAGCGATGGCGTGAGCGTGGACACGCAGCTCGAACGCGTGCTGCCCAACACCGCCACCGCCAGCCAGAGCACGGTCGCCCGCGCCACGCTCGACAACGCCGACGGCCTGTGGCGACCCGGTTCGGCCGTGCAGGCGCGCATCACCGTCGCCCAGCAGCCGGCCGCGCTGGTGGTGCCGCTGTCGGCGCTGCAGACCTTCCGCGACTGGGACGTGGTGTTTGTCCGCGTCGGCGACACCTACGAGGTGCGCCCGCTCGAACTGGGCCAGCGCGACGGGCAGCGGGTGGAAGTGCGATCGGGCCTGAAACCGGGCGACCGGGTCGTGATCGAGCAGAGTTACCTCATCAAGGCGGACATCGAAAAGTCCGGCGCCTCGCACGACCACTGAGGAGACGCCGACATGCTCGAGAACATCATCCGTTTCGCCAT
>JBEVKG010000108.1:0-21398 GCA_040509765.1 Xanthomonas sp.
TGCCCCGTCGCGGCTGAAGCCGCTCCTACAGCAAAGCCAGAGGCGCCAGAAATGCCATGCACTCGCGAAGAATCCCGCACCCCAACTCCCGGCTCCCCGCTTATCCCGCCATGCCGCTGTGCCGCAGCAGCGCCTCCAGTTCCGGCGCGCGGCCGCGGAAGGCGGTGAAGTTCTCCAGCGCCGGGCGGCTGCCGCCGCGCGAGAGGATCTCGCGCAGGAAGCGCGCACCGGTGGCGGCCAACTGGTCCGGCGCTTCCTCGAATGCCGCGTAGGCGTCGGCGCTGAGCACCTCGGCCCACTTGTAGCTGTAGTAGCCGGCTGCATAACCGCCGGCGAAGATGTGGCTGAACTGATGCGGGAAGCGGTTCCACGCCGGCGGCCGGTTCACCGCCACTGCGTCGCGCACGCGTTCGAGCAGTTGCAGCACGCTGTCGGCCTGCGCATCGAAGCTGTGGTGCAGTTGCATGTCGAACAGCGCGAATTCGAGCTGGCGCACGGTGAACATGCCGCTCTGGTAGTTCTTGGCCGCCAGCATCTTGTCGAACAGCGCGCGCGGCAGCGGCTCGTCGCTGTCCACGTGCGCGGTCATCACCTGCAGGCGCGGCCATTCCCAGCAGAAGTTCTCCATGAACTGGCTGGGCAGTTCCACCGCGTCCCATTCCACGCCGTTGATCCCGGCCACGCCCAGTTCGCCGACCTGGGTCAGCAACTGGTGCAGGCCATGGCCCATCTCGTGGAACAGGGTGGTGACCTCGTTGTGGGTGAAGGTGGCCGGCTTGCCGTCGCTGCCGCGGCCGAAGTTGCACACCAGGTACACCAGCGGGGTCTGCACACCATCGGCGCGTTCGCGGCGGTTGCGGCAGTCGTCCATCCAGGCGCCGCCGCGCTTGCCTTCGCGTGCGTACAGGTCCAGGTAGAACTGCCCGACCAGGCGCCCCTGCGCGTCGCTGAGGCGGAAGAAGCGCACGTCCGGATGCCACACCGGCGCGCTGTCGGCCTCCACGCGCAAGCCGTACAGGTCCTGGATCAGGCCGAACAGGCCGTCCAGCACCTTGGGCTCGGTGAAGTAGCGCTTCACGTCCTGCTCCGAGAAGCTGTAGCGCGCCTGCTTGAGCTTTTCGCCGGCATAGGCCAGGTCCCAGGCTTCCAGCGTGTCCAGGCCCAGGTGTTCGCGTGCGAACGCCTCCAGCTCGGCGCGGTCGCGCTGCGCGTAGGGCTTGGCGCGCGCAGCCAGATCGTGCAGGAACTCCAGCACCTGGGCGGGATCCTGCGCCATCTTCGTCGCCAGCGAGTACTCGGCGTAGCTGGCGAAGCCGAGCAAGGCCGCCAGTTCGCCACGCAAGGCAAGGATGCGGCCGATCGCCGCGCTGTTGTCCAGCGCCGCATCGCCGAACTCCGAGGCGCGGATCGCGTTGGCGCGGTACAGCGTCTCGCGCAGCGCGCGGTCCTCGGCGTACATCTGCACCGGCAGGTAGCACGGCATCTGCAGGGTCAGCTTCCAGCCCGCCTGGCCGTCGCGCTCGGCCGCCGCGCGCGCGGCGGCGATGCTGTCCTCGGGCAGGCCGGCCAGGCGCGCCGGGTCGTCGACCAGCAGCGACCACGCGTCGGTGGCATCGAGCACGTTCTGCGAGAACTTGGCCGACAGCGCCGACAGTTCTTCCTGGATCGCGGCGAAGCGCTGCTTGTCGGCCTCGCCCAGTTCGGCGCCGCCCAGGCGGAAATCGCGCAGCGCGTTGTCCAGCACCTTGCGCTGCGCCGAACCGAGCGTGGCCGCCTCCGGCGACTGCGCCAGCGTGCGGTACTGCGCGAACAGCGCCAGGTTCTGCCCCAGCGCGCTGGAGAAGCGCGTCACCTTGGGCAGGTTGGCGTTGTAGGCCTCGCGCAACGCCGGCGTGTTGACCACCGCCTGCAGGTGACTCACCTGGCCCCAGGCGCGCCACAGGCGCTCGGTGGCGTCGTCCAGCGGCGCCACGAAGCTGTCCCAGCGCACCGGCGCCACCGTCTCGGCAGCGGCCACGGCGGCCTCGGCCTGCGCCAGCAGCGTGTCGATCGCCGGGCCGATGTGCTCGGGCTGGATCGCATCGAAGCGCGGCAGGCCGGAAAAATCGAGCAGGGGATTGGTCATCGCGGAAGTCTCGGTCACGGAAGGAAGGCCGGCGGCGCCGGCCATGGCAGTGAGATGGCGGTCAGTCCTGCGCGGCACAAGGCAGCGGCGGCAAGCCGGCGCCGGCCACCGCCGCGGCCAGCTGCGCATCGGCCTGCTCCACGTCGATGCCGTGCTCGGCGTACCACTGCGGCCGGTAGTAGCTGTGCCCGTAGCGCTCGCCGCTGTCGCACAGGATGGTGACGATGGCGCCGCTGCGGCCCTGTGCGCGCATGCGCGTGGCCGCCTGCAGCACGCCGACGAAGTTGGTGCCGGTGGAGCCGCCCACGCGCCGGCCCAGGCGCGCGCTGACGTAGCGCATCGCCGCCAGGCTCAGCGCGTCGGGCACCTTGACCATCGCATCCACGCAGCTGGGGATGAAGCTCGGCTCCACCCGCGGCCGGCCGATGCCTTCGATGCGCGAGCCGCCGGTGCTCTCCAGGCCGGCGTAGTCGCGCCCGGCCAGCGCCTCGCGGTAGCCGTCGAAGAACAGCGACACCTCCGGATCCGCGCACAGGATGCGGGTGGGATGGCGCCGGTAGCGCACGTAGCGGCCGAGCGTGGCCGCGGTGCCGCCGGTGCCGGGGCTGCACACGATCCAGTCCGGGATCGGATGCGGCTCCTCCTGCATCTGCCGGAAGATCGATTCGGCGATGTTGTTGTTGGCGCGCCAGTCGGTGGCGCGTTCGGCGTACAGGAACTGGTCCATGAAATGGCCACCGGTCTCGCGCGCCAGCTGCACCGAATCGGCGTGCAGGTCGCAGGCGCGCCCGACCAGGTGGCAGCGCCCGCCCTGGAACTCGATCGCGGCGATCTTTTCCGGCGAGGTGGTGGCCGGCATCACCGCGATGAACGGCAGCCCCAGCAGGCGCGCGAAGTACGCCTCGGACACCGCGGTGGAGCCGCTGGAGGCCTCGATCACCGGCCGCCCCTCGCGCAGCCAGCCGTTGGCCAGCGCGTACAGGAACAGCGAGCGCGCCAGGCGGTGCTTGAGGCTGCCGGTGGGATGGCTGGACTCGTCCTTGAAATACAGGTCGATGCCGGGGAACCCGGGCAGGTCCAGCGGAATCAGGTGGGTATCGGCCGAGCGGTTGAAGTCGGCTTCGATCTTCTGGATGGCGGCGGCCACCCAAGCGCGATGGGTCATGGCGATGCGGGGACGGAGAAACCGCGCCCACGATACACGCCCGGCCGCGCGCCCGGGCCACGCGCGACAGCGGCCGCCACGCCGGCGTTCACCCGGCGTGGCATGCCGCCAGGGCGGCGCTCAGCCGGCGGCCACGCTGAAGCCGGCGTCGGCGATCGCCTGCTCCAGCGCGGCCACGTCGATGCGCGCGGGGTCGTAGTCGATGCCGACGCGCCCGCCCTCCAGCACCACCGTGCTGGCGGTCACCCCCGGGCAGGCGTCCAGCACCCGCTGCAGCCGCGCGCTGCAGCCGCCGCAGGTCATGCCGTGGACGAGAAGATCGAGATGCTGCATGTCATGCTCCAGTCGAAGAAATCGAACACCCGCTCACTGCGCCCGCCAGCGATTCAACAGCAGCGCGTTGCCCAGCACCGAGACCGAACTCAGCGCCATCGCCGCGCCGGCGATCACCGGGTTGAGCAGGCCGAACGCGGCCAGCGGGATGCCCAGGCCGTTGAAGACGAAGGCGAAGAACAGGTTCTGGCGGATCTTGCGCACGGTCGCCGCAGACAGGTCGATGGCGGCGGCGACGCCGGCCAGGTCGCCATGCATCAGCACCACGTCGGCGGCCTCGATGGCGATGTCCGAACCGCTGCCGATGGCGAAACTGACGTCGGCCGCGGCCAGCGCCGGGGCATCGTTGATGCCGTCGCCGACCATGCCCACGTGTGCGCCCGGCACCGCCTGCAGTTGGCGCACATGGTCGGCCTTGTCCTGCGGCAGCACCTCGGCGCGCACCTGCTCGATACCGAGCCGCGCGGCCACCGCCTGCGCCGCGTGGCGGTTGTCGCCGCTGAGCATGGTCACCGCGATGCCGCGCGCCTGCAGCCGCGCCACCGCCTCGGCGGCGCCCTCGCGCAGCGGATCGGCGATGGCGATGTAGCCGGCCACGGCGCTGGCCACCGCCACCCCGACCACGCTGTGGCCCTGCGCCTGCGCCGCTTCGGCCTGCTGGCGCAGGGCCGGGTCGGCCGGCGCGGCGACCAGGCCGTCGAGCCACGCCAGCGCCCCCAGTGCGACGTCGCGCCCGTCCACCCGGCCGCGCACGCCCTGCCCCGGCAGGGTCTGCACCGCCTCTGCCAGCGGCGCCGGCAGCGCCGCGCGCACGCCCAGGTCCGCGGCGCGCTGCACGATGGCGCGCGCCAGCGGATGCGCCGAGCCGGTCTCCAGTGCCGCGGCCAGGCGCAGCAGCGGCGCGGCCTCGGCCTCGTCGGCGACCAGCACCGCGGTCACCTGCGGCTGGCCCAGGGTCAGCGTGCCGGTCTTGTCGACCACCAGCGCGGTCAGCGCGCGCGCGCGTTCCAGCACCTCGGCGTCGCGGATCAGGATGCCGGCGCGGGCGCCGACGCCGGTGCCGACCATGATCGCGGTCGGCGTGGCCAGGCCCAGCGCGCACGGACAGGCGATCACCAGCACCGCCACCGCGTGCACCAGGGCATCGGCGAAGCTGCCGCCCAGCGCCCAGGTCGCGCCCAGGGTGAGCGCGGCGATGGCCAGCACCGTCGGCACGAACACCGCGGCAATGCGGTCGACCAGACGCTGGATCGGCGCGCGCGAGCCTTGTGCGGCATCGACCATGCGCACGATCTGCGCCAGCAGGGTGTCCGCGCCGACGCCGGTGGCGCGCGCGCGCAGCAGGCCGAGCTGGTTGACCGTGGCCGCATGCAGGCGGCTGCCCGGCGCCTTGGCCACGGGCAGCGCCTCGCCGGAGAGCATCGCCTCGTCCACGCTGGAGTGCCCGTCGAGCACCTCGCCGTCCACCGGCACGCGCTCGCCGGCGGCGACCACAAACACGTCGCCGACCGCCAGTTCCGCCGCATCCACTTCCACGATGACGCCGTCGCGCTCGACCCGCGCCGTGGTCGGCGCCAGGTCGAGCAGCGCGCGCACCGCCGCGGTGGTGCGACGCTTGGCGCGGGCTTCGAGCAGGCGCCCGAGCAGCACCAGGGTGATGATGCTGGTGCTGGCCTCGAAGTACACGTGCTGGCCGTGCAGGCCGGCGACGGTGACCACGGCGCTGTACAGATAGGCCATGCCGGTGCCCAGCGCGACCAGCACGTCCATGTTGGCGCTGCCGTTGCGCAGCGCGCGGTAACCGGCGCGATAGAAGCGCGCGCCGATCCAGCACTGCACCGGCGTGGCCAGCAGCAACTGCAGCCAGCGCGGCAGCGGCTCGGCATGCGCACCGCGCAGCGCGTCGCCCTCCAGCATGCCGAGCATCTGCCCCCACAACGGCAGGGTCAGCAGCACCGCCGCGGCGAACAGGCCCAACTCGCGCCGCCAGGCCTGGCGCTCGCTGCGCTCGCGCGCAGCCAGGTGCGCCGGGTCCATGGTCTGCGCGAGGCGCGCGCCGAACCCGGCGCGGGCGATGCGCGCGACCAGGTCCGCCGGCGCGACCGCGCCGGGCACGATCTCCACCCGCGCCTTGGACGAGGCCAGGTTGGCGTGGCCGGCGAGCACGCCCGGGGTCTTCGCCAGCACGGCGTCGATCGACGCCACGCAGGAGGCGCAGTGCAGGCCGCTGAGTTCCAGGGTCAAGGTCTCGGTCGGCACGCTGTAGCCGGCTTGCTGGATGCGCTGCAGCAGCGTCGGCAGGTCCACCTGCTGCGGGTCGTAGTCCACCTGCACGCGCGCGCCGGCGTAGCTGGCCTGCGCCGCCACGCCGGGCAGGCGCTGCAGCGCCTTCTCCACGCCAGCCGCGCAGGCGGCGCAGGTCATGCCCTGCACCGGCAAGGTCAGCGAGGCGCTGTCCCGGTCAGTGTTCATCGCGGTGGATCGCCGGCGGCATCGCCGCGGATGTCGCCCAGGATCGGGCAGGCGTCCGGCGCACCGCGGCCGGGACACTCCTCGACCAGCGCCGCCAGGGTGTCGCGCATCTCGGTCAGTTCGGCGATGCGCCGGTCCAGCGCCTGCAGGCGCGCGCTGGCGCGCTGCTTGATGCCCTCCACGCCGTGCACGCGGTCGTCCTGCAACGCCAGCAGCTCGCCGATCTCCTCCAGCGAGAAGCCCAGCTCCTTGGCACGGCGGATGAAGCGCACCCGCTGCACCGCCGCGGCGTCGTACTCGCGGTAGCCGGAGGCGCGGCGCGGGGCAGGTGGCAGCAAGCCCTGGCGCTCGTAGTAGCGCACGGTGTCGATGGCGACGTCGGCCTGGCGGGCGAGCGCGCCGATGGTGAAACGGGCGGTGGCGGGGTCGGATCGCATGCGCACACCCTACTCCCTGGAGTCGGGTCCAGAGTCAAGCCTTGCCGCGCGGCAGTGGCTTGCCGCCCACGCCGGCTTCGGTATCCTCTGCGCTTCCTGCCGCCACCCTGCCGCCTGTGCCGACCTTCGCCGTGCTGATGCGCCTGTTGCTGTGCCTGAGCCTGCTGCTCAACGGCACCGCGGCCGCCATGGCGATGCCGGGCATGGCGGCGCACGGCACATCGACCCACGGCACGGCGGCCACGGTCGCCAGCGCGGCGCAGGCGGCGATGCCCTGCCACGACGCACCGCCACCGCCTCCGGCCGAGCACGACGGCCACTGCCACGACCATGCCGGCAAGCACGGCGGCGGCTGCGGCATGGCCGGCTGCCAATGCCCGCACGCGCAGCCGCTGCCGGCCCTGCCGGCGATGCCGCTGGCACTGCCGCGCGTGGCACGCGACCTGGTCTCCGCCGCTCCGCAGGCCGCGCACGGCGCACCTGGCCTGCCGCGGCTGGAACGCCCTCCCAGCGCCTGAGCGCGCGCGGCCGCCCCACGGGCGGTCTCCTGGTGGCGGCGCACAGGCGCTGCCGCGTCCGTGCCTGCAGCGCCGCCATCGGCGCTGCGCGGCGCATCGCATCCGCTTACGGACATCGCACATGAACGCATCTTCTTCCGGCCTGCCGGCGCTGCCGTCGCGGCGCCGCTTCGTCACCGGGTTGGCGCTGGGCGCCGCCGCCGGCCTCACCGGGCTGCCGCTGCGCAACGCCCAGGCCAGCGCGCTGGCGCGCAACGGCGCCGCCCCCTACGTGCTGCACGGCACCGACCTGGACCTGAGCATCGGCGGCACACGGGTCAACTTCACCGGGCGCGAGCGCCCCGCCATCGCCGTCAACGGCAGCGTGCCGGCGCCGATCCTGCGCTGGCGCGAGGGCGACACCGTGACCATCCGCGTGGCCAACCGCCTGCCCGGCCGCACCCAGACCTCGGTGCACTGGCACGGCCTGCTGCTGCCGGCCAACATGGACGGCGTACCGGGCATGAGTTTCGACGGCATCTACCCGGGCGAGACCTACCAGTACCGCTTCGCCCTGCGCCAGTCCGGCACCTACTGGTACCACAGCCATTCGCTGCACCAGGAGCAGGCCGGGCTGTATGGCGCCATCGTGATCGACCCGCGCGACCCGCCGCCGTACCGCTACGACCGCGAGCACGTGCTGCTGCTGTCGGACTGGACCGACCTGGATCCGGCAGCGCTGTTCCGGCGGCTGAAGCAGATGCCGTCCTACGACAACCTGTACCAGCGCACCGTCGCCGATTTCCTGCGCGACGCGCGCGAGGACGGGCTGCGCGCCACCCTCGCCGACCGCGGCATGTGGGGGCGCATGCGCATGACCCCCAGCGACCTGTCCGACGTCAACGGCAACACCTACACCTACCTGCTCAACGGCATGACCCCGGCCGGCAACTGGACCGGGCTGTTCCGCCCCGGCGAGAAGCTGCTGCTGCGCTTCATCAACGCCTCCAGCATGAGCTACTTCGACGTGCGCATCCCCGGGCTGAAGATGACCGTGGTCGCCGCCGACGGCCAGTACGTGCATCCGGTGAGCGTGGACGAGTTCCGCATCGCCGCGGCCGAAACCTACGACGTGCTGGTCGAACCCAGCGGCCAGGACGCCTACACGGTGTTCGCCCAGGACATGGGCCGCACCGGCCACGCGCGCGGCACCCTGGCCGTGCGCGACGGGCTGCAGGCGCCGGTCCCGGCGAACGATCCGCGTCCGCTGCTGCGCATGCAGGACATGGGCCACGCGATGGCCGGGCACGCCGGCATGGATCACGGCGCGGGCACGGCCATGCACGGCATGGAGGGCGGCTGCGGCGCGAACATGCCCATGCCCGGCATGTCGGGCATGGAGCACGCCGCGCACGCCGCTGCAGGCGCTGCCGCCGCACCTGCGCATCCGCGCAGCGAACGCGGCAATCCGCTGGTGGACATGCAGTCCTCTGCCACCGCACCGCGGCTGGACGACCCGGGCATCGGCCTGCGCGACAACGGCCGCCGCGTGCTGACCTACGCCGACCTGCACAGCCTGTTCGAAGACCCGGACGGACGCGAGCCGGGACGCGAGATACAGCTGCACCTGACCGGCAACATGGAGAAGTTCGCCTGGTCCTTCGACGGCATTCCCTTCGCCAGCGCCGAGCCACTGCGGCTCAACTACGGCGAGCGCCTGCGCATCGTGCTGGTCAACGACACGATGATGCAGCACCCGATCCACCTGCACGGCATGTGGAGCGACGTGGAGGATGCCGCTGGCCGCTTCCAGGTGCGCAAGCACACCGTGGACATGCCGCCGGGCACGCGCCGCAGCTACCGGGTGCGCGCCGATGCGCTGGGCCGCTGGGCCTACCACTGCCACCTGCTGTACCACATGGACGGCGGCATGATGCGCGAAGTGCGGGTGGACGCATGAGCCGCTTCCGTTTCGCTCCGCTCGCCCAGGCGACAGGCTTGGCGCTGCTGTTGGCGCATGCCGCCGCGCAGGCACAGCATGTCGTCAGCGCCGACAGCGACACCGGGGTACCTGCCTCGCCCTGTGCCTGCCCGCCATCCGCATCCGCCATGCCCAAGGCGGATGCGGCGGCGCCGCCGGACGCGGCAATGCACGGCGCCATGGACCATGCAGCGATGGGACATGCCGCGCACGCGCCGGGCATGCACCGCGCACCTGCCACGCAGACCGCGGCAGACAGCGCCGACGCCATGGCGCACGGACCCATGGCCCCCACCACGATGGACCACGCTGCCGCGCCGACGTCGCAGGTCGAGCACGGCGAACGCACGCACTCCGCACACGACGGCATGCACCACGACGGCATGGACCATGCGAAGCCTTCGGCGCCCACGCCGACAGGGACAGCGTGCCCCTGTCCTGCGCGCGCCGACGCGTCGCTGCCGCGCGAGCCGATCCCGCCGATCACCGCCGCCGACCGTGCGGCGGCGTTCCCGGTGCTGCGCGAGCACGGCATGGCGCACGGCGCGGCGCGCACCGGCTATCTGCTGGTCGATCGCCTGGAGGGCTGGAACAACGCGCACGGCAGCGGCCAGGCCTGGGAAGCACGCGGCTGGTACGGCGGCGACATCGACCGGCTGTGGCTGCGCAGCGACGGCGAACGCGAGGGCGGCCGCACCACGGCGTCCACGCTGGAACTGGCGTATGGCCGCGCGATCTCGCCGTGGTGGGACGCACTGGTCGGGGCCAGACAACAGGCCGCGCCAGGCAGCGCGCGGACCTCGGCCGCGTTCGGCGTGCAGGGCATGGCGCCGTACAAGTTCGAGGTCTCGGCCATGCTGTACGTCGGCGCAGGCGGCCACACCAGCCTGCACCTGGAAGGCGAGTACGACGTGCTGCTGACCAATCGCCTGATCCTGCAGCCCCGGCTGGAGGCGGAACTGGCCGCGCGCGAGGATCCGGCGCATCGCACCGGCAGCGGCCTGACCACCGTGGAGGGCGGCTTGCGCCTACGCTACGAGATCACGCGCCGGTTCGCGCCTTACGTCGGGGTGGACCACGTCCGTCGCTTCGGCGACACCGCCGACCAGCGCCGCAGCGCCGGCGAGGCAATGCGCGAGACGCGCTGGGTCGCCGGCCTGCGGTTCTGGTTCTGAGCCGCCGCAGCGCGGCGTGGTGCATGGCGAACGGCGGCGCAGAGGGCGCGCCGCCGTCGCAGAACGCGGGGCCGTCGGCAAACCGGCGTTCGCGATGCGCCAGGTGCCGGTGCGTCCAGCCACCTTCCTGCACCGCGAGCGGACGGCCACGTGTTTGTAGGAGCGGCTTCAGCCGCGACCGGCATTTACCGGTAACGCCCGTCGCGGCTGAAGCCGCTCCTACAGCGACCTGCACGCTGCTTGATGGTGACGAAAGCAGGCGACTGCCGTTGCCGGACGTCTCCGCCTCCCCGATGCACGCTCCCGACCGGATGACCATGGCTGCCGTCGGCCGCAACGGCGGATCGCGCGATGCGGCCTCCGCGGCGCCGTCGCTGCGGCACCGCCTGCGAGGCGCCGCCGTGGCATCGGCCGGGTCAACCCACCGTGGCCGCGTCCAACGCCGCCAGCAGCCGCAGGTTCAAGGCATGCTGCTGCGCCTGCCACGCCGACAGGTCGGCCGGCGACGGCTCGGGTTGCGCATCCAGCGCCGCCAATTTGCGCTTCCACCATTGCGGATAGTGGGCCAGCGACACTTCGCCGGAGATGTCGCTGCCGCATACCTGCCCGCGCAGCGCCTCGATCGCCTGCAGCAACTGCGGCACGCGCAGCTGGCCCTGGTCCCAGTTGGTGCGCACGTCCTGCGGATCCAGCACGTCCTTGTCCAGCGACAGATAGGTCGGCATCGGCGTGCGCCGCAGGTGCTCGAGGAAGGCGTCGCTCAGTTCGCTCACACTGGCGAAGCCGCGCACCGCCTGGCCCAGGCCCAGCCGCCGCGCCCAGCCCACGTCCACGCCGCTGCACCAGTAGCGCAGCTTGCCGCGGTACAGCGGCAACAGGTGGTTTTCCCAGGCATGGCCGGGGCCGACGTCGCCGGAGGTGATGCCGGCCACCTCGACCTGCGCCACCTGCGGCAGCGCGGCGATGCGCCGCACCCACGAGCCGCAGTGCACCCCGAACGGGAAGCGCATGTTGTCCGGATGGTTGTCGAACACCACCACCCGCAGCGGCGCCTGCGCGCGCTGCGCCAGACGCACGATCAGCGGCAGGCTCAGGTGATGGAAATCGCCGCTGCCCAGCAGCACGGTGCCGTACTGCGCCGGCAGCGCCTGCTCCAGCGCCGCGCCGAAGCGGCGCAGCCGCGCCATCGAGCAGGCGAAGCGCAGGCCATCGCACCACGCGTGCAGCGGCAAGCGCATGGCGTCGGGCACCGCGCCCAGCGAATCGTCGAGATCGAGCAGGACCGGGGTGCGCATCTCAGTCCTCCTCGGCGGCATCGGCCGCCGGCCCGACGTCGTCGGATTCGAACAGCGGCCGCAACCGCCGCAGCAGCGCGCGCAGCAGCGGATTGCGCAGGTACACCGCATGCCAGGTGTAGGTGAAGCTGGCGCCGAGCTGGGCCTTCACCTCCGGATCGGTCCAGCCGGCGACATAGGCCGTCAGGCCGTGGCGGCAGGCGTAGTCGAGGTTCTCGATCCAGCTCAGCGCATACAGGTTGTGGTCGCGTGCGTCCGGGTAGTGCAGCCCGATGTACTTGTCCAGCAGCCGGCCCTGGTGCACGTAGCACAGGTTCCAGCCGATGATGCGGCCCTGGTGCCGGTACACGAACACCTGCCCGCCCGATTCGGCGTCGGTCAGCAGCGCGTCGAAGAACGGCGCGGTGAGCAGGTCGAAATGGATCTCGCTCTGCGCATACACCTCCTGGTACAGCGCATAGCAGTGCGCGCGCAGTGCCGGGTCGGCGAAGGCCGGGCCGGTCGGCAGCACCTCGATCTCCAGGTCCGCGCGCGAGCGCAGCTTGCGGCGGATGTTGCGCCGGCGCCCGCGCGAAAGCCGCGCCAGGTACTCGTCGGTGGAGGCGAAGTCGATCGGCACCCAGGCCAGCGCCTGCCCGCGCAGCAGCACGTAGCCGTTGCGCTCGCAGGCGTCCAGGAACGTCTGCGCCCAGGCGTTGTCGGCCGCATCCAGCAGCGGCGACCGCTGCGGCACGTCCTTGACGATCATCAGCGCGCGGCGCCGGCCCAGTTGCGCGCGCCACTGCCGCGGCAACTGCGCCGGATCGGCCGCGCGCGGCAGCCAGGCGTATTCGCTGACGGTGCTGCCGACGAAACTGGTGCGCGGCCGCAGCAGGCGCTGCCACAGGCGCTGCAGCGGCAGCCGCGCCACACGCGCGCGCAGCGCCGGCTCGGCGGTGGTCAGCAGGTCGAAATCGGCCTCGAAGGCCGGCACTCCGTGCTCCAGGAGCTGGATCAGGAAACCGGACGGCGGGTGCTGCAGGAACTGCCGCTGCAAGGCCTGCGGCTCGAGTTGGTTGACGAAAGGCATCTGCAAGATTGATCGTCTAGCGTGGAGAATGGATGCTGCGGCCCAGGCCGCAGCGTGCGATCCACCGGCGGCGGGTGCCGCACGGTGGCCCTTCATTTCGCGGAGCACTGCCATGACCCCGTCCATCGAGTCGCAAATCCACAGCATCGTCGCCAAGCATGGCGAGATCGACCCGGCGCGCCTGACCCCCGATGCCAAGCTGCAGGACCTGGGCGTGGATTCGCTCGAGGCCATCGAAATCCTGTTCGACATCGAAGAACACTTCGACATCACCTTCCCGCAGCGCGACCCGAACCTGGACGACGGTTCGCTCGGCAAGCTGGTGCAGGCGGTCGAGGACGCCCTGGCGGCCAAGGCGGCGGCCAGCGCGGCGCAACCGGCGCACTGACGCGCCATGGGCGCCTCTCCGCACGCGCGGCGCGTCGTCGTCACCGGCATGGGCGCGGTCAGCGCGCTCGGCCTCGGCGCCGAGGCGCTGTGGAGCGCGATGCGCGAGGGCCGCAGCGGCATCGCCGCCCTGCCCTCGCCCGATCCGCTCAGTACCCTGAAGATGCGCGTGGCCGCGACCCTGCCCGGGTTCGCCCCCGATGCCACGCAGACCGGCGGCATCGCCCCCGGCCAGCTCGACCGCATGACCCAGATGGCCCTGGTCGCCGCCCGCGAGGCGATCGCCCAGTCCGGCCTGAGCGTGGATGCCGCGCCTGGCGCGCGCTGCGCGGTGGTGGTCGGCACCGGTGTCGGCGCCGAACTCAGCCGCGACGAGCAATCGCGCCGGCTGTACCGCGACCAGGCCGAACGCCTGCACCCGCTGACCATCGTGCGCAGCATGGCCAACGCCGCGGCCAGCCAGATCAGCATCGCCTTCGGCCTGCGCGGCCCGGCCTTCGCCGTGTCCAGCGCCTGCGCCTCGGCCAACCACGCCTTCGCCCAGGCCGCGCTGATGGTGCGTCACGGCCTGGCCGATGTGGCCATCGCCGGCGGCAGCGAAGCCTGCCTGAGCCTGTCGCTGATCCGTGCCTGGGAAGCGATGCGGGTGGTCAGCGACGACACCTGCCGGCCGTTCTGCGCGCAGCGCAGCGGCCTGGTGCTGGGCGAAGGCGCCGGCATGTTCGTGCTGGAAAGCGCCGAGCATGCGGCCGCCCGCGGCGCGCTGCCGCTGGCGGAACTGGCGGGATTCGGCATGAGTTCCGATGCCGGCGACATCGTCGCGCCCAGCATCGACGGCGCCGCCACGGCGATGCGCCTGGCCTTGCAGGACGCCGGCCTGGCCCCGGAACAGATCGACTACATCAACGCCCACGGCACCGGCACGCAGGCCAACGACCGCTGCGAGACCAAGGCGCTGCATCAGGTCTTCGGTGCGCATGCCCAGGCGCTGGCGGTCAGCTCGACCAAGGCGGTGCACGGCCACGCGCTCGGTGCGGCCGGCGCGCTGGAACTGGTGGCGGCGATCGGCGCGCTGCGCGAGCAGGTGGTGCCGCCCACGGCCAACTTCCTCGATGCCGATCCGGAATGCGACCTGGACTACGTGCCCAACCAGGCGCGTGCCCGCCACGTGCAGGCGGTGCTGAGCAATTCCTTCGCCTTCGGCGGACTCAATGCGGTGATCGCGCTGCGCGCGGCGGGCTGAAGCGCCCGCCGCCGCGGCGAACGGCGGGAGGCAACGCGAACCGCGCGCGTCGTCTCCCGCCCGACTCATGCGACCTGCTTGGCGCGGGTCAGCAGCTGGTCCAGCAAGGACAGGCCCAGGTCGATCTCTTCGTGGCTGATGTGCAGCGACGGCGCCAGCGTGATCACGTTCTTGTAGTAGCCGCCCACGTCCAGGATCAGGCCGATACGCTTGCCGTTGTGGCGCAGCTCGCCTTCCAGGCCCATGTCGACCATGGTGTCGAGCAGCTTGCGGTTCGGCGTGAAGCCGTCCGCCTGGCAGATTTCCGCACGCAGGGCCAGGCCCAGGCCGTCGACGTCGCCGATTTCCGGGTGGCGCTTCTGCAGGTCGCGCAGGCCGTCCAGGAAGTGCGCGCCCTTGGCCATCACCATGGACTCGTAGTCGGTCTCGGCCAGCATGCGCATGGTTTCCAGGCCGACCGCGGTGCCCAGCGGGTTGGAGGCGAAGGTGGAGTGGGTCGACCCCGGCGGGAACACGGTCGGGTTGATCAGCTCCTCGCGCGCCCAGATGCCGGCCAGCGGATTGAGGCCGTTGGTCAGCGCCTTGCCGAACACCAGCACGTCCGGGGTCACGCCGAAATGCTCGATCGCCCACAGCTTGCCGGTGCGGAAGAAGCCCATCTGGATTTCGTCGACCACCATCAGGATGCCGTACTTGTCCAGCACCCGCTTCAGGCCGGTGAAGAAGTTCGGCGGCGGGATCACGTAGCCGCCGGTGCCCTGGATCGGCTCGACGTAGAACGCCGCGTACTCGCACTGCCCGGCCTTGGGATCCCACACGCCGTTGTATTCGGTCTCGAACAGGCGCTCGAACTTGGCCACGCACTGCTCGCCGTACTCTTCCTTGGACATGCCCTTGGGGCCGCGGAAGTGATACGGGAATTCGATGAACTGGGCGCGGTCGAAGTGGCCGAAGCGGCGGCGGTAGCGGTACGAGGAGGTGATCGCCGAGGCGCCGAGGGTGCGGCCGTGGTAGCCGCCTTCGAAGGCGAACACCAGGCTCTTGCCGGCGCTGGCGTTGCGCACCAGCTTCAGCGAGTCTTCCACCGACTGCGCGCCACCGACGTTGAAGTGCACGCGGCCCTTGCGGCCCCACTTGCGCTCGGCATCGACCGCGATGGTCTTGGCCAGCTCGATCTTGGTCGGGTGCAGGTACTGGCTGGCGACCTGCGGCAGCGTCTCGATCTGATGGGTCAGCGCCTGGTTCAGACGCGGATTGGCGTAGCCGAAGTTGACCGCCGAGTACCACATCTGCAGATCCAGGTACGGCACCTCTTCGGTGTCGTACAGGTAGCTGCCGTCGCAGCGGCCGAAGATGCGCGGCGGCTCGCTGTAGTGCACGGTGTCGCCGTAGGAGCAGTACTGGGCCTCGTCGGCCAGCATCTGCGCATCGCTCAGCGCGCGCTGGTGGTCGGCGCCGGTGCGCAGCAGCGCCTCCGGATCGGGCGCGGCATCGCCATGCAGCGGTGCGAGCGAGGAAAGCGGGACATTCCGGTTCATCGGGATCAGGCTCGTTGGGTGACAGGAAGCGGGAAGGACACGGCCGTGGCCGGCACGGCCAGGTCGGGCAGCAGAGCGATGGCGTCGTCGAAACCGGTGATCGCGCAATGGGCGATCCCGTTGGCGCGGCAATGGCGCAGCAGACCGTCCTTGGCGAACACCAGGTCGGCCTTGCCGGCCAGGCAGAAATCGGAGCGGCCGTCGCCGATCAGCAAGGTCGCGCGCTCGGGCGGCTGTTGCGCCATGACCGCGCACTTGCAGGTGCCGCTGGGGCAGTCCGGCCGCGCATGCGGCGAGGCCATGCGCCATTCGCCCGCATCGGTGCGCAGCAGGCGGTTGGCGATGATCGGCAGATGGTGCAGGCCGTGGCGGGCCAGGATCCGGGCGATGCCGTAGTCCAGGCCGTCGCTGACGATGCTCAGCGGCAGGCCCAGGCGTTCGGCCAGCGCGACGAAGCGCACGAAGGCAGGATCGATCCGCACCGCATCCAGCACCCGGTGCAGCGCATCGACGTCGCCGTCGAGCAGCGCGACCTGCTTGCTCATGCACTCGCGGGCGCCGATCCGACCGGCGACCCAGTCGTCCTCCAGCGCCTGCCAACCGGGGCGCCCGAGGTGCTCGAGCAGGCTGTCGGTCACGTCCTGCAGGGACACGGTACCGTCAAAATCGCAAAGGATGTTCCATTGGGCGCGCAAGGTGGCTCTCCGGCTGATGGGGGCAGAGCCTAGGCACGCTGTCTTTCGCACTCCTTTCGGCGAGGCGAAAGAAAGCGGAGCGTTCACATTGGGCGTGGTAGGCCCGGGCAGCCCAACAAGGGCGCGCGCAAGCGGCCGCCTGGACCAGCTGCGATGACGCTCGCGCTCACCCCAGAGAGCCACCTCCATGTCCAGGAATGCCGCGGCGCGGTTGCGCGTGATGGCGGCGAGGAAGCTCTTGCAACATGGGAGAAGACTGTCCAAGACGGCGACGCGGCCACCCGGGCGCGCGCCTGCGGGACGTACGGCGACTTCCATCCCGACGTCTAAGCCGCCTCACTGCGTGCAGGGCGGCGGCGCATTGCCCTCGGGAAACCAGGCCGCCCCGCCGAACCCAGCCATTGCGCCTTGGCAGCAGCCTTGCATCCGGACGTGGCCATGGCTGCGTCCGCGGACACACCTCCAAGAAGCGCCACGCCAGCGGCATCGACCTGCCGGCGTGGCGGGCTGACAGGTGGCTTGCCCACGGCACCGCGGTCGAGGCGCGCCGCTGAGGCGAGCCCCCTGCCCTCAGCGATTGACGTCCACCACCAAGCGTCCGCGCACCTTGCCGTCGAGCAGATCGTGTGCCGCACCGATGGCCTCGCCCAGGCCGATGTCGCGGGTGATGGTATCGAGCTGGGCCAGGTCCAAGTCTTTCGCCAGCCGCGACCATGCCTCGATGCGCTCGTGCTTGGGACGGGTGACGCTGTTGATGCCGAGCAGGCTGACCCCGCGCAGGATGAACGGCGCGACCGTGGTAGGAAACTCCATGCCCTGCGCCAGGCCGCATGCCGCCACCGCACCATCGGCGCGCGTACCGGCGCACACGTTGGCCAGGGTGTGACTTCCGACCGAATCGATCGCTGCGGCCCAGCACTCGGCCTGCAACGGCTTGCCCGGTTGCGACAGCGTCGCGCGGTCGACGATTTCCTGTGCGCCAAGTGCCTTCAGATAGTCCGCTTCCTGCGGACGGCCGGTGGAGGCGATCACGCGGTAGCCGCGGCGCGCCAGCAGGGAGATGGCGAAGCTGCCGACGCCGCCATTGGCGCCGGTGACCAGCACCTCGCCATGCTCGGGACGCAGGCCGTGGCGCTCCAGTGCAAGCAGGCACAGCATGGCCGTGTAGCCGGCCGTCCCGATCGCCATTGCCTGGCGTGCGCTCAGCTCCTGCGGCAAGGGGATCAACCAATCGCCGTCCACACGCGCGCGCTGGGCCAGGCCGCCCCAGTGCTTCTCGCCCACGCCCCAGCCGTTGAGCAACACCGCATCGCCGGCGCGATAGGCCGGATCTTCGCTGTGCAGCACGGTGCCGGCCAGGTCGATGCCCGGCACCATCGGGAAGCGGCGCACCACGCCGCCCCCTTTGCCGGTGATGGCCAATCCGTCCTTGTAGTTGAGCGTGCTGTACGCGACCTCGACCGTGACCGAGCCCGGTGGCAGGGACGCTTCATCCAGCGGCTGCAGCGCGGCGCGATAACCGGCATCGTCCTTGTCGATGAGGATGGCGTTGAACATGGGCATTCCTTGATTGAGAGAGGAAGAAAGCCGATCTATCGCGGAAGGCCGGCGAAGTAGCCCTGCGCGAACACCTGCATCGGCGCGACGCTGCACGCCAGCCGTGCGCGCAGCACCGCGCCTTCCCAGCCGATCCAGAAGTACGCGGCAAGGGCATCGGCATCGGCATGCGCGGCCAGCACGCCCTCGGCCTGCGCCAAGCGCAGACAGTCGGCCACCCGCTGCTGCCAGCCCAGTAGCACGGCATCCAGACGCGCGCGGAAGTCGCCGGGCAGCGTGGTCACTTCCTGAGCCAGGTTGCCGACCAGGCAACCACGCTGGAAGTCGAAGCGTTCCATGCCCTCCTGGGCGTCCTCGACGAAATGGCGCAGACGCTGCAAGGCTGGCACCTCGTCGGCTTGCAGATAACGATCGAGCTTGCGCAGGAAATAGGCGTCGTACGCCTCGAGCACCGCCAGACCGAAGGCGTTCTTGCTGCTGAAGTAGTGATAGAACGACCCCTTCGGCACCTTGACGCGGGACAGCACGGCGTCGATCCCGGTGGCCGCATAACCCTGACTGGTCAGCACTTCGATACCGGCACGCAACAGCAGTTCGCGCGTGTCCTGCAGCGCGCGTTCCGACTTTGGCGGGCGCCCGCGGCGGGCCTGTACTGACGCGACTGGAAGCTCCATGCGCCGATATTAGACCGACCGTCTCGAAAAATACAAGGCCGAGAATAGGCTGGGCGGACAGGCCAGGAAAGACACTCCTGGTATGTGCGAGATCGCATCGGTGCGGCCATGCACCGATGCTTATTCAAGGAGTAAGGGCAGCGCGGCTGCCCGCCCGCTCAGCGGGCGAGGCCTGCGATGAAGGCCGCGTCCTGCGCGCCGCTGTAGATGCGCAGATCCTGCATGCGGCCCTTGAAGTAAGGATCGCCGCCGTACTGGGAGCGGCCCAGCCAGGTCTGCGAAAATGCTGGCGGATCCATCTGATTACTTCTTACATCACCAGCTGATGGCAACTCCATTTTCATCAACAATCTTGGCATCACCCAACATAGACCTAGCAAAATTAGCTGCCAGCTCGCTTGCCTGGGCCGCATCAATCCCTAGAATTTTTTTATCTTCTGTCAACACTCCAGGCATATGTACGACACAGTAGAAGTCGCCTTTACCTGAAGGAATCGGCTCCGATATTTTAAGAAAAAAAGGCTCAACACTTCCATTTTTATGAATAAAAGCGTTGACATCGACACTTTCGGTCATTTTATTTTCATCCACATCTAGCTTTGACCTCTATCAATGACGCACGTAGTTGATCGATGTCAAACATGTCGCCTGCCAACTGCTCGATAGTGAGGCATTCCACAGGAGTGCCCGGTTCCGTAGCTGTCAATGCTGAGCCCGTCTCGCAATAGCTATAGACGTCCTGCAAATACCAGATATCACCATCCACATCTTCGTCAGAAAGGTTTACCCCAAGAAAAACGTAAGCCGTTATCTCTGGGAAGCGCATCCATGGATCAAGATAAGTAACCCTATAATAAATTTCATCTACATTTTTCATGCGGCGACCTCATTCGCTACGCAACGAAGTCATGGTGGATTATAGAATTCACGTCAGTAGCGCTTGACCCTAATGTCTTCCAGCAAGTCATGGAGCCGATCGGCATCCAGCATGTCGCCCTTCAACTCATCCTCTGTCAGGCATACCACGGGAATATCGAGCTCTATTGCCGTGATAGCTGAACCAGATTCATGGTAACTAAAGACGTCTTGAAAGTACCAAGCATCTCCATCCACGTCTTCATCGGAAAAATTAACCCCCAAGCAAACGTAAGCCCTTATGACGGGCAAGCGCATCGCCGGATCCAAGTAGGTAAGCCGGCAATAGATTTCGCCAACTTTCATGCAGCCACCTCATTGACAAGCAAAGAATTCTTCGTCAGCGCGGCTCAACTGACTAAGCCTAAAACGGCCACATATCGTTCACCAGATCTCACGACTCCCACATTTCTCTCTTCATCACTCTCCACACTCCACCCTTCTTTCTTAGAAATAAATCTGCATTTTTCCCCGTGGGGGGGAACGATATTTCAACAAAAGCCGCATCATCATCAAAATAAATTTTATCAATGCTAATAAATGGCCGGCTCTGACCAAACCCCGGTGTAGTTATATAAACAACTCTTACCCCACGCCTCTCATCCGAACACAGTTTTTCACTAGAATTAATTTGACTCGCAAGAAACGGCACATCAGGCGATTTTAAGTTTGCCGCACCATACTCAGCAATTCCGAGGTCATCTTTTACTGCTAGCAATATCTCGACACTCTGAGGACTGCACTGCGCAACTTTCTCGGCAGTAGAATCGTTTGAACATGCGATGCTTGCAAGTGAAAAAACGGACAAAACAGACACATTCAGACTAGTGCGAAATCGGCGTTCCATAGACGAAATTTTCATACTGCCATCCCTCTTCAGTGATTGATCTGTTTCTATTCCAAAAATATTCTGAAAAATGAACCAACTCATGCTCTACCGTCGCGTCTATAGTTCTTAGCAGTTCATCACTACGATCCCCGGCTTCGTACCGATCAAAGTAGCTGGAGTGAATCAGGATATCCCCGGTGCCAAGCTTATAAGTTCCGCTTTCATGCCTTAGAATTTTGGGCGTTATGACGGGACCATCGCACGGATCAAGAAGATGATCCAGATGATCTTTTCCAACTCTTCCAAAGCGAGCGAAACCCTCATATTTTCTTGGTGTCATCCGCTCCTTCAGCCCATTGATGTATGACACCGTATTCGGATATTTCTGCTTTACCCCGGGGTGGAATCTCAGCAACCCAAGTGGGTCAAGATAGGAGGCCGGATCTGCCCCAACATAGTTATAAGCGCTGATTCCTCCCTCCAACCCAATCGGATCACTCTGCACATACCGCCCAGTGCCCGGCTCGTAGTCACGGAAGTAGTTCTGATTGAGCCCACTCAACGTGTCATAGCGCTGGCCCGGAAAACGCATGTCGAACACGAAGGCCGTGCCGTCCTTGTCCGGGTCCTGGTCCGGCGCGGTGGCGCCGAACGCTTCGCCCTTCAGATCCCAGCGCCAGATCGCCACGTCGCGGACCGGGTCGATCACCGCGCGCGGCGTACCCAGATGATCGGGCTGCACGTAGCGTAGTGTGGTCTTGGCCAGCACGCCCACCGGCAGGTCGTCCAGCCAGATCGCCTGCTGCACGACGGCGCCGTTGGCGTCGTAGTCGCCCAGCCACTGGCCGTTCTCGTCATACAGCGTGTAGGTATTGGTACTGCCAACCCGCCGCACTTGCTCGCCGCGGCCGTTGTAGGCGTAGTTCGCCACCATCGTGCCGCTGCGCTTGACCTGTGTCAGCCGGCCATTGGCGGCATAGACGTACTGCACCGCCGTGCCGCCGATGGCTG
>JBEVKG010000109.1:0-15495 GCA_040509765.1 Xanthomonas sp.
GGCCGCTGCCCCGGCCGGGGCGCGCGGACGGGCCCATCGGCGGTACCGCGTCAACGCGCGGTACCGCCTGGCGAGGCGCATGCGCCCGCGACAATGCCTCTTGGCAGGCAAGCGGCTTCGCTCCGCTGTCCGCGCCCATCGCCAAATCGGCGGCGAACCCGCTGCTGCTGTCGACCGCGCTGCGCAAGGCAGTGCGATTCCGGCAACTGAGCCGATCCCATCCGCGTCATCCGGCGCGCACGCGCCTGCAGCGCTTCCTTTCGAGCCGCCCCATGATCTATCTGGCCATCGCCGCGGCGATCCTGCTGTTGATCGTCGTCCAGGCGCGGCGCCCCCCGCTGGAGCTGCGGCTGGAACAGGCGCTGCACCAGGCGCGACGGGGCGACCTGCGACGCTTGCGCGCACTGTCCAGGGCATCCGTTGGCGATGCCGCCTATGCGCTGTTTCTGCAACTTGACGCCAATGGCGAACAGGCCGCGGCGCTGGCCGCACTGAAGCGTGCGGTCTACGCCCGCACCTGGCTGGACCTCTGCGGTTGCAGTGTGGCCTTGCGGGAGTACGGCCGCCGGCGCTTTCTGGGCGTGGGCACGGCGCCGGATCATGCCGCGCTGCTGGCGGAATGGAGCCGTCCCGGCTGGTGCGCGGGCGCGGGCTGGGAGCCCGAGCTTGCCTGGATCCAGGCCTGCGGCCCGGAGGCCTGCAGGGATCTGGCGCGTGCCTGGTACTGGCTGTGCCTGGCCGATGCGCGCAAGCAGGAGGGGATGGGCGACATCAGGTCCGTGGCACTGGCGCAGCAGGTGCGCGCGCAGCTAAGCGGGCGCGTGCCGGCGTCGGTGCGCCAGGCGATGCAGGAGCAGGCCGCGCACACCGCGCGCGACGATCACATGTCCGGCAGATAGGGCCGAGCGCGCGACAAGACCCGTCAGCAGTGCAGGCAATCGCTGGCACCGCCGGACGCGTTCCGGCGCAGGCTCCGGTCGCCATCGCATCGCGCTCCCTGCGTCGTCCGCGGCGAGCGCAGACGGCCATCGCCGTGGCCGCGATCCTGCCTGCCTGCAGGCCGCGGGTTCGCCACTGCGCGCCGGTCATGGTGCCGCGGGTATGATCGGAGCCATGAATGCTTCCGTCCTGCCGTCCTCGCCCCGTATCTGTTTTCTCGCCAGCGTCGCGCCGGAGGCGCAGAACGCCCGTACCCAACTGGTCGGACGCTACGGCGATTGCGAGCCGGCCGAGGCCGACGTGCTGTGCGCGCTCGGCGGCGACGGCTTCATGCTGCAGACCCTGCATCGCCACGGCAGCCTGGGCAAGCCGGTGTTCGGCATGAAGCTGGGCACGGTCGGGTTCCTGATGAACCAGTTCCGCGACGACGACCTGGTCGCGCGTCTGGCCCTGGCCGAGCCGGCCAAGCTGCGGCCGCTGGAAATGCTGGCGCAGACCGAATCCGGCGCCACCACCGGCTCGCTGGCCTACAACGAGGTCTCGCTGCTGCGGCAGACCCGCCAGGCCGCGCATGTGAGCATCGACCTCAACGGCCAGGCCCGGGTCGACGAGCTGATCTGCGATGGCGTGCTGGTGTCCACTCCGGCCGGCAGCACCGCCTACAACTCCTCCGCGCACGGGCCGATCCTGCCGCTGGGGTCGCACACCCTGGCGCTGACCCCGATCGCGCCCTACCGGCCGCGACGCTGGCGCGGCGCGATCCTCAAGGCCGACATCGAGGTGCGCTTCCGCGTGCTGGATCCGTACAAGCGCCCGGTCAGCGTCACCGCCGACTCGCACGAGACCCGCGACGTGGTCGAAGTCACCATCCGCGAATCCCGCGACCGCCTGGTCACCCTGCTGTTCGATCCGGAGCACAATCTGGAGGAGCGGATCCTGAGCGAGCAATTCATGGTGTAGCGCCGGGAGTGGGGAATCGGGAATGGGGAATCGCAAGAGCGGTTTCCTGACAACTCCCTTTCCCTGCATCAATTCCACGCCTGCAGACCGCTTTTACCTGTTCCCCATTCCCGATTCCCCACTCCCAGCCCAAAAAATGTCCGACAACTCCCCCCGTCTGCTCACCGTCGCGGTCACCTCGCGCGCCTTGTTCGATCTGGAAGAGGGCCATGCCCTGTTCGAGCGGGACGGTGTGGAGGCGTACAGTGCCTACCAGCGCGAGCGCGAGGACGATGTGCTGGCGCCCGGGGTGGCGTTCCCGGTGGTGCGCAAGCTGCTGGCGCTGAACCAGGGCACGCCGCCGGAGACGCCGCCCGTGGAGGTGATCCTGCTGTCGCGCAATTCCGCCGATACCGGGCTGCGCATCTTCAATTCGATCCAGCACTACGGCCTGGGCATCGTCCGCGCCACCTTCACCTCCGGCGAGGCGACCTGGCCCTACGTCAAGCCGTTCGGTACCGACCTGTTCCTGTCGGCCAACCCGGAGTCGGTGCGCCGCGCGCTCAGCCACGGCATCGCCGCGGCGACCATCCTGCCCAAGCCGCCGGGCGAGCACGCGCAGGAAGCGGCCGCGGCGGCCGGCGCGATCGACGCCGACCGCCTGTCCACCCAGTTGCGCCTCCCCGTAGACGGCGATGCGGTGTTCTTCGGGGGCGAGGGCGAGCGCGTCTCGCGCGAGCAGGGCGTGGAGGCGTTCGGCCGCTACGAGCGCGAGAACGCGCGCGAGCCGCTGACCGGCGGGCCGTTCCGCAATTTCCTGTCGGCGCTGCACGCGCTGCAGTCCGCGTTCCCCGCCGGCGAGGCCTCGCCGATCCGCACCGCGCTGGTCACCGCGCGCTCGGCACCGGCGCATGAACGGGTGATCCGCACCCTGCGCGAATGGGGCGTGCGCCTGGACGAGGCGCTGTTCCTCGGCGGCCGCCACAAGGGGCCGTTCCTGCAGGCCTTCGGGGCGGACATCTTCTTCGACGATTCGCAGCACAATATCGACAGCGCCGCGCGCGAGCGCGTCGCCGCCGGGCATGTGCCGCACGGTGTCGCCAACGACATCGCCCCGCCGTGAGCGCGGCGTCCGGCGGCGGCCGCTGGGCCGCGCTGCGCCGCCTGCTGCGGCCAGCCGCGGACGCGCCCGCCGACCTGCGTCCGGGACGGCCTTATGTGCGCCATGGCTGGCGCTACACCAGCCTGCAGTTCAAGGGCGAGGTGACCCAGAGCCGGATGTACACCTGGTGGCCGGACGTGTTGCAGGTGGGCTACACCCGCAGCATGCTCGGCGCGCTGCTGTTGCGCCCGGACCCGCGGCGGATCGGCATCGTCGGCCTCGGCGGCGGTTCGCAGGCCAAGTTCTGCTACCGGCACCTGCCGCAGGTGCGGATCGAGGCGATCGAGGCCGATGCCGACGTGCTGGCCCTGCGCAGGGCCTTTCGCATCCCGGACGACGACGCGCGCTTCGCGGCCGTGCACGGCGACGGCGCGCGGCTGCTGCCGCAACGGCGCGACCGCTACGACCTGCTGTTGCTCGACGCCTACGACGCCGACGGCATCCCGGCGGCGCTGCTCAGCCGCGGCTTCTACGAGGACTGCCACGCGGCGCTGGCGCCGGGCGGGGTGCTGGCGGTGAACCTGTACGACACGGATACCCGCCGGCATCTGGCGCATCTGCGTGCCCTGTTCGGCGGCCGCGTGCTGCGCCTGGACGAACCGGCCATGGACAACCACGTGGTGTTCGCCTGGACCGGCGCGCTGCCGGCGCTGGACGCGCACGCGGCCCTGGCGCGCCTGCCGTGGTCGGCGCGCTGGCAACTGCGCACGCCGTTCCTGCGCGTGCAGCAGGCGATGGCCGACAGGGCCGGGCGAGACGCGCCGCACTAGGTCGGCTCTGGCTCTATCGGAGCATCGGTGTGCGGTGTGCCGGCGCTGCGCTGCACACGTCCACCTGTCCTGCCGATGCGGCCGCACCGGCTGCTGACCCGCAGGACGTAGGGTCGGGCCGTTTGCCGTGTGTTGGTGCTGCCTGGAACGTGCACTGGCACGATGCGCATGATGGCGCGCAGTCGCTGCAGGGCGAATGGGTGATTGCGAAGTGTGTGCCTGGTGCGCGTCTGCGAAGTCCGCGCGCGTCTGCACTGCTCGTGCAGCGGCAGCAGCGCTCGCCCCTGGACGTTGCCCTGCATGCGCGCAAACACGTCGCACTCAGCTACGATTTGCGAACATCCTCCCGTGTTCCATGGAAGAGTTCCCGCATCGATGCGCCCGCAACAAGGTTCAGCTGCGTCCCTGCCTGCGCACGGGAGCGCACATCCTCAGCCCGCCACCATTCTGTGGCGGACCACCGTTCCCGGCGTAGCCGCCCATCGGCTCTGGGTGGATGACCAGGCCGGGCACGTGCTGGTGTCGGATGGATGGGGCGTCAGTTTCGGGGCGCTGCGGGTTCGCGCGCTGGCCATGGCGACGGGCGCCGAAGTGGCCTCGGTCGCCCTCGGCAACCAGGCGCGGGCCTTCGCCAGGGACGGCGAGGGCAGCCTGCTGGCGGCCACCGATACCAAGCTGTTCCGACTCGATGCCGGCACGCTGCGTGTCGTGGAGAAATGGACCGCGCGCATTCCGCGTTACATCGACCGCCTGCTGCCGCTGGATGGCCATGTGCATGCGGTCAATGTGCGCTCGGCACAGCTCAGCGCCATTGCGCTGGCGGACGGGAGCGTGCGGCGCAGGGCGTTGGCGGACGAGCTGCAGCTGCATGCCACGCCCGATGGGAAGATCCTGGCGGTGGCGGCCGAGGGCAGCCTCTGGCTCGCCGAGCCAGGCCTGCCCAAGCCCCCCAAGCGCATCGCGCGGATGCCGCCGATCTGCCAATCGGCGATGGATGCGAATGGGCGCCTGTGGGTCTCGCTCGGACCCGGCCGCATCGTCGACGGCAACCGCGTGTCCTGGGCGGCGCCGACCGCGGCGGCCGGCTTCATGGACCCGCCGTATGCGTCGGTGACGGAGATCGATCTCGGGACGGACTTCTGGAACATCGCGGTCACTCGGGATGGCGGCATGCTGTCGGTGGCCGCGACGACGACCACGACGGGCGAGCAACCGCGGCACGTGCAGAACAGTGTCGCGTCCTTTCGCACCGACGATCGCGGGCGCCACCGTTGGGTGCAGGCGCCGCCCGAGTTCGAGATCGTCCTGATGTGCCCGGACGCGGGGTGCGCATTCGCCACCCGAAACCTGTGGCGCAGCGCTGGCGATCCGGAAGTGTCCGAGCTGACCTGTTTGCAGCTGTAGCGCTTTCTGGCGCCGTGTGCGGGGACCTCAGCGCGCCTCTTGCAAACTCGCTTTTCGGTGGTGCAGCGCAACACCTCGTCGCTCTTGTAGGAGCGGCTTCAGCCGCGACGGGTATTCCCGATGACCTGTGTCGCCGCTGATTCAAAAAAGGTGACGAAAGCCGTTGCTGGGCTGATGGTCCAACGCTGCGTCGACTCACTGTTAAGTGAACGGATCGAGATCGCCAGAGCGCCTAGTGTGGGAGGGACTTCAGTCCCGACTGCATGCTGCCCGGTGAAACACTGGCGCTTCGCTCGTCGCGACTGAAGTCGCTCCTACAAGAGCAACCCGCATGTGTGCCGGCTCGACGTGGCCTCAAGTCTTCGGCCGCCGGCCATTTGCCGCCGACCGCCGCCATCGCCTACAACGGCAGCAGGATGTTGCTGAGTTTCCAGCGCAGGCCGTCGCGGGTGAACACGAAGGGCACCGCGGTGCCGTCGGCGGTGTGCACGGTGGCGACGAAGCGCGTGGTCGAGTCGAAGCGGTGTTCGGCCTGGCGCAGCGGTTGCGGCGGGCGCGGCGCGGCATAGGTATCGCCGCCGACGGTGTCGCCGCTGGCGCGTTTCCACAATGCGTCGCCCTGCATCAGCGCACCGATGCCGGCCGGGGTGACCATCGCGTCCACGCTCATGCCGCCAAGACCGCCGGCCAGCGACAGCAGCGCGCCGCCGAACAGGCTGGACTGCAGGTCGGGACCGGCGCGGCGCACCATTGCATCGTCCACCTGGGCCTTGAGGTTGACCCGCAGGGTGGGGAAGTCGACGTAGCGTTCCAGTGCCGCCGCATCGCGCTCGCGCAGCGCCTGGTCGATGCCGCGGATGGCCAGGTACGGCCCGGCCACGACATAGCCGCCGAGGGCGAGCAGGGCGAGGAACAGCAAGGCCAGCCATTTTTTCATCGTGTGCCTCGTGCGCATGTGGGCGTTCTGTAGGAGCGGCTTCAGCCGCGACGCGTTGCCGGCGATGCCTGTCGCGGCTGAAGCCGCTCCTGCAGGGAGCGTTGCCTCTCTAGAACTCCAGGTCCAGCGCGGCGCACAGATAGTCCACGAACGGCCCCAGCGTCTGCAGGTCGGCGGCGATCTGCGTGCGCAGCCGCGGGCCGGTCATGGTCGCGTCATCGAGCTGGCGCCAGAACACCCAGTTCTTGTGCTTGAGGTCGTCGATGCACTCGAAGTCGGCCGGGAAGCCGCGCGGCGGCCGCACCAGCATCTCGCTTTCCTCAAAGTCGAAGCGGCGGCGCAGCGCCGGCGCATGCGCAGCGGCCTTCCAGCTGCCGGGATTGTCGAAGATGAACTGGCGCACCTTGCGCTGCGTGTCCGGTTCCGGATGCCATAGCCCGGCGCCGACGAAGCTCTCGCCCGGCTGCAGATGGATGTAGAACGACGGCGCCGGCACCTGCTTGCGTCGCTCGTGGAACAGGCGCGCACCCTGCCAGGTCTTGTACGGCGACTTGTCGTGGGAGAAGCGCGCGTCGCGATGGATGCGGAACAGCGAGCCGCCGACGCCGCGCGGATCGGCGCGGAAGTGCTCGCTGACCTGGGCCAGGTCCGGCTGCAGGTCGGTGATCAGGCGCAGGAACGGCTGCCGAACGTGCTCTTCGTACTTATGCCGGTTGTCGTTGAACCAGGCCTTGTCGTTGTGCCGCGCCAGGGCACGCAGGAACTTGAAGCTGGCGTCGCTGAAATAGCTGGTCATAGGCTGCGTTGCAGGTCGTGGCCCCAGGCGGCCAACTGGTCGAGCAGGGCTTGCTTGGTAGCATCCTGCGGGTGAGCCAGGCGTAAACCGGCCAGCTCCGCGTGGAAGGCGTCGAAGTTCAGTTCGGACAGGCCGCTGTCCTGCTGCAGGCGCTGCCGCCGGTAGTCGTCCCAGCGCGCCTGCTCGGCGATGGACAGGCTCTGCGGCCAGTTGCGCGCGCGGTAGCGGAACAGCAGTTCGGGCAGGCGCGGATCGCGGAACTGGCCTTCCAGCGCGGCCAGTTGCGCCGGCGGGGTGGCGCGGACCTGGGCCATCGCGCGCTTGTCGCCATCGGCGAGGAAGCCGTCGTACAGCGAAGCGTCGACATCGGCCGGCGCCGCGGCGCGCTCGTTGGCGAACACCCGCCGTACCTTCTCCGCCAGCGCCGGGCCGGCCTCGCGCAGGCGCGCGGCCTTGGCCAGCAGGTGCGCCGGGTCCAAGCGCAGCCGGGCGAAATCCGCCTCGCGCAGGTGCGTCCAGGCGACCAGCGCCGGTGCCTTGTTCAGATGCACTTCCTTGAGCGGGATGCGCTGTTCGCCCTCGGGCAGGTCGGCCTGCGGGGTGTACAGGCGGTCGGCGATCTGTTCCGGCGAATAGCGCAGCAGCGGCTCGATGTCGCCTTCCAGGTCGAACACCAGCACCCGGCTGTCGATGCGCGGATGCCGCGCCAGCGGCAGCACCGGCGCCGCGCACAGCCGCGCGGCCGGATAGCGCATCGACACGTGCAGCACCGGCTGCATCGCCACCGCATCGAGCAGGCTGCCGCAGAAGCGCTTGTCGCGCAGCTTCAGCGCGTACTCCCACAGCCGTGGCTGGCTGCGGCGGAAGTGCCGGGCCATGCCAATGGTGGCGTACACGTCGGACAGCGCCTCGTGCGCATCGCCGTCGCGCACGCCGTTGGCCAGCGCCAGGTGCTCCAGCTTGAACGAGGTGGCGCCGTCCTCACGTTGCGGCCAGACAATGCCCTCCGGGCGCAGCGCGTGCATCAGCCGCAGCATGTCCAGCAGGTCCCAGCGCGAGTTGCCGTTGCGCCACTCGCGTTCGTAGGGATCGTGGAAATTGCGGAACAAGCCGTGGCGCACGAATTCGTCGTCGAAGCGCAGCGAGTTGTAGCCCAGCGTGCAGGTCTGCGGCCGCGCCATCTGCTCGGCGATGCGCGCGAACGCCTCGGCTTCGCTGACGCCCTCGCGCAGCGCCTGCTGCGGGGCGATGCCGGTGATCAGGGTGGCGACCGGCGAGGGCAGCAGGTCGTCGGCCGGCTTGACGAAGAAGCTGATCGGCTCGTCGATCACGTTCAGTTCGGCATCGGTGCGCACCGCGGCGAACTGCGCGATGCGCGTACGCCGCGGATCGGCGCCGAAGGTTTCCAGGTCGTAGAAGAGGAAGCTGTCGGGCATGAAGAGTCGAATGGTGCGAGGCCGGCGAGGCGCGGGGCGTGGGAATGCTTGGGTAGGAGCGGCTTCAGCCGCGACGAGCGTGACCGGTCAAGCGGTCGCGGCTGATGGCCCTAGGCCACGTAGCGCCGCTCCGACGACAATGCGGGCACGGTGACAGGGTACGCCGGTTCAATGCGCCCCCTCCAGCGGCGCCAGCCGCGCGTGCACGGTCCGTTCCAGCCAGGCCCAGTCGATCCGCGACAGGTCGCTGTGGCCCTGCGTGGCCTGGACCAGGATGTCGCGCTGCACCTCGCTGCGTTCCAGTGCCTGCGCGTACGGGGTGCGCAGGAAGGTGACCATGGTGTAGTGCGGCACGAAGCGGGTCGGGTGCCGCGCCTGCAGCGCCTGGCCGAGTTCGCGCTGCAGCAGGAAACCGGCGTCGCCGACGCGGTCGCGCATTTCCACGTAGTTCTCCAGCGCCATCTGCTGGATCGCACCGGCATTGGGCTTGCGCTCGGCCTCGAACGCGGCATAGGCGCGCGCTAGGTCCGGCTCGCGCTGCAGGTGCGCGGCCAGCGCCGCGCAATCCTCGAACGCGCAGTTCATGCCTTGCCCGTGGAACGGCACCATCGCGTGCGCGGCGTCGCCCAGCAGCACCGCACGGCCGTCCAGGTGCCAGCGCTCCAGGCGCAGCGTGCCGAGCAGGCCCGGCGGATGCTGTTCCCAGTGCTCGGCCAGGTGTGGCATCAGCGGCAGCGCATCGGCGAAATCGCGCGCGAACAGCGCCAGCGCCTCTTCGCCGCTGCGCACGGTGGCGAAGCTGGGCTCGCCCTTGTTGGGCAGGAACAGGGTGACGGTGAAGGTGCCTTCGTGGTTGGGCAGGGCGATGCACATGTAGTGCCCGCGCGGCCAGATGTGCAGCGCGTTGGGCTCGATGCGGAAGCCGCCGCCGGCGCTGGGCGGGATCTCCAGTTCCTTGTAGGAATGATCGAGGAACTCGATCTGCTCGGCCATCGGCGCCTTGCGCTGCATCGCCGCACGCAGCGCCGAGCCGGCGCCGTCGGCGCCGATCATGCTGTCGAAGCGGATGTCGTGCGGCTGGTCGTCGCGGTCGTCGATGAAGCGCGCGTAGCCGGCGTCGAAGTCGACCGTGTGCAGGCGCCGGTAGAAGTGGATGCGCGCGCCGGCCTGCTCGGCCAACTGCAGCAGGGTGATGTTGAGATCGTTGCGGTGCACCGACCAGATCACCTCGCTGTCGTCGCGGCCGTAGCGCTGCAACTGCTGGTGGCCGTCGGCGAAGTGCACCATGCGCCCGCGCATCATCACCGCCTTGGCCATCACCGCGGCATCGGCGCCGGCCTGGCGCAGCACGTGCAGGCCGCGTTCGGCCAGGGCCAGGTTGATCGAGCGGCCGCGCTCGTAATCGTGCACGCGCGGGTCGCCGCGGCGTTCGTAGACGGTGACCTGCCAGCCCTGGCGCGAGAGCAGGATGGCGAGCAGGGAGCCGGCCAGGCCGGCGCCGATCAGGGTGATGCTGCGGGGGGATGCGTTCAATGGGGTGTCCGGAAGGCGCGGCCGCTGGCCGCGCGAAAAAGGCGGGTCAGACGCCGGCCCAGGTTTCCACTTCCTCGACGAAGCGGTAGACGTCGCGGTAGCGGTTGTACAGCGGTACCGGGCTGATCCGGATCACGTCCGGCTCGCGCCAGTCGCCCAGCACGCCGACCGATTGCAGGTACTCGAACAGGGCGCGGCCGCGTTCGCGGCCGCCGGCCACGCGCAGCGACAGCTGGCAGCCGCGCTGCGCCGGATCCGACGGGGTGATGATCTGCAGGGTGTCGGCCAGGCGGGCGCGGATCAGCGTCTCCAGGTAGCCGGTGAGCTGCTGCGACTTCTGCCGCAGCGCGTCCAGCCCGGCGCGCTCGAACAGGTCCAGCGAGGCGCGCAGCGGTGCCATGCTCAGGATCGGCGGATTGCTCAGCTGCCAGCCGTCGGCGCCGGGCGCGGCGACGAACTCGGGCGCCATGCGGAAGCGGGTGCGCTTGTCGTGGCCCCACCAGCCGGCGAAGCGCGGAGTGTCGCCGTGGCCGTGGCGCTCGTGCACGAAGGCGCCGGCGACCGCGCCGGGGCCGGCGTTGAGGTACTTGTAGTGGCACCACACCGCGAAGTCCGGGGCGGCATCGTGCAACTGCAGCGGCACGTTGCCGATGGCGTGGGCCAGGTCGAAGCCGACCGCGGCACCGGCCGCGCGCGCCAGCCGCGCCACCGCGGCCAGGTCGAAGGCCTGGCCGGTGCGGTACTGCACGCCCGGCCACAGCACCAGCGCCAGGCGCGGGCCGTGCTCGGCGATGGCACGCTCGACCGCCGCCAGCGACACGGTGCCGTCGGCGCCATCGGGTTGCACTTCGATCAGGTCGGTGGTCGGATCGAAGCCGTGGACGCGGATCTGCGAGGCCACCGCGTGCTGGTCGGAGGGGAACGCGCCGGCCTCCATCAGGATCGCCGGGCGCTCGCGGGTGGGCCGGTAGAAGCTGACCATGAGCAGGTGCAGGTTCACCGTCAGCGTGTTCATCGCCACCACTTCGTGCGGATGCGCGCCGACCAGGCGCGCCAGCGGCGCGGCCAGCAGCTCGTGGTAGGTCATCCACTGGGTGTCGCCGTTGAAATGGCCTTCCACCGCCAGCGACGACCACTTGTCCAGCACCTCCTGCACCGCGGCGCGCGCCCCGCGCGGCTGCAGGCCCAGCGAATTGCCGACGAAGTAGGCCTGGTCGGCGCCCTGGTGCTGCGGGAACAGGAACTCCTGGCGCAAGGCGCGCAGCGGATCGGCGGCGTCGAGGGCGATGGCGTGCTGGCGGGACAGGATCTCGTTCATCGGCGTGGGTTCCTGGAAGCAGGGCGAGAGTCTAGAGGGTGTGGGACGACGTGAGGTGACTGTCCGGCGGCCTGCCGCGGGCGTGCGCCGCGGACGTTCCGGCGCCGCCGGCAGGACACGCCTGCGCCGTCATCCGCTGCGGTGCGCGCCCGCCGGCGCCTGTTCTTTCGCGGCCGCCGCCGCCGGCAGCAGCGCGCTGCGGACCAGGTGGGTGAGGGTGCCGATGCTGTCGGCGACGCGGTCGCTGGTGTCGGCCAGCGCGGCCAGGGCGCCGCCGTCGCTGCCGTCCTGCGGCTGCGCGGCCAGTGCCTCGGCCAGGCGCCGCTCGTCCGTGCGCAGGCTCGCCTGCGGCGGTGGCGTGCCGGTGCGCAGGCCCTCGGCCAGCTCGGTCAGCGCCGTGTGCGCCTGCTGCCGGAACTGCTGCAGTTCCGGCAGCGGCTGCAGCGGCGGCGCATCGCGCAGCACCGCCTCCAGCGCCAGCGAGGCGCGGATCAGCCGGTTGCCGTTGGCCAGCACCGATTCGGCCAGGGTCAGTTCGCGCAGGTTGCGTTTGCGCCGTGGCTCGCCGCGCAGGCGTTCGATCGAGGCCTGCGCATTGGTGCGGGCGGTGCGCGAGGCCGCGCGGGTCTCCGGCAGCGCCTGCAGGCGTCCCTCCAGCACCGCGTCGAGATGGTCGCGGTAGGCGAGCAGCAACTGCGCCAGGATGGCGCGGATGTGCTTGCGTTCCCAGGTGGGCCACAGCGCGTAGGCCGCCAGCGCCAGCGCGCTGCCGAGCACGGTGGCCTGGATGCGCTCGCCGATCGCCTCGCCCGGGGCCATGCCCTCGAACGACAGCAACAGCACCAGCATGCCGGTCAGGCAGGCCACGCCGAGCCCGTAGTTGACCTGGGTCAACAGACGGAAGCCCAGGCAGAACACGGTCAGCAACAGCAGCCGCACCACCGCCCCGTCCATCACGAAGTGCGCCAGCACGGTGGCCAGCAGCAGCCCGGCGAAGGTGCCGGCCACGCGCAGCGCGCCGAAGCTGAGGGTGCCGCCGAAATCCGGCTTGAGCACGATCGCGGTGGTCATCGGGATCCAGTAGCCGTGCGGGATCGCCTGCCAGCGTGCGAACAGCACCGCCAGCGCCAGGCACACGCCGCAGCGCAGCGCATGACGGAACGCCACCGAGGACAGGTTCAGATTCGCCCGCAGGGTCTGCAGCGGCGCCAGCGGACGCAGCGCCGCCGGCAACTGCGCCTCGGCCAGCTCGGCCTGGATCTCGCCGCGGCTGCTGGCCCAGCGGCCGTTGCGCACCAGCGCGCGCAACTGGCCGCCAAGCGCCTGCGCGCGAGCCACGGCGATGCGCAGCAGGCGCCGCGTGCGGGTGTCCTCGGTCTGCACCTGCACCTGCGCCAGCGCGTCGACCAGATCGTCGAACCCGGTCATCGAGGCAGTGGCCGCGTCGGGATCCTCGGCGCTGTCCAGCGCGTGCGCGAGCTGGTCCAGCACCACCGCGCTGCGCTCGAGCACGCGTTCGATCGGCAGCCGCGCGGCCGACCCTGCCTCCAGGCGCCCGTGCAGGTCGGCCAGCGTCAGCAGTTCCAGCCGCGCGCGTTCGCACAGCTCGGCGATGACCCGGAACGCCTGCACCGCACGTCCGCGCGAGCGGTGTTCGCCGTGCAGCATCACCATCGCCTCGAGCACCGCTTCGGTGGCCGGCGGTGCCGCGCTCGCGCTCGGCCGCTGGCGAGCCAGGCCGGCCAGCTGCCGCATCAGGTCGGCCAGGGCGAAGCGTTCCGGGCGGTAGCGCTGCAGCGGCCAGGCCGCCAGCGCCATCAGCATCTGCAACACGCCGCCGGCGAAGATCAGCGCCGCCACGCCCACGCTCTGCAGCGGCGGCAGGCCCACGTCGGCACTGACGACCAGCAGGATCATGCTGGTCAGCCCGACCCGCGCCGCCACCGGGCCCAACGCCACCAGCAGGCCACCGCCCAGGCCGAGCAGCAGCGCGCACAGCGCCAGCGCGACCGTGTGCGCGCCGATCAGCATGCCCAGCAGCGCGGCGACGCCCGCCGCCAGCGCGGCCATCAGCATGCGCTGCATCCGTGCCCGGTACGGGCCGGGCTGGTCGGAGAACATGGTGTTGAGCGCGCCGGTGGACACCGCCAGGCCCAGTTCGGCATGGCCGGCGGCCACGCCCAGCGCCAGCGGCACCACTACCGCGGCGGTGTTGCGCAAGGCCACGCGCACCGGCACGTCGCGCGGCTTGAGGGCGATCAGGCTGCGCAGCATCGCGATCCGGGGCGGCGCGGGCGCAGGGCGGTCACGACGCGGCGGCAGCCGCCGGCAGCGGATGCACGTGGCCGCAGCCGGCGCAGGTGCGCAGCGCTTCGGACGCGTAGAAGCGCGCGAACACCGGCGGGAAGTCGGTTTCGATGTCCTGCAGCGGGAAGTAGGCTTCGTACAGCAGGTGGTTGCAGCGCTCGCAGTACCACAGCAGGCCGTCCTGTTCGTGCGGCAGGCGTCGCCGCTCGATCACCAGGCCGACCGACGCCGGCCCGCGTTGCGGCGAGTGCGGCACCTTCGGCGGCAGCAGGAAGGTCTCGCCGGCGCGGATCGGGATCTCGCGCACCGCACCGTTCTCCTGGATCTTCAGCACCATCTCGCCTTCGAGCTGGTAGAACCACTCCGGGCCTTCGTCGTAGTGGTAGTCGCTGCGCGCGTTGGGCCCGCCGACCACCATCACGATGAAGTCGCCGGCGTGGATGCACTTGTTGCCCACCGGCGGCTTCAGCAGGTGCCGGTGGGCGTCGATCCAGGCGTGCAGGTTGAGCGGGCCGGGGAGCATATGGATCCTTGACGAAGAGGGCGGAGCGGCGCGCCGCTCAGCGGTCCTCGCGGTCCTGGCGGATGCGCGCCAGGGCGGCATCGTAGCGCGGCTCCAGGTCGTCGAGACGGTCCAGCTCCATGCCAAGGTCGTGCACACGGCCGTCGCGCAGGCTGTACACCCAGCCGTGCACGGTCAGTTCCTGGCCGCGCGCCCAGGCGTCGAGCACGATCGAGGTGCGGCTGACGTTGACCACCTGCTCGAGCACGTTGAGCTCGCACAGGCGCGCATGCTGCACGTTGAGGTCGCCGGCCTGCTGCAGGCACTGCTCGTGCTTCTCGGCCACGTCGGTGACGTGGCGGATCCAGTTGTCGACCAGGCCCAGCCGCGCGCGGGTCAGGCCCGCGTGCACGCCGCCGCAGCCGTAGTGGCCGACCACCAGGATGTGCCGCACCTTCAGCACTTCGACCGCGAACTGGATCACCGACAGGCAGTTCAGGTCGGTGTGCACGACCACGTTGGCGATATTGCGGTGGACGAACACCTCGCCCGGCGCCATGTCGATGATCTGGTTCGCCGGCACCCGCGAGTCGGAGCAGCCGATCCACAGGTATTCCGGGGTCTGCTGCTTGGACAGGCGGCTGAAGAACTCCGGGTCCTCGCGGTTGATGCGTTCGGACCAGGAGCGGTTGTTGTCCAGCAGTTGTTCGATTTTGCTCATAGCCGGGCATTATTCCAGAAGCCTGCGGCCGGCGCGCGGCCGGCGCGACGGCGCTTCGCATCCGCCGGCCTGCACGACGGCCGCGGCGCCTCAGTGCGCAGGCGCCGCCGGATCGGGCTTTTGCCGATCCCGCCGGTGCGGCGCGCTGCGCAGACTTCCTCCACGCCCAGCACGGGCACCAGCGGAGGATCCCATGGCTGACTTCAACGCATTCTTTCCGACCCTGCTCAAGCACGAGGGCGGCTTCGTCAACGATCCGGTGGATCCGGGCGGCGCCACCAACAAGGGCATCACCCTGGCGACCTTCCGCGTGTACGCCAAAAGCTTGCTGCAACTGGAGCCGACCCTGGACAACCTGCGCGCGCTCAGCGACGCGCAGGCCGGGGTGATCTACAAGGCCTGCTACTGGAATGCGGTGCACGGCGACGAGATCGCGCTGCAGCCGTTGGCCGACATCCTGTTCGACTTCCAGGTCAACGCCGGCAACAACGCCATCAAGCTGCTGCAACGCGTGCTCAACGCGCAGGCCCCGGCGCTGAAGCTGCCGGAGGACGGCAAGCTCGGCCCGGCCACCCTGGCCGCACTGAAGGCGGCCGACCAGGTCGATCTCTACGCGCTCTCCAATCCGGGCCTGCGAGACTCCTAGCAGCGCCTGCCGGCGGCCCCGCCGCCACTGGCCAAGTTCATCATGGGGTGTCTGGCACGCACCGATTCGTACGCCGACCTGAGCT
>JBEVKG010000110.1:0-17089 GCA_040509765.1 Xanthomonas sp.
TGCATTGGCGAAGCGCGCGCGCAGTTCCAGGGTGCCGCTGCTGGTGTCGAAGGCATTGTCGAGAAACGCCAGCTCGCCGCGATCGAGCACGGTGCCGGTCACCGCATCCAGCGCCAGCACCGGCAGCCCCAGGCCCTGGCGACCGGCCGGTGCGGCGCGCACGGCATCGACCTGCACGTGCGCCAGGGCGAAGCGCACCTCGATCGGCGTGCTGACGTTGAGCGTCAGCAGCGCCGTGCTGGAACCGCTGGACACCAGGTTGCCCGGCTTGACCGCGATGGCGCCGGCGCGGCCGTCGATCGGCGCGCGGATCTGGGTATAGGCCAGCGACAGTCGGGTCTGCTCGACCTGGGCCTGGTCAGCGGCGACGGTGCCGCGCAGCGAGCGCAGCGTGTCGGCCGCGGTGGTGTAGGTCTTGGGATCGACCGCGCCGGTCCTGGACAACGTGGCGTAGCGCGCCTCGGTGTCGGCCGCATCCGCCGCCAGCGCCTGGTCGCGGGCCAGGGTGGCGCGCGCCTGCGCCAGCGCCGCCCGCAGCGGCCGCGGGTCGATGGTGAACAGCAGTTGCCCGGCGTGGACCTGCTCGCCGTCCTGGATCAGGACCGACTGCAACACCCCGTCGGCCTGCGCGCGCACCTCCACGGTCTGCGGCGACAGCAGGGTGCCGGAGGTCTCGATGATGTCCGGTACCCGGTGCTGTGCGACCGTCATGGTCTGCACGCGCAAGGGTTCGGGCGCCGGTGCGGGGGATTGGCGGTGTGCTCGCCAGGACCAGAGGCCGAGCATCAGCAGGCCCAGCACCGCCAGTGCGGCGCAGACGGTGACCCGCCCGAGGCCGCGCGCAGTGCGGGGTGTCTGGGATGCGCCGGCCTGCCGGCGCAGCGCGCGCAGCGGCAAGACAGCATCGCAGGTGGCAGCAAGCGGCGTGGGAATTTGTCCCGCGCCGACATCATGATGCTGCCCAGGGAACCGCCCATCGCTCTGGCTTTGCATGCCGGCCGCGTCCGCACTCGTGGTGAATGGCCATGCCGTGACACCAGGATCTCTGTGCGCACGCAGCGGCATAGCCTGTCCCAATGACGCCAGAACGGCAGTGATGGGCCCGTGATAGAACGCACACCGCGAGGCGCCGCCTGCGGCGCCCCGCGTGCTGGCCGTCGCCTGCGATCCGCGCCTGCCGTCGGTCGCGCCCCACCCCGTGCGCCTGCCGCGCGCGCGGGGCATGCCGGATCCTCACGGACTGCCGTCGCGTTCCACCACCAGCACCCGCGCCGGGCCTTGCGGATGCGCCACGTGCTCGGTGCCCTCCGGCGCATGGAACACGTCGCCGGCCTGCAGCAGCGCGGCCTGCGCGACGCCGTGCACGCGCCAGTGCATCCGCACCTGTCCGTCCAGCACCACGAACACCTCCTGGCCGTCGTTGACATGCCAGACATAGGGCTGGTCGGTCCAGTGGATGCGCACGCCGATCCCGTCCAGCAGCGCCACCGGCAGCGCCTCCCAGGCACGCCGGCCGGTGAAGTCGCGTGCGCGCAGCACCCGCGGCACGCCGCTCACGCCGCACCGCGCGCACGGCGGTTGGACTGCAGCACGGTGTCGCGTGGCAGCGGCAGCCCCGCTTCCACCGCGGCGATCCATTGCGCGGTGTCGGCAACCGCCGCGAAGTTGCTGTGGAACACCACCCCGAACACCCGATGGATCTCCTCGGCACTGGCCTGGCCGGCGGCGTTGGCGTAGGGCAGCGCGCCGCTGGCGTCGCGCAGCACTTCCACCGCCAGCCCGCGGTGGAAGGCCTCGTACACGGTGGCGGCATTGCAGTTGTGGGTCATGTAGCCGACCACGGTCAGGGTGTCGATCGCCTGCGCCTGCAGCCAGGCGGCCAGGTCGGTGTCGGCGAACACGCTGGGGCGGGTCTTGCGCAGCAGGCGCGTATGCGGCCGCGCGGCGACCTGCGGGTGCAGCGCCCAGCCCGCGCTGCCTTCGGCGAACGCCGGCGCCTGCGCCGGCGCGGTGTGCTGCACCACCAGCACCGGCACGCCGTGCGCCTGCGCCGCCTCCATCGCCTGCAGGAGCTTGGGCAGCGAGTGCGCCACCGGCGGATGCGCGATGGGCAGCGCGCCATCGAAATACTCGTTCTGGACATCGACGACCAGCAGGGCGCGGCGGGGAGAAGACATGCGATGGCTCCGGAGCGAAAGGGGTGGCCAGTGTCGGCCGCCGCCTGCGCGCCGACGAGTGGCCCGAATCACCGTTTTCGCTAAAATCGGGCCATGTCGCCGCATCGCATCGCCGTGGTCGCCTTCGACCGCATCAGCCCCTTCCACCTCGCGGTGCCCTGCCAGGTGTTCGAGGCGCGGCCCGACACCGGCCTGCCGGCCTTCGCGCTGCGGGTGTGCGCCGCCGAGCCGGGCCTGCTGCGCACCGACGCCGGCTTCGCCATCCAGGTGCAGCACGGCCTGGAGGCGCTTGAGGCTGCAGAGACGGTGATCGTGCCGTCCTGGCGCGATGCCGCCGAGCCGGCGCCGGCGGCGCTGTGCCAGGCGCTGCGCCACGCCCACGCCGCCGGCGCGCAGGTGGTGGGCCTGTGCCTGGGCACCTTCGTGCTGGCCGACGCCGGCCTGCTCGACGGCCGCCCCGCCACCACCCACTGGGCGGCACTGGACCGGTTCGCGCAACGCCACCCGCAGGTGCGGCTGCAGCCGGACGTGCTGTACGTGGACGACGGCGACGTGCTGACCTCGGCCGGCACCGTGGCCGGCATCGATTGCTGCCTGCACCTGGTGCGGCGCCGCCACGGCGCCGACGTCGCCAACCGCATCGCCCGGCGCCTGGTGGTGGCGCCGCACCGTCAGGGCGGGCAGGCGCAATACGTCGAACAGCCGCTGCCGGCCAGCCGCCGCGACGCCCTGCTCGGCCCGACCCTGGACTGGATGCTGCAGCGGCTGGAGCAGCCGCTGCGCCTGGACGCAGTGGCCGCGCATGCGCAGATGAGCCGGCGCAGCTTCACCCGGCAGTTCCGCCATGTGACCGGGACCACCGTGGTGCAGTGGCTGGCGCACCAGCGCCTGGTCCGCGCCCAGCAACTGCTGGAGCGCACCGATCTGGCGCTGGAGCGGATCGCCGCCGACTGCGGCTTCGGCAGTGCCGGCGCACTGCGCCAGCAGTTCGCGCGCGCCCTGGGCGTACCGCCCTCGGCCTACCGCCGCGGCTTCCGCGCCGGCTGAGGCCGGCCCGCTGCGTTCCGCGGTCGCGCCCACGTCGCCCGCACCGGCACCCGCTACAATCGGCGCATGCGCGTCTTCCTCCAGCAACGCCCCGACGGCAACGAGCCGCCACGCTACCTGCAGTTGACCCTGCAGCCGGACCTGTTCGGCGGCTGGGAGCTGTTGCGCGAAAGCGGCCAGATCGGCGGCCGCGCGCAACTGCGGCGCGAGCTGTACCTGCAGCAGGACGACGCCCACGCCGCCTTCGAGAAAGCCCGCGACGCCCAGCTCAAGCGCGGCTTCCAGGTCATGTTCACCCGTGGCGCCGACGCGCCGCGCTAAGGAATCCCCCATGCTCAAGAACGACCGCCTGCTGCGCGCGCTGCGCCGCGAGCCCGTGGACCAGACCCCCGTGTGGCTGATGCGCCAGGCCGGGCGCTACCTGCCCGAGTACCGCGCCACCCGCGCCCGCGCCGGTAGCTTCCTGGCCATGGCCAAGACCCCGGAGCTGGCCTGCGAGGTGACCCTGCAGCCGCTGGCACGGTTCCCGCTGGACGCGGCGATCCTGTTCTCCGACATCCTCACCATTCCCGATGCGATGGGCCTGGAGCTGTACTTCGTCGAAGGCGAAGGCCCCAAGTTCCGGCACCCCGTGCGCGACGCCGCGGCGATCGCCCGGCTCGGCGTGCCGGACATGGAGACCGAACTGCGCTACGTGATGGACGCGGTGCGGGTGATCCGCCGCGAACTGGACGGCAGCGTGCCGCTGATCGGCTTCTCCGGCAGCCCCTGGACCCTGGCCTGCTACATGGTCGAGGGCGGCGGCAGCGACAACTACGCGCGGATCAAGGCGCTGGCGCTGAACGACCCGGCGGCGCTGCACCGGTTGCTGTCGGTCAACACCGACGCGGTGATCGCCTACCTGGCGGCGCAGCGCGCGGCCGGTGCGCAGGCGCTGCAGGTGTTCGACACCTGGGGCGGCGTGCTGAGCCCGGCGATGTACCGCGAGTTCTCGCTGCCCTACCTGCAGCGCATCGCCCGCGAACTGGCGCGCGGCGACGGCGCCGAGCGCACCCCGCTGATCCTGTTCGGCAAGGGCAATGCGCCCTACCTGGAGGAGCTGGCCGGCTCCGGCGCCGAAGGCGTGGGCGTGGACTGGACCATCGACCTGGCCGACGCCGCGCGCCGCACCGGCGGCCGCGTCGCCCTGCAGGGCAACCTGGACCCGGCGATGCTGTATGGCGCGCCGGAGGCGATCGAACGCGAAGTGCAACGCGTGCTGCACAGCTATGCCGACGGCAACGGCGGCTCGCTGGACGGCCACGTGTTCAACCTCGGCCACGGCCTGTCGCCGGACATGCAGCCCGAGCACGTCGGCGCGCTGGTGGAGGCGGTACAGCGGCATAGCCGGCGCGGGTAAGAGCGGGGACTGGGGAGTCGGGATCTGGCATTGCATCGCCGGCGACCGGTGGTGCGCGCGCGATTTCGCGTAGGAGCGGCTTTAGCCGCGACTGGGTTTCCCAGGAACACCCGTCGCGGATAAAGCCGCTCCTACGCGAGGGCCTGCCGACGGCACGGATCGCTGAGCGCGGGCTGCATCGCAATCGCGCAACGCGCGCGGCTGCACGACACCGCGACGCGATCTGCGCGATCCTATTGCTCCCCTCGCGTCGCCCCTGCGTGCCGATGTCCGCGCCCTCCTCCGATCCGATCGCCGTTCCCAACGCGCGCAGTTTCCGTCCGCTGCTGTGGCTGGTGTCGCTGGCCATCTTCATGCAGATGCTCGATGCGACCATCGTCAACACCGCGTTGCCGGCAATGGCGCGCAGCCTCGGCGAGAGCCCGCTGCAGATGCAGTCGGTGGTGTTCAGTTACGCGCTGGCGGTGGCGATGTTCATTCCTGCCTCCGGCTGGATCGCCGACCGCTACGGCACCCGCCGCACCTTCCTGGCCGCGATCGTGCTGTTCACCCTCGGCTCGCTGCTGTGCGCGGCGGCGCCGCGGCTGCCGTATCTGGTGGCCGCGCGGGTGCTGCAAGGCATCGGCGGGGCGATGCTGCTGCCGGTCGGCCGGCTGGCGGTGATGCGCTCGGTGTCGCGCGCGCAGTTCCTCAGCGCGATGAGCTTCATCGCCATCCCCGCGCTGATCGGGCCGCTGGTCGGGCCGACCCTGGGCGGCTGGCTGGTGCAGGTGGCGTCCTGGCACTGGGTGTTCCTGATCAACCTGCCGATCGGCGCGATCGGTTTCGTCGCCGCGCTGAAGATCATGCCGGACTTCTACGGCGAGCAGCGCACGCGCTTCGACCTGATCGGCTACGCGATGCTGGCCTTCGGCATGGTGGCGCTGTCGCTGGCGCTGGACGGCATCTCCGAACTGGGCCTGCGCCACGCCTTCGTGATGCTGCTGGCGATCGCCGGGCTGGCGGCGCTGATCGGCTACTGGCTGCATGCGGCCAACGCGGCCGCGCCGCTGTTCCCGCTGCACCTGTTCAAGGTCATCAGCTTCCGCATCGGCATCCTCGGCAACCTGTTTTCGCGCGTGGGCAGCGGCAGCATGCCGTTCCTGATCCCGCTGCTGCTGCAGGTAGGCCTGGGCATGAGCCCGATGAACGCCGGGCTGATGATGATCCCGGTGGCGCTGGCCGGGATGGCCTCCAAGCGCGCGGCGGTGAAGCTGGTGGAGCGCTTCGGCTACCGCCGCGTGCTGATGACCAACACCGTGCTGGTCGGCACTGCGATGGCCAGCTTCCTGCTGTTCGACGCCGGCCAGCCGCTGGGCTGGCGGCTGCTGCAACTGGCGCTGTTCGGCGCGGTCAACTCGCTGCAGTTCACCGTCATGAACACCGTCACCCTGCGCGACCTGGACCGCGACCAGGCCAGCGCCGGCAACAGCCTGCTGTCGATGGTGATGATGCTGGCCACCGGCTTCGGCGCCGCGGCCGCCGGCAGCCTGCTGGCGGCGTTCAACACCCACCTCGGCGACACCCACGGCGCCACCGCGGCGCTGCACGCGACCTTCGTCTGCGTCGGCGCCATCACCCTGACCTCGACGCTGATCTTCTGGCAGTTGCCGGACACCCGGCCGCATCCGAAGCAGGTGGAAGAGGTGGCGGAGTAGCGGGGACTGGGGAGTCGGGATTGGGGAGCCGTCGGAGCGGGAGTCGCGACTTGCGCCATGGCGGAGGGACGTCAGTCCCGACTGCCCGCGGCCTGCAAGATACGTGCGCGTCGTCTGTCACACCTACAGCGGATGCGGCATGGGTGTGGACCTGGCGCAGCTAACAAACTGCTGCGCAGCCACCGGGTGGGCATGACGCTTTGTCGGCCATCGTCATGCGTCCCCATCGCTCCTGCTTCCCTCCCCGTCTTCTGGCGTCTCCACCGCCTCGGCCAGCATCTCGCCGGTGACCGGCTTGCGCAGGAAGCCGCTGAAGCCGGCGGCGCGGGCCTGCGGTTCGGCGTCGGCGTCGGCGCGGGCGGTGACCGCGATCAGCGGCATGCCGTAGTCCAAGGCGCGCAACTGCCGCGCCAGCGCCAGGCCGTCCAGGCCGGGCAGGTCCAGGTCCAGCAGGGCGATGTCGAAGGCACTGGCCGCCGCTTCGGTCAGCGCGGCCAGCGCATGCGCGGCGTGGGTGACGTGGTGGCCGCGCGCGCGCAGCAGGCCGCCGACCACCTCGGCCACGGTCGGGTCGTCCTCGACCAGCAGGATCCGCCGCGGCGTCGCGGCGCTGGCGGAGGCGCGGGTGTCGCGCGGCGCCTGCGGCAGCGGCACCGGCGCCCACGGCAACGGCAGCTCGACCAGGAAGCGGGTGCCGGCACCGAGGCGGCTGCGCAGTTCGATGCGCCCGCCCATCGCCACCGCCAGCTCCTGGCTGATCGCCAGGCCCAGGCCGCTGCCGCCGTAGCGCGCGGCGGTGCGCGGCCCGTCGGCCTGCTCGAAGCGCTGGAACAGCCGCGCCTGCTGTTCGGCATTGATGCCCGGCCCGGTGTCGGCGACCTCGAAGCGCACGCCCTGCTGCGGCTGCAGCGGCGCCACCCGCAACTCCACGCTGCCGTGCTCGGTGAACTTGATGGCGTTGTTGAGCAGGTTCAGCAGGATCTGCCGCACTCGGGTGGCGTCGCCGCGCGCGGTGACGTGCGGCGGCATGGCGTTGTCCAGGGCGAAGACGAGGCCGCGGCCGCGCGCCATCGGCCCCATCATCGCCTCCAGTTCGGCGATCAGCCGGCCCAGGTCGAACGGCTGCTGCTCCAGTTCCAGGCGCCCGGCCTCGATCCGCGCCAGGTCCAGCGCATCGTTGACCAGGCGCAGCAGATGCGAGCCGGCGTCGTGGATCGATTCGGTGTAGCGGCGCTGCTTGGGATCCAGCGGGGTGGCCAGCAGCAGTTCGCTCATGCCCAGCACCCCGGTCATCGGCGTGCGCACCTCGTGGCCGAGCGTGGCCAGGAAGCGGGTCTTGGCCAGCGAGGCCTGCTCGGCCACCTCCTGCTTGTGCACCGCCAGTTGCCAGGCGGCGCGGCGGCGCAGGCGGCGCCGGTACAGGTACGCGACCAGCCACAGCGCCAGCACCGCCAGCACCGCCAGCCCGGCCACGCCCCAGGGGCTGCGCCACCACGGCGGCAAGACGCGGAAGTGCAGGCTGACCACGTTCGACCACACCTTGTCGGCGGTACGCGCCTGCATCTCCAGGGTGTAGTGGCCCGACGGCAGCCGCGAGAACAGGCGCTCGCCGCTGGCGCCCACGTCGACCCAGTCCGGGTCGTAGCCGCTGAGGCGGAAGCGGTAGGTGTTGGCGTCGGTATCGGAGAACGACAGCAGGCGCGCGACCACGTGCAGATCGCGGTCGCCTTCCTGCAGCACGATGCGGTCGGCGTGCAGCAGGTCCAGACCGCGCTCGCCGCGGCGCACGCCGATGCGCTCGATCACCAGCGGCGGCTGCCGCCGCGACGGCACCACCTGCGCCGGCTCGAACAGCACCACCCCGTCCGGGGTGCCGCCGAGGATCTGCCCGCTGCGCGCCTGCACCAGGGTGCGGATCTGGAATTCCTGGTTGGGCAGGCCATCGTGCACGCCGTAGGAGCGGATCGCCTTGCTCGCCGGATCGACCCGGATCAGCCCGCGCACGCTGCTCAGCCAGGCCACGCCGCTGGCATCGACCACCAGCCCGTTCGGCGCCAGCGCCGGGAACTCCTGCTCGGCATCGATGCGGTCGAGCAGGCCCAGCCGGCTGCCATCCCACAGATAGCGCTCCAGGCTGCCGACGCTGGCCAGCCACACCACGTTGCCGTCGCTGATCGCCAGGGCGCTCAGGGGGCGCTGCGGTGCGCCGGGCACCGGCTCGAACCGCGCGTGCTCCGGGTTCCAGGCGAGCAGGCCGTGCTGCCCCAGCAGCCAGGGCTGGCCCTGCGGCCCGAGGCTGGCCTCCTGCACCGTCAGATCCGCGGGCAGGCCGGCGCTTCCCGGGGCCATGTTACGCAGCACGTGGCCATCGAGGTCGCGCACCTGCACGCCGCTGATATCGCTGAAGATCCAGACGTGGCGGTCGCTGCTGAAGACGACCCGATCCACCTGCTCGGCCATCGGTGCATCGGCGCCGGCGCCCTTGTCCCAGCGCCGGACCTCGCCAGTGGCCGGATCGTAGCGCAGCACCGCCCCGCCGGTCGCCGCCCACAGCCGGCCCTGCGGGTCCTCGGCCATCGCCCGCGTCCAGTCCAGACCGAACATCGCGCGCATGTGCCGATGCACGACGCCGGTGGCCGGGTCGAGCTTGTCCAGCACCCCGCGCGTGCCGGCCAGCCACACGCCGCCATCGCGGGAGGCGGCGGTGGCCAGCACGTAGGGGTTGCCCATCGACTCGGGGTCGTCCACCCGGTAGGACAGCACCGAGAACTGCTGCCAGTTGGCCGGCAGGTGCCACAGGCCGGTATTGGCGCTGGCGAACCACAGTCCGCCTTCGCGGTCCTCGAAGGCCAGCGACCAGTTCGGCTTGACCAGCCCGTGCGCGGAATTGCTGTACAGCGGCACGTTGCGGATCACCCCGGACTCGCTCTCGCGGCCCAGCCCGTCCCGGGTGTCGAACCAGCGCGTGCCATGGCGGTCGTGAATCAGCATGCCCAGGACGCTTTCGCCCGGCATGTTGCGCCAGTAAGGCTCCGCCACGCTGGCGTCGGCGCGCAGCAGGCGCACCCCGCCCAGGGTGGAGACCCAAAGCGTATCGTCGCGCTCGGGGGTCAGCCCCTGCACCTCCGGCCGCGGCAGCGCGGCGGCGGCCACGCGCTGGAAATCGCGGCCGGTCCAGCGCGCCAGGCCGCCGCGGGTGCCGACCCACAAGGTACCGTCCGGCGTGGTCGCCAGATGGGTGACGCTGGCCGAGGGCAGACTGCGCGCATCGCCGGGGATCGGCATGAAGCGGCGCAGGCGGCCATCTGGCTGCACCTGGTGCAGACCGCCAGCGGAGGTACCGAACCAGATGCTGCCGTCCGGCGTGGAGGCGATCGACCACACGGTGTTGGAGCCGATCTGCGGATAGGTGCTGCGATCGTAGTAGCGGAATTGCCGGCGATCGGCCGAGAGCATGCCCAGGCCGGCGCCGTCGGTGCCGAACCAGACCCGGTTCTGCGCATCGACGTGCACCGACCAGATCTTGTTGTGGTGCAGGCCATCCTCGATGCGCCAGATGCGGTAGCCGCGTCCGTCGAAGCGGGCCAGGCCGTCGCTGCTGGCCAGCCACAGATAGCCGAGCTTGTCCTCGGCGAAGCCGTTGATGCTGTTGGACGGCAGGCCATCGGCTACGGTCAGTTGGCGCGGCTGCGGGGTCGGCGGCACTGCCGCGCCGGCGACCGCGGACCACGCCAGCAGCAGCCATCCCAAGATCCGTCTCGACCGCATCGCCTCTGTCTCCCCCGACGGGCATCCGTCCCGCGCCACCGGCGCCATCGTCGGCGATAAGCGCCGGCGCTGGCAACCGGTGCGCATCGCCTCACGGCGGCGGCGCGCCGTCCAGCACCGTGTCGATGGCGGCCTCGAGCATCTGCCCGGTGACCGGCTTGCGCACGAACCCGGCGAACCCGGCGGCGCGCGCCGCGGCCTCGGCCTCGCCGTCGGAGCGCGCGGTCACCGCCAGCAGCGGGAAGCCGTGGCCCAGCGCGCGCAACTGCCGCGCCAGCGCCAGGCCATCGAGCGCCGGCAGGTCCAGATCGAGCAGGCCGATGTCGAAACGGTCCTGGCTGGCCTCGGTCAGCGCCGCCAGGCCGTGCGCGGCCCAGGCCACCTGGTGGCCGCGGCCGCGCAGCAGTTCGACCATGACCAGGGCCACGGTCGGTTCGTCCTCGACCAGCAGGATCCGCAGCGCGGTGCGCGCCCGCGGAGCCGCTGCCGGCACCACCGTGGGTTCCTGCGCCGGCCACCAGCGCAGCGGCAGGCCCACGCGAAAGCGCGCGCCGTGCCCGAGCCGGCTCTCGACCTGGATGCGCCCGCCCATCGCCATCGCCAGTTCCTGGCTGATCGCCAGGCCCAGGCCGCTGCCGCCCTGGCGCACCGCGGTGCGCGGACCGTCGCCCTGCTCGAAGCGCTGGAACAGCCGCGCCTGCTGTTCGGCGCCGATGCCCGGGCCGGTATCGGCCACCTCGATGCACAGGCCGTGGTCGTCCTGCGCCGGCCCCACCGTCAGCGCCACCGAGCCACTGCTGGTGAACTTGATCGCGTTGCCGAGCAGGTTCAGCAGGATCTGCCGCACGCGCAGCGCATCGCCTTCCACCGTGGTCGCGCCGGGCATGCCGTCGTGCAGATCGAAACGCAGCCCGCGCGCCTGCGCCAGCGGCGCCATCAGGTTGACCACCTCGGCGATCAGCGCCTGCAGCGCGAACGGCTGCGACTCCAGGCGCAGGCGCCCGGCCTCGATCCGCGCCAGGTCCAGCGCATCGTTGACCAGATGCAGCAGATGGGTACCGGCGCGGCGGATCGACTCGGTATAGCCGCGCTGCCTGGGATCCAGCGGCGTGGCCAGCAGCAGCTCGCTCATGCCCAGCACCCCGGTCAACGGCGTGCGCACCTCGTGGCCGAGCGTGGCCAGGAAGCGGGTCTTGGCCAGCGAGGCCTGCTCGGCCAGTTCCTGCTTGTGCAAGGCCAGTTCCCAGGCGTGCTGGCGGCCCAGGCGGCGCCGGTAGGCGCGCAGCGACACCAGCAGCAGCAGGCCGGCCGCGGCGAGCAGCCCGACGATGCCCCAGACGCTGCGCCACCACGGCGGCTGCACCTGGAACGGCAGGCGCAGCGTCGGCGACCAGGCGCCGTTGCGGGTGCGCGCCTGGATCTCCAGCACCTGCGCGCCGTCGGGCAACTGCGGCAGGATGCGTTCGCCGCTGGCGCCGGTGCTGACCCAGTCGCGGTCGTAGCCCGGCAGGCGGAACCGGTAGACGATGTGTTCCGGATCGATGTAGGACAGCAGCCGCACCGCCACGCGCAGGTCGCGGTCGTCCGAGCGCAGGGTGAAGTCGCCGCGCGTCGGCAGGCTCAGCAGGCGCGGGCCGCGCCGCACCTGCACGCTCTCCATGCTCAGGGCCAGCGGCACCGGCACCGGATCCGGCTGCTGCGTGTCCAGCAGCGCCACGCTGCCGTCGGCGGCGGCGGCCACCAGCACGCCGTCGGCGGTCATCAGCAGGCCGCGCCGCACCAGTTCCTGGCTGCCGAGTCCGTCGCGGGTGCCGAACGCGCGCACCGCCGGCGTGCGCCGCGGATCGACCCGGAACAGGCCGCGGCGCATGCCCAGCCAGGCGCGGCCCTGCGGATCGGCGACCAGCGCGCTGGACTCGGTGGCCGGCAGCCCGTCGGCCACCGCGTAACGCTGGCGGCGCCACCAGTGGGTGCCGTCGCGCCGCCACAGTTCCAGCCCGGCCAGGCGGTGCACCCACAGCGTGCGCGCGTCGGCGAAGGCGAACGACTGCACCTTCTCGCCGGCCAGTTCCGGCGGCGTGCGGAACTGCCCTGCCGCGTCGTCCCAGTGCTGGAACTGTTCGTCGGCCACCCACGGCGTGCCGTCCGGCGCCATTGCGAACGCGGCGATGTCGGTGCCGGCCAGGCCGTGCTGGCCGCCGGGAATGTTCTGCAGCACGCGGCCCTCGCCATCGCGCACCTGCACGCCATAGCCCGGCGCGGCGATCCACAGCCGCTGGCGCGCGTCCAGTTGCAGCCAGGCGAGCGTGCCGTCCGGAATCGCATCGGCCTCGCCGGCGCTGCGCGTCCAGCGCCGCAGGCTGCCGCCGTCCAGCGGCCCCCGCAGCAGCGTGCCGCTGCCGCCGATCCACAAGACCCCGCGCGGATCGTCCAGCACCGACAGCATGCGCCCGCTGGGCGCGCCGTTGGCCCAGTGCGGCGCGCTCAACGCACCGCTGGTGGTGTCGAGACGGAACACGCTGGCGCCGGAGCCGAGCAGCCACACGCCGCCGGCGCGTGCCGGCGCCAGGCCGACGTACTGGTCGGCGGGCAGGCCCTGCGCAGTGCCCAGCACCGCCAGGCGGCGCCAGTCCGGACGCAGGTAGCCCAGGCCGCGTGTCGGCAGCGGCACCCACAGGCCGCCTTCGCGGTCGCGCAGCACGGCCTCCACCACGCTGGCGCCGGACACCGCCGCGCCGCCGGTGTCCACCCGCCGCGCCGGCCCGTCGGCCGGCTTGTGCCACAGGCCCTCGCCGTTGCCGAGCCAGTAACCGCCGGCACCGTCCTCGGCGATCGCGCTGACCGCGCGCTGCAGGCCGTCGACCCAGTCCGCGCGCAGCCAGCGCCCGGCGCGGTCGCGCCGGAACAGGCCGGTGTTGCCGCTGAACCACAGGCCGTCGCTGAGCGGGGTGATCGACGTGATCACCTGCGCCTTGTCCGGCACGCCGTCGTCGATACGGTAGGCGCTGACGCGCTGGCCGTCGTAGCGCACCAGGCCCTTGAAGGTGCCCACCCACAGCACCCCGGCCTGGTCGAAGGCCAGGGTCAGCACGGCGCTGTCCAGCAGCGCGTCCACCTTCGGGTCGCCGGCGCGGATGCGCCGCACCCGGCCGTCGCCGCCCAGCCGGTACAGGCCACCGCGGTAGGTGCCGAAGAACACCGCGTCGCCGCGGCTGGCGATGGCGAACACTTCGTCGCTGCGCATCGCCGGCTGCGTGGCCATGTTGAAGTGGCGGAAGCCGCGCCGGTCCGCGCCGAGCACGCTCAGTCCGCCGCCCTCGCAGGCCACCCAGATGCGGTCGCGCGCGTCGATGTGCATGTCCTGCACGTAGTTGCAGCGCAGCGAGGCGGGATTGGCCGGGTCGTGCCGCCAGACCCGGAACTCGCGCCCGTCGTAGCGGGCCAGGCCGTCGCCGCTGGCGATCCACAGATAGCCGTCGCGGTCCAGTTGCAGCGCGGAGATGTCGCTGGACGGCAGCCCCTGCTCGCTGGAGAACACCCGGAAGCGCGGCAGTTCCGGCACGCCGGCCCAGGCATCGGCGCACAGACCGGCCAGCGCCAGCAGGCAGGCCAGCCCCCAGCAGCGCCACCGGCGTGGGGGATGCGGGATGGACATGGACATCGGCTCCGGCAAAGGACGTCGGCGGATGAACACCGGCGCACTGCCGGGGCCGGACGCGCAGGGCGGCCGCTCCGTGTGCCGCTCGCCGCGGCAGCGTTCTTATACCCCGCGGCGCCGCAAAAATCACACCTGTCGCGGCGTGCAACGAACCGTTACGCGACGCAGGTACGCAGCCGGCCCGGACTGTGACTAGAATCCGGCGACCTCCCAGCGCGGCCCCGCTCCATGCTCAGACCCTCTCTCGTGGCCCTCCTGCTGGCCGTGCCGGGCGCCGCCCTCGCGGCGCCGGCGCAGTACGCGCTGGACCCGGTGCACACGCGGGTGCTGTTCGCGATCGAACACGCCGGGTTCTCCAAGGCGCTGGGTACCGTGTCCGGCAGCACCGGCACCCTGGTGTTCGATCCGGACGACTGGCGCAGCGCGCGGCTGCAGGCGCGGGTGCCGTTGCAGCGGTTGGACCTGGGCGACGCCAAGTGGAACCGCGCCGCGCTGGCGCACAACCTGCTCGACGGCGATCGCTACCCGGAGGCGCAGTTCGTCTCCACCCGCGTGGAGCCGATCGACGCCCGGCACGCCCAGGTGATCGGGCAGCTGACGCTGCACGGGGTCACCCGCGAGGTGACCCTGGACGTGACCCTGAACGCGGTGAAGCGCCATCCGCTGCCGCCGTTCCGCCGCACCGCCGGCTTCTCCGCCACCACCACGCTGCAGCGCGCCGACTTCGGCATCAGTTCCTGGCCGTCGGTGATCGGCGGCACGGTGGACCTGCGCATCGAGGCCGAGGCCACCCGCGAAGGCGGCGCCAAGGCGGAGCCGGAGCCGGCCCCGGGCGCCACGCCCGGCGCTCCCACCGACACCACCACCGCGCCGAATGCGCAGGACGGCACGCCATGAGCGCCCGCAACACCCCCGACCGCTGGGGCAGCGTCAGCCAGACCCTGCACTGGCTGATCGCCGCACTGATCCTGCTGCTCGGCGTGGTCGGCCTGACCATGGGCGAGCTGCCGAAGACGCCCAAGTATTTCTGGGTCTACACCGCGCACAAGTCGCTGGGCCTGACCGTGCTGGCGCTGGTGATCGTGCGGCTGGGCTGGCGCCTGTACGCCGGCGCGCCCAAGCCGGTGCCCGGCACGCCCGGCTGGCAGGAGCGCATCGCCAGCGCCACGCATGCGCTGCTGTACGTGATGATCTTCGCCATCCCGCTGTCCGGCTGGCTGTACGACTCCAGCAGCGGCCTGCGCCCGTTCCGCTGGTTCGGCCTGGTCGCCGTGCCCAAGCTCAGCGCCCCGAACGCGCACCTGCGCGACCTGTCGCACGCGGTGCACGAATGGGGCTTCTGGCTGCTGATCGCGGTGGTCCTGGCGCATGCCGGCGCCGCCTTCTACCACCACCTGTTCCAACGCGATGCCACCCTGGCGCGGATGTTGCCGCGCGGTTGGCTCACCCCCAAGTCCTGAGGAGCCGTTTCGATGTCGATCCGTTTCGCGTCCCCCGCCGCCGTTGCCGCCAGCCTGGTGGCCCTGCTCGCCGCCGCCCCCGCGGTGCAGGCCGCCGACTATGTGCAGGCCCCCGGCTCGACCCTGGTGTTCGCCAGCAAGTACGACGGCGAAGTGTTCACCGGCCAGTTCCCCGGCTTCGACACCAAGCTCAGCTTCGACCCGGCCAACCTGGCCGGCGCCAAGCTCGACGTGACCATCCCGCTGGCCGGCGCCAAGAGCGGCAACAGCGACCGCGACTCCACCCTGCAGGGCGCGGACTTCTTCGACGTCGCCAAGTTCGCCACCGCGCACTACCGCGCCGACAAGTTCCGCGCGCTGGGCAACAACCAGTTCGCCGCCGACGGCACCCTGGAGTTGCGCGGCGTGTCCAAGCCGGTGACCCTGACCTTCACCTGGACGCCGGGCGCGCAGCCGGTGCTGGCCGGCAAGGCCACGGTCAAGCGCCTGGACTTCGGCGTGGGCGGCGGCGACTGGGCCGATACCAAGACCATCCCCAACGAAACCGCGATCAGCACCAAGGTGGTGTTCAAGGCGAAGTGATTCGCCACAGGCCGCGGCGCGCGGCCGCTGAGCGGCGGATTTCCTCGTCGGGTCCGCCGCTTTTTTTATGCGCGGCTCAGGCGCGTTCGGCCGGGGCCGCCAGCCAGGCGCGCACGCCGGCGGCATCGAACGGCCAGTCCAGCTCGCGCCCGTCGGCGGTGCGCAGCACCGGCACGCGTACGCCGTAGCGCGCCTCCAGCGTGGCGTCGTCGTCGATGAACACGCTGTCCGGCTCGGCCACGCGCGCCTGCGCCAGCACCTGCAGGGCCTGGTCGCACAGATGGCAGTCGTCGCGCTGGTACAGGGTCAGGGACATGCTCGCGTCCAATGCTGCGCTGCGGACCTGGGCCGCACGCCGGAAGCATAGAATAGACGGTCTTTCGCCCACCCCCTCGGCACGCGCATGGCTGTCAGTACGTTCGACCTGTTCAAGATCGGCATCGGGCCGAGTTCCTCGCACACCGTCGGGCCGATGCGCGCCGCCGAGCGCTTCGTGCACCGCTGGCTGTTCGACCAGGGCCGCCTGCAGGACGTGGTGCGCGTGCGCGCCGAAGTGTTCGGCTCGCTGGCCCTGACCGGGCGCGGCCACGGCACCGACAAGGCGGTGCTGCTGGGCCTGGAAGGCCAGCGCCCGAACCTGATCGACCCGGACATCATCCCCGGCGCGCTGGAGCGCATTCGCGGCAGCAAGCGCATCAACCTGCTCGGCCAGCACGAAATCGCCTTCGACGAGAAGCGCGACCTGGCCATGAACAAGCGGCAGAAGCTGCCGTACCACACCAACGGCATGCGCTTCACCGCCTACGCCGCCAACGACGAAGTCGTCGCCACGCGCGACTACTACTCGGTCGGCGGCGGTTTCGTGGTCAACCAGGACGACGCCGCCGACGACCGCATCGTCGCCGACGAAACGCCGCTGCCCTACCCGTTCAAGAGCGGCGACGAGCTGCTGGCGCAGGCCGCGCGCAGCGGCCTGAGCATCGCCGCGCTGATGTTCGAGAACGAGAAGTGCTGGCGCAGCGAGGACGAGATCCGCGCCGGCCTGCGCGAGATCTGGGGCGCGATGCAGGCCTGCGTGACGCGCGGCATCCGCGAGGAAGGCACGCTGCCCGGCGGCCTGCACGTGTCGCGGCGCGCACCGGCGCTGTACCGCGAGCTGTCCTCCAAGCCGGAAGCGGCGATGCGCGATCCGCTGACCACGCTGGACTGGGTCAACCTGTACGCGCTGGCGGTCAACGAAGAGAACGCCGCCGGCGGCCGCGTGGTCACCGCACCCACCAACGGCGCGGCCGGCATCATTC